>NZ_CP102283.1:1310281-1637851 GCF_025150565.1 Granulicatella adiacens ATCC 49175 | reverse complement strand
TCTTTTGTGAGAGCTGCTTCGTGCATTGCCGCTAAAGATTCTACATTAAAATTTTCTCAAACAGATTTGTATTCACATATCATTCTCGAGCATACGGATTTAGAAATTGCACATTCCAAGGTAGAAGTGGAAGGTAAAAATGCCATTGTTGCAAACGACAATTCCAATATCTCTATTCTCGACTCAACAGTTTCTGCTCAGGGACGGGTTGAAGATTACCCGATTGTGCTTTGTAGAGATTCGCAAATTTCTACAAAAGAGTCGAAAATCATTTATTTACATGCGCTAGAAAATTATACGAGTGCTCTCTATTTAGAAAATTCGAAAGCGACGATCGATTCGACTGTTGTAAACACTTTTGAAAGTAAAGGGTCAAAAGCGACGATTCACAATCAACTTTGTGTGGTAGAGACGGCTATGATGACAGAGAGTTCCCAAATAACAGGGGATGCCTTAGTTATTGGCGGTCGAGATAATGGCAAGGTGAATTTATTCCTAAGTGACAGAAGTTCTCTAGAATTAAAGCTTCTTGCTATTGGGGTTGAAAAAAATCCAGATATTAAGATTGAACGTGGATCTCATCTATCTGCAGAAAAGACCGTCTCTATTTTGACAAATGAAGAACAAGACATCTTACTAGACAGTGATAATCAATTAATGTTTGATGATCGAGAAGTGACTACAGAATATTATGGTGAAAAAACAGCCAGTGAGAGATTAGAAGAAATGATAGGGTTAGAGAACTTGAAGAGTGAAGTCAAGGAATTTATCGCTATTTCTAAAATGAATAAAATCCGTAAGGAAAAAGGATTTGCGACTTCAGGGTTTAACTTACATTCATTATTCTTAGGGAATCCAGGAACTGGTAAAACAACGGTCGCTCGATTAATGGGACAATTATTACATGAAAATGGCATTATTGCTTCTAGTAAATATGTTGAAACTTCTAGAAGTAATTTAGTGGGACAATATATTGGTCATACCGCTCAAAAAACAAAAGAAATTTTAGAATCTGCTTTAGGCGGGGTATTGTTTATTGATGAAGCATACACGCTTGCGGTAGGTGGTGAAAATGATTTTGGAATTGAAGCTATCAACGAAATTTTGAAATTTATGGAAGATCATCGAGAAGATTTGGTTATTATCTTTGCAGGCTATACGAAAGATATGGAAAGATTTTTAGAAATGAACGAAGGACTTCGAAGCAGAATTCCAAATACCTTTGTTTTTGAGGACTATACTTACGAACAACTTGTGCAAATTGGGTTGGATGAACTTGCGAAAAATGGGTATACGGTAGATGCAGAGGCGTATAAAGCGTTGATTGAAAATAATTTAGAAAAAACCAATGATCATAGTAATGGTCGATGGGTAAGAAATCAAAACGAAAAAATCTTACGAAAATTAGCAGTCTATATGTTTGATAATGGATTGGAAGATTTAAATGATATTCCAAATGCGATTATTAAACAATGTATGGTCTAATCAAAATAGAAAGAGAGGCGTACTGATGGCAGAAGAATTTGATAATGAAGTGAAAGAAGAAAAACAATATGTTTTACCTGGTGGAGAAGGCGGAAATGATAAAAGTATTTTCGGAATTTGGGAATCGATTCAAAATCATTTAACTCCCGAATATAGAAAAAGATACTTTATTCGCAGACTCCTTTGCTGTATTGTAATTACTATTATTTGGTCTTCTATTACAGCTGGGTTTATGCCAGGTTTATTAAGCAATATTGTTTCGCTCCTGTTAGGAGTTTTGTCATTTGTTTTTTGGCATTATTCTTATTGGAGTTATCAAGGTGGACATATCGATAACTTTTTAAGTGGATATATTCGATTTGGAGGGTTCATCAGTTTAGTGTTTCGAACAATTTTTCAGTATGTTTTAGTCTATCTGTGGATAACCTTCATTGCTCCTTTAAGTGGATATGTCACTTGGCAAAAGGCTGTTAAAAAAGATAAAGTACTATACATTGAAACAAAATTATAAGACAAAGAGGTGAATTTGCTCACCTCTTTTTTGTTTTAAGTTCATTTTAAGTTCGCTTCGTATACTAAAACCATCAAGAAAAGGAATCGAGGAGAACGAGATGGAACATAAAAAACAATGGTTATTGACAACAACATTATTTATCTCTCTAGGTTTGGCTGCTTGCGGATCACAAAGCGTATTAAGCCAAGCAGAAGCACAAGCGCAAACTACTACTAAGACATCTACAACTTCAAAGGAGCAGACGACTTCTTATTTTGAAACGTCCGATTTAACAGCAACTTACGATGAATCAACCGCTTCAAAAATTTCGTTGCAAGGGACAACGGCAACCGCTTCAGGTGAAGGGGTAACAGTGAATGGAAGCACAGTGGAAATCACTAAAGCTGGAACATACATCGTAGAAGGAACGGCATCGAAAGTTCAATTGAAAGTGGCAGCGGGAAAGGAAGATGAAGTACAAATCGTCTTTAAGAACGTAACATTGAAGAATACAGAAGCTCCATTATTAGTGGACACGGCGAAAAAAGTGATTTTAACGCTAGCCGATGGAACGAAAAATGAAGTGGCCGATGAATCAACATCAACGGTCAAAGGAGCCATCTACTCCGATAGTGACTTAACGATTAACGGGAAAGGGTCATTAACCGTCACAGGCGCAGCAAGTAATGCCATTAAATCGAAAGACGGCATTCGCATTGTAGATGCAACCATCACTACAACAGCCAAAAAACACGGAATTGCAGCGAATGACTTCGTGAACGTATCGGGTGCGACACTAAACTTAACAGCCGATGAAGATGGCATTCACTCAGATAACGAGGATGATGTATTGCTAGGAAATGTTTACTTAGTCAATACGAATATCACCGTCAATGCTGGAGACGACGGAATTAACGCTTCGAATACGCTGCTCATCGATGAAGGCGCGACAATTGACGTACAAAAGAGTGAAGAAGGTCTTGAGGCTCGATTGATTCATCAAGTCGGTGGCACGATTACCGTAAAATCTTCTGACGATGGATTAAACGCGAAAGATTGGACGTTAGAATCCTCTGACGAGCAAGGTCCAGGTCAACAAACGAAGAAAGTAAAATCTGAAGCCGCAAATGCGAAAAACTTAGAGCAAGCAGGTGATGTGAAGATTGTGATTGACGGAGGAACCTTAACCGTAGACGCTGAAGGGGACGGTCTTGATGCTAACGGATCAATTGAAATTAATGGCGGAACAGTCGTTGTTAATGGTCCAACAAGCGGTGCAAATGGAGCTCTTGACTATGACGATACCGCAACATTAAACGGTGGTACGGTACTCTTTGTCGACAATGGACAAATGACGATGGGATTCGGTAATGACTCTAATCAAGCTTACTTAATGGCAAGCATTCAAGGAACGGCTGGCTCGACCGTTGAAGTAGTTGATTCTTCAGGGAAAACTGTCGCAAGCTTAAAAGCCTCTAAGTCGTTCTCAACAGTATTAATCAGTAGCCAAGATATTAAAGAGGGCGAAAAATATACGATTAAAGTTGGTTCAAACACAACAACGGCTACAGCTTCAAAACAAGCAGTTAATGTTGGTGGAGGACCTGGACAAGGTGGACCTGGTGGAGGACAACCAGGACAAGGAGGTCCAGGCGGTAGACAAGGCCGATAATCATTTCTAGGAACCTTGAAAGGGGTGGGTCCACCAGAACATGAAGACGAAAGAAGTAATTGAAACATTTTTTAACAAATGAGGTGAGTCCACCAAAAAAGAGTAAGAAAATCATGAAAAATAAACAAAGGAGGTGCACGTTATGTAAAGATTGATGGATAAAATGATAACAGCACATCTGACATAAAATGGGGTATTTCTCAGCTGGCGAAAGCTTAACTGAGACAATACCCCATTATTCATGTTATATTATCTAACATAAGAGGTAAGACAGATTTTGACAACGACTCAAAATGTTTTTTAGAATATACTTACATAAAGGAGGAAGACTGATGGGTGAAAAGGAATTACGACGTTCACTAGCCGTCTTTCCAATCGGAACAGTGATGAAGCTGACCGATTTATCTGCAAGACAAATTCGATATTATGAAGAACAGCGATTGGTAATTCCTGAACGTTCTGAGACGAACCGTCGCATGTATTCCTTGAATGATGTCGATCGCTTATTGGAAATTAAAGATTATTTGGCTGATGGATTAACCATTATGGCCATTCAGAAAATTTTCAATAAAAATACAAATCCCGTAACAAAAGAGATCGTAAAAGAAACGCTGACGGATGAGGATGTCCGACGAATCTTCTACGACGAGATTATGCATATTAGCCGCTACTCTGGCGGAGAAAAATGGAACTTATAGGAGGAAGCCAATGATTACACATGAAGAGATTAGAAGACAGGTAGAAGAGAAAGATGTTCGTTACTTACGATTGATCTTTACGGATATTCTAGGAACCATTAAAAACGTGGAAGTGCCAATTACACAATTAGATAAAGTATTGGCCAACAAAATGATGTTTGACGGTTCTTCAATTGAAGGATTTGTTCGTATTGAAGAAAGTGATATGTACTTATATCCAGACCTTTCAACTTGGGTGGTATTTCCATGGAGCAGTAAACATGGTACCATCGCGCGTTTAATCTGTGATGTTTACAAACCAGACGGAACACCATTTGCGGGGGACCCTCGTTCAAATTTAAAACGTGTGTTAAACGAAATGAAAGAATTAGGGTTCTCAAACTTCAACTTAGGACCAGAGCCAGAGTTCTTTTTATTCAAACTAGATGAAAACGGCGAACCAACCCTTGAAGGAAACGACCAAGGAAGCTACTTCGACTTAGCACCAATCGACCTTGGGGAAGAATGCCGTCGCGAAATCGTTCTTGAATTAGAAAAGATTGGTTTTGATATTGAAGCAAGTCACCACGAAGTAGCGCCTGGCCAACATGAAATCGACTGGAAATACTCTGATGCGGTTGCGGCTTGCGATAACATTCAAACCTTCAAACTGGTGGTAAAAACAATTGCGCGTAAACATGGATTACATGCAACTTTCATGCCGAAACCAGTATTTGGAATTGCTGGCAGCGGAATGCACTTCAACTTATCGTTATTTGACAAAGAAGGAAAGAATGCGTTCTTCGATGAAAACGGTGACCAACGCCTTAGCGACACTTGCCGTCACTTTATCGCAGGAGTGATGAAACATGCTAAAGCTCTAACAGCGGTATGTAACCCAACCGTAAACTCGTATAAACGTTTAGTTCCAGGATACGAAGCGCCTGTATATATTGCGTGGTCAGCACGTAATCGTTCGCCGCTAATCCGTATTCCAGAATCTCGTGGAATTTCAACTCGTATTGAATTGCGTAGCGTGGATCCATCTGCGAACCCATATTTAGCAATGGCTGCGATTTTAACGGCAGGGCTTGAAGGGGTTAAAGAAAAAATGGAAGTTCCTGCAGCTATTGACCGCAATATTTATGCGATGTCTGCTCGAGAACGCAAGGAAGCAGGAATTGATGATTTACCAGGAACATTAAACGAAGCGATTGAATACTTGAAACAAGATAAAACCGTTCAATCAGCATTAGGAAGTCATATCTTAGACAACTTTATCGAAGCGAAACGTTTTGAGTGGGCTGCATATCGTAGTCAAGTATCTCAATGGGAATTAGATCAATACTTAAAACTATTCTAAAAGATTAAATCAAAGGGCGTATCGTCGTGATGCGCTCTTTTTTGTACAAAAAACAAAATGTAACATATAAGTTACGTAACTTATATGTTACAATTCAGTTTTTGATACAGATATCTTTAACCAACACCCATTTCCATTGATACATAAAGCTTTCTCTTCGTAAAGTTTTGACATATTTTGCTGAAAGTGTAATACTGATAAGGAAACATGATAAGAAAGAGAGTGCACACATGTATATAAAAGAGATGTCGAATGCGTTAGAAGAGTATCATTCTTTTATGGAAACACAAGCCAACAGAACGGTTTTTCAAACGCCTGAATGGGGTGAAGTGAAGGCAGATGGCTCATGGACAAAAGATGTATTGCTGGTCATGACAGATGCTCATGAACCCGTTGCAGCTGCGATGATTCTTTACCGTAAATTACCCGGAGTGAATAAGTATTTAGCGTACGCGCCTCGTGGGATTGTAACGGATTATACAAATGCAGAACAATTAAAATCGGTCTTTGCGACTTTAAAAGTGTATTTAAAAGATAAAAATGCATTTGGATTAAAGATTGACCCAGAGTTACAATGGCGTGAATGGACAAACAAGTTCGAAATGGTCGAAGGTGGATTCAACAATGAAGAGTTCCGCAATAACATTTTAGCGTCTGGTTTTGTCGAACGCCCTATGGATTTAGGGTTCGACGGGATTCAACCGCGTTTAACAATGATTTTATCATTGAAAGATGAAGGGAAAGGCATCGTTGAAACGTTCAATAAGAAAGAGCGTTATAAAGTGAATGTAGCCAAAAAACAAGGAGTTGTTTGCTACAAAGGAACGCTTGAAGATATGCCAATCTATGATGAATTGAACAAGATTACGGCTGAACGTGACAAATACGTTGCCCGAAGTATCGAGTATTTAACAACAATGTACCAACACCTTCACCCTAAAGGCATGGTGGATTTATACTTTGCCAAAGTAGACTATAATGTCCAATTATCATTTGCGACAAATCGCTTAGAAACTGCGCAAAAAGAGTTCGATAAGTTAACAGGACAATTGGGAACCCTTAATAATCCTAAGCGAATTGAAAATGTTCAAAAACAAATCGACTCTCTAAAAGTAAATATTGAAAAATATGAAAAGGAAATTGACCGTGTAAAAGGCGACTTAGAACAGTATCCAGAAGGGAAAGTAGTTAGTGGAGCTTTTGTAGTGACGTACCTCGATAAAGCGTACTACTTATACGGGGCTAATATTACTGACGATGGTGGATTGAATGCGAACAAAGCGCTTGTATCGTGGATTATGCAAACTCTTTATGATGAAAAAGGCATTCGCTCATTCGACTTCTTTGGAGTTTCTGAAGACCAAGAACATCATGGTGGTATTAACGGCTTTAAGCAATCGTTTGATCCTGAGTTAGTCGAATATATCGGTGAGTTCGATATGCCAATCTCTAAGTTCTGGTTTGAAGTGTTCCATACTTGGGCGCCTAAAGCAGTCAGCTTAAAGAACAAATTATTAGTAAGACGTAAAAAATAGTCAAAAGGCTGGAAGAAGTTTCCGGCCTTTTTTAAAAAAGATTGAAAGGAGAATGGAATGCAGAAAAGTAGTCATTTAAGAAAACTTGTTTTTATCGCATTATTAACAGCTCAAGGAATTGTCTTAGGGTTGTTGGAACAAGCCATTCCGTTTCCTTTTGCGTTTGCACCAGGGGCTAAGTTGGGATTGGCGAATATAGTAACTTTAATTAGTTTATATACTTTATCGTTTAAAGAGGTCGTCTTTGTCATTGTGATGAAAACGTTGCTGACAACCGTTCTTGGAGGGACTTTTTCTACTTTTCTATATAGTGGTATGGGTGCCCTTGTCAGCTTTATCGGAATGTATCTTGTAAAGCAACTTGGTGAAAAGCGTGTCAGCATGATTGGAGTGAGTGCTACTGGTGGAATTCTGCACAATGTAGGGCAGTTGATGGTAGCAAGTTGGATGGCTAAATCGTGGACGGTGCTCTTATATTTACCAGCAATGTCAATCGTTGGAATCTTTGCAGGTATAGCTGTTGGGGTTGCCGCAAATTACGCGTTGGCTCATATTAAAGTTCTTCAATATTTTTCTAAAAAATAGAAGGGTTTCTTCGTGAAGAAAAAGACAATCCTATGGACAAAAGCACAATTATAGACTATACTACTAAAGTGATAAAGCTCAAGGGGGATTTACAATGACAAAAACAAACATTGTAGTAATCGGTGCAGGTTTTGCCGGAGTTGCTGCTACCAAAACATTGTCACATAAGTTGAAAAAGAATAAAGATGTTACGATTACATTGATTGATAAACATCCTTACTTAACTTATATGACGGAATTACATGAAGTTGCTGGGGGACGTGTTGAACCAGATGCGATTCAATACGACTTACAAAAGATTTTTGCTCGTTCAAAAAATGTCAACTTAGTAACAGATACAGTTACGAACTTAGATAAAGAAAATAAAGTAGTTCGCACAAAACATGGTGAATTCTCTTATGATTATTTAGTGCTTGGAATGGGTGGAGAAGCAAATGACTTCGGCGTCCCAGGTGTTAAAGAAAATGGATTTACGTTATGGTCAATGGAAGATGCTGTTAAAATGCGTAAACACATCCTTAACTGTGTTGAAAAAGCAGCTAAAGAACATGACCCTCAAAAACGTAAAGCGTTATTAACGTTTGCGGTATGTGGTGCCGGATTTACTGGGGTTGAACTAGTCGGTGAATTAATGGACTGGATTCCAGTGTTAGCACATGAATACAATTTAGATAAAGAAGATTTTGACTTATATATTATTGAAGCCGTTCCAACTATCTTAAACATGTTAGATGCAAACGATGCGGATAAAGCAGAAGCCTTCATGGTAAAACGCGGCATCAAAGTGATTAAAGGAAACGGAATTTCCGAAGTGAAGCAAAATAGCATTCGCTTAGCAGACGGTACAGTAATTCCAACTTATTCACTATTCTGGACAGCAGGCGTTAAAGCAAACACTGAAGCAGAAGTGTTTGGGTTTAAAGCGGCAAGAGCTGGACGTTTAGTCGTTAATGAGAATATGTTAATCGATGGCGAAACAGATATTTTTGCTGTTGGAGACTTAGCGTACTATGAAGAACCAGATAAAGAAAACCGCCCACATCCACAAATTGTACAAGCGGCTGAACAAACTGGTAAAACAGCAGCGAAAAATATTATTGCATCAATTAACAATACTTCAAAAGTTGCTTACAAAGGAAAATACGATGGATTCATGGTTTCTATTGGATCTCACTACGGCGTTGCTTTCTTGATGGGGAAATGGCACTTAAGTGGATTTTTCGCAATGTTGATGAAACACTTAGTAAATATTAAATATTTCCTTGAGATTTTCTCCTTATACTATGCGATTCAATATGTATTCCATGAATTCTTCCATATTAAAAACCGTCGTAATATCTTCCGTGGACACCTATCACGCTACGGTAATGTATTATGGTCAGTGCCGCTTCGATTATTCTACGGTGGTATGTGGACAATTGAAGGCTTGAAGAAAATCTTTGGTTTATGGGGAGCTCATAGTTGGATTGATGGAACTCATTTAGCATTCCCATTCCCTTGGTTGTTAGAACCAACTTCTGCTGCAAGTGGAGCAACTGAAGCTGTTTCAGCTGCAAGTGGTGCTACAGAAACAGCAGCACAAACAGCTACTCAAGTCGTTTCATTCGGTTTCAACTATTCATATGGGGAACAACCAGCAATGGTATTAGAAAAGATGCCAGATTGGTTTGCTTCAATCATGCAAATTATGATTCCTAATGTTGAAGTTGCACATTTAATGCAAAAAGTAATGTCCTTTGTAGAGTTAGCAATCGGTCTTGCTATTATGGCTGGTTTCTTAACTTGGATTGTAAACGCAGTGACAATCGGTTTAGTCGCAACATTCTGTTTATCAGGAATGTTCTACTGGGTAAACATGTGGTTTGTTCCTGCTGCGATTGCATTAATGAACGGCTCAGGTCGCGCGTTTGGTTTAGACTACTACTTCATTCCTTGGTTCCAAAGAACAGCTGGAAAATGGTGGTATGGTAAATCGAAAGCAATCTATGGCTTCGATAAGCAAGGAAACCAACTTGTAAAATAGGATATGGTATAATGAGGTCGACAATTTTGTCGGCTTCTTTTTTTAAAAGTCGATTTGAAGGAGAAAATATATGACGGCTGTACATCCAATGTGGATGAATTATCCAGAACTTCACGAAGAACTAAAACAAGTAAAAAAAATAATGAGAGATTCCATTCAAATAGAGAATAAGGCTATTAAGGATGCAATTTTATCAGTCCTTGATTCAGGGGGGAAAATGGTTCGTCCTGCATATTTGATTCTATTCTCTATGTGGAACGACAATAGAAATAAAGAAGAAGTTCTTGCTATTGCGGCTGCTTTGGAGCTATTACATGTGGCTACATTATTCCATGACGATGTGATAGATGAATCTAGCGTTCGAAGAGGTCAAGAGACGATTAGCGCAAAATTGGGGAATCGAGTAGCCATTTATGCAGGGGATTATTTATTGACGGTTTGTTATCAACTGTTATCTTCCTATAGCAAAGATTTAGTGAATATCCAAATTCCCACGAGTGGAATGATGCAAGTGATTCAAGGGGAACTGTCTCAAATGGAAGAACGTTATCGTTTAGATGTGACGGTTCAAGACTATCTGAAGAGAATTGAAGGGAAAACAGCGCAACTTTTTATGTTAAGTTGTGTGATGGGAGAACAGTTTTCAGTCTTGAAAGAAGAAGCAAGAGCAAGACAAATTGGTCATGCGATAGGAATGTCTTTCCAAATTTTAGATGATATCTTAGATTATGAAATTGATGCTCATCAATTTGGAAAACCGGTATTAGAGGATGTAGCTCAAGGGGTGTATACTTTACCGCTCATTATGGCTTTGTCCAAAAAAGAGAAGGAATTGCTCCCACTTCTAGAAAAAAAGGAGCTTATTTCTGAAGTGGAAAGAAAGAAAGTGCAACAACTGGTATTAAAATCTGGTGGAGTAGAGTCTGCAAAAGAATTAGCCAAAAAATATACGGATCGCGCTTTGCAACAAATTGAACGACTGCCAGAAAAGAATGTGAAAGCGATGTTGTTTGATATCACAAGCCGTTTATTGCAGAGAGAATATTAATAACTATTCATTCACAAAGAAAGGTGTTTTCATTTCAGAAAACACCTTTTTCACTTTATTCCTTTAAGTGAAAAGAAGAACAAAATTCCAGAGAAAACTAGACTTTTGCCCGTGATATGCTATAATAGATGTTACGAAATATAAAATATAGAGAAGGATGGTAAAAACCATGACTATCAAAAAATCTTTATCTGCAACAGCAGTATTATTATCATCTGTGTTTGTTTTAGCAGCATGTGGCGGAAACAGCAAAACAGATTCAAGCAAAACAACAACACAAGCATCTACAACACAAACTGCAACTACACAAGCGGCGGCACAAAAATCTGATGCAGCTTTAAAAGATGGTACTTATAAATTAGTATCAGCTGCTGACAAACGTGGTTGGCATGTTGAATTTACGATTACTGTTGAAGGTGGAAAAATCACTAAATCTGATTATGACAACTTAAACGATAAAGGTGAACGTAAATCAGCAGATGCTGCATACGAAAAATCAATGAAAGATAAATTGGGTACTGGACCAGCTGAATACTTTAAAGCATACAATGAAGGTCTTGTTTCTAAACAAAATCCTAAAGATGTTGAAGTAGTAGCAGGAGCAACAAACGCACATACTTCATTTGTGGAATATGCAAACAAATTAATTGAAGCTGCTAAAAAAGGCGATACTACTGAAATTAAAGTAGAAGCACCAAAAAACTAATGGATTACAAGTGAAGACTCTGAACTCCTGTACTTTTCGTGCAGGAGTTTTTAGTTTATTGATTGGAAATAGTGTGAGGATTTACTAAGGTAAAGTTTAGTTTTTATGAAAAATGCGATACAATATATAAGGTGAATGAGAAGGAGAGTGTTATGAGAAAAAAGTGGATGACATGGGGGCTAATGGCAGTGATGGGGACAGCTGTCTTAGCTGCTTGCCAGAATCAATCGAATAATGAAGCCGACACAGTTTCGGGGGCATCAATTAAAACTCCAAGAGAAATCATTAAATCTCCGGTTAAAAAGACAGATTTCTTATTAGGAACGGCTGTTTCATTGTCTGTCTATCATCCTAATTCAGAGGCTTTAATCGAGAGTGCTTTGGAGATGATTAAAGATTTAGAAAAGAGAATTACTGTAAATGCTTCCGGATCTGAAGTGGATGAAGTAAACATTGCTGCGGGTGAAAAGCCTGTAAAGGTCAGTTCAGATGTTTATGAGCTCATTAAATTAGGATTGGAATATAGTGCGGAGTTTAATGGGTCGTTTGATATTACTGTGGGACCATTAACGTCGCTTTGGCATATTGGATTTGATGATGCCAAAAAACCTACTCAAGAAGAAATTGATGCAGTCCTTCCTCTTGTTGATTATAAGGAAGTAGAGATGAATGATGCTGACCAAACCGTTTTCCTAAAGAAAAAAGGAATGAAATTGGATTTAGGCGGGATTGCCAAAGGATATATTGCCGATAAGGTTTGGGATTATTTTGCTAAAGAAGGAGTAACGACTGCCGTTATCGATTTAGGTGGAAATATTGTTGTTATGGGAGGGTCCCCTGCAAGAAATGGGGTGGCTTGGAATGTAGGAATTCAAGATCCAGTAGAATCGCGTGGAACAACTTTAGGGACGATTTTAGAAAAAGATAAAACAATCGTCACTTCAGGAATCTATGAACGTTATTTAAAAGTGGACAATCAAGTCTACCATCATATTCTAAATCCAAAAACGGGCTATCCTTATGAGAATAATATCGAAGGAGTATCGGTGATTGTAAATCGTTCGACTAAAGGAGATGCTTTATCGACTTCGATGTTTTCTGTAGGGGTAAAAGAAGGTCTGGAATATGCAAATAGCCATAAAGATGTGGATGTCATTTTTGTGACAAAGGATAAAAAGGTCTATGTATCCGATTCGATTAAAGAGACTTTCAAACTAACAAACGGAGCACTTGAGTTGAAGGAGTCTATAGAATGATGTCAAAAAAAGAATTTATTGAATTAGTGGAATTGCGAACGAAATTGGCTAGCGTTTTCCCATTTTTAACTGCTTTATGCTATTCTTTTATATTATTTAAAGAAATTAATCTTCTTAATATGTGCCTCTTCTTTATTGGAATGTTGTCATTTGATATGGCTACGACCGTTATGAATAATTTGATGGACTATGTAAAAGCAAAGAACTCTGACTATCGTGATCATCATAATGTGATTGGAACAAGTAGTATAACGGTGAAAAAAGCGTGGCAAGTATTCGGGATTCTGTTTGCAGTAGCTACAGTTTTTGGAATCGTTCTTGTGGTGCGCACGAATATTATTTTGTTAATGGTCGGAGCACTTTGTTTCTTTATCGGTGTGTTCTATACTTTTGGTCCAATTCCGATTTCTCGGATGCCTCTTGGTGAAGTGTTGTCAGGTTTCACGATGGGATTCGGGATTTTCTGGATTACGGTATTTTTAAATGTGCCAGAAGGAACTATTTTTGCAGGCGTGCAGTTAGACGGAAGTATTTTAACGATGCAACTGGATATCGTTGCTCAGTTAAAGGTGTTTCTGTTATCATTGCCACTTGTTTGTACGATTGCCAATATTATGTTAAGCAACAATATCTGTGACTTAGAAACGGATATTACCAACCACCGTTATACATTGGTTTACTATATTGGAAAGAAACAAGCTTTAGTGGTGTATCAAGTGCTTTATGCAGTTGCGTTGGGGGCGATTCTACTAGCTGTATTGTTAGGAGTTGTGCCATGGATCCTGCTTGGTGTTCTTGTAGTTGGAATTCCTATTTATAAACATATTCAGCAGTTCAAAGCTGTACAAGATAAGAAAACAACCTTTGCTTTAGCCATTAAAAATATGGTAATGATTCATTCTTTACAAATTATTCTGCTTCTTGTAGCAATATTATTAGGCTACTAGTGTTGACTTGACAAAATTTCACTGTTTCCTTATGATTAAATAGATATGGATTTATAGAAAGTAGTGAAAGAATGGCACAGAAAAAAGCAGCGTTAGCTTGTAGTGTATGTGGATCAAGAAATTACACCATTACTCTTGGTCAAAATCGTCGAGTTGAACGTTTAGAAATCAAAAAATTCTGCAAATATTGTAATAAACAAACACTACATCGTGAAACAAAATAAAGAGGAAAGGGAGACCCAGCATGCGTTTTTTATCAAATGTTTTTAAAGAGATGAAAAAAGTAACATGGCCAACAGGTAAAGAAGTAAACAAATATACTATTACAGTAATTATTACAGTGGTAGTAGCATTAGGCTTTTTTGCTGTGGTGGACTATGGGATTCATCAACTCATTACATTCCTTTTAAAATAATAGTACTTTATAGTGATTAGTGATATACTAAAAGCAGTTGAAAAAAACCTTCATCTTGAAGGTTTTTTTGTATGGAAAAATGTTGTTGATTCTTTAAGGAGGAGTATTAATGGAAAAAGAATGGTATGTATTACACACGTATTCAGGATATGAAAACAAAGTGAAATCAAATCTTTTATCACGTATCCAAAGCATGGGGATGGAAGAAAATATTTTTCGTGTCATCGTTCCTGAAGAAGAGGAAGTTGAAGTAAAAGATGGTAAAACAAAAACAACGGTGGAAAAAACTTTCCCTGGTTATGTATTAGTAGAAATGGTGATGTCTGACCAAGCGTGGTACGTCGTTCGTAACACTCCTGGGGTAACAGGTTTCGTTGGTTCGCACGGTGCGGGTTCAAAACCATCTCCTTTATTACCAGAAGAAGTAGAAGCAATCTTAGGACGTATCGGTGAAAAAGTACATGCTCCAGTTGATTTACATGTATCTGTTGGAGATTACGTAATCATCACTGAAGGTGCCTTCAACGATATGAGCGGTAAAGTAGTAGAACTTGACCACGAAAAACAAAAAATTAAAGTAGCGATTGAAATGTTCGGTCGTGAAACCATTGCAGACTTAGAGTTCCACCAAGTGAAAGAAGATGACTCTTATTAAAATGTATCCTACAATGTTAGAACGATTTATTCGATATGCGAAAATCAATACGCGTAGTGACTTGAAATCAACTAGCATCCCTACGACAAAGAGCCAATGGGAATTTTTAGAGATGCTTCGTGATGAATTAGTGGGGTATGGCTTTACAAAAGTAGAACTCGATCCAGAGGATAGCTACTTAGTGGCGCTACTCCCCAGTAACTTAACAGAAGAAAGTACGGCTCCAGCGATTGGGTTTATCGCCCACGTCGATACCGCAGATTTCAACGCTGAAAATATCAATCCACAAATTCACGAGAATTATAATGGAGAAGATGTGTTGCTAAATGCCCAGAAAAATTTGGTGATGACGGTCAGCGAGTTTCCAAATTTGAAGAATTATATCGGTGAAACGCTAATTACCACAGACGGGACTACACTGCTGGGTGCCGATGATAAGGCAGGGCTCGTTTCGGTATTAGAAGCGTGTTTGTACTTAATGGCTCATCCAGAGATTCCGCATGGCGATATATGGTTAGCATTTGGGCCTGACGAAGAAATTGGAAAGGGCGCACACCGTTTCAAAGCGGATAGAATGCCTGCAAAATTTGCCTATACTTTAGATAGTGGAGTGGTAGGAAAGTTAGAATATGAAACGTTTAATGCGGCTCGTGCAGTGGTGACAATTCACGGGACTAGTGTTCACCCAGGGCAAGCCAAAGATGTCATGGTGAATGCTTTAGCGGAAGCGGCAAAACTATTTGCTCACATGCCAGTGGATGAAGTGCCAGAACGTACAAGTGGGTACGAAGGATACTTTATGTTATCGAAACAATCAGGCGACATCGGTAAGGTTGAATTGGAATATATTATTCGTGATCACTCGATGGAGAAATTCGAAGAGCGAAAAGCGCAGTTCCAACAAATCGTCGATGCGCAAAATGCAACGTATGATGTGCCACGTATCGAATGTACGATTTACGATGAGTACTATAATATGTATGAAATCCTAAAAGACGATATGACTTCAGTTGAAGTAGCAATTGAGGCTTATAAAGAATGTGGTATCACGCCAGATATTCAACCATTCCGTGGAGGAACAGATGGATGTATTATTACTTATAAAGGAATCCCAACTCCAAACTTATTTACCGGAGCTGAGAACCTCCATGGGCAATACGAATTCGTAACTCTCGAAAGCATGCAAAAAGCCAGTGATGTAGTATTGAAGATAATTAAATTAGTACAAAATAAAAAGGTCGGGTAATTACTCGGCCTTATTTTTATAGATATTGATTACCATTAAAGTAAGATAAAAAAGATAAGGAATACATTATCATATGTTATAATGCATTACAAATACTTAGAATATTAATAAGGCAAGCTATTCGAAAGTAGGTTTAAAATGATTTTGAACAACAGAATAGGGAGATGTTTAGGATGAAAAAAGTAATGATTATTATTAATCCAACTTCTGGTGGAGAAAAAGCTTTGGATTATAAAGAAAAAATTGAAAACAAAGCGAAAGAATATTTTGACGTTGTTGAAACTAGAATAACTGAGAAAGCGAAAGACGCAACTATTTTTGCTGAAGAAGCTGTTAAAGAAAAAGCTGAAGCTGTAGTAGTGTTTGGTGGTGATGGTACCGTTAATGAAGTAATTTCAGGAATAGCTGAAAAAGAATATATTCCTAAACTAGGGATTATCCCAGGTGGGACAGGTAATTTAATTACAAAATTATTAGAAATCAGTCAAGATATTGACCAAGCGATAGAAGAACTCGATTTCAACAATACCAACGCTATTGATATTGGGAAAGCTAACGATCATTACTTTGGATATATTTTTAGTGTGGGATCCCTGCCAGAAGCCATTCACAATGTTGAGATTGAAGATAAGACAAAATATGGGGTTTTAGCCTATGCAATTAATACGATGAAATCGGTATTAAAAGATGAAGCGTTTATGATTCATGTTGAAACAGAGAATGGAAACTATCACGGAGAAGCTAGTCAAGTACTTGTTCTATTGTCCAACTATTATGCGGACAAAAAAATGTTTGATGAAAACAAGGATGGCTATGCTAATATATTGATTCTTAAAGATGCTTCTATCTTCTCAAAACTATCACTCATTCCTAATATATTAAAAGGGGATGTGGTTGAAAATGAAAATATCGAATATATTAAAGCAAAAAATATAAAAATTTCATCGGATTCCAAACTAGAGTCTGACGTTGATGGAGACCAATCAGACGATCTTCCAGTTCAGATTAAAATTTTTGGGAATCACGTTTCAGTTTACTCAGCTCCAAAAGAGTAAAGTGAATACTCGTACAAAAATAATAATAAAAAGCGTTCAAGAAGATTCATTTGACCTCTTCTTGAACGCTTTTCTAATAGATGCCGAAAACAGGGGTCGAACCTGCGACCTACGCGTTACGAGTGCGTTGCTCTGCCAACTGAGCTATTTCGGCTGATGTACTCTTTATTATACGAGCCTCTAAAAAGAAAGTAAAGACTTTATTGAAAAATCAATGAAAAAGGAATTAAAAAATTTTTTTAAAAAATAAATCATTTCGTTTGCAAACAGTTCTTGGTTATGATAAATTAATATCACTGTTGAGCGAACGTTCGCTTATAAAACAGTTTCAAAAAACTTTGAAAAAGTTGAATAAAAACTGTTGACAGTAAAAATGTCCTGTGATAGGATATAGAAGTTGTTGCAAAACAACGATTGACCTTTGAAAACTGAACAAAGAAGACGAACCAAATGTGTAGGGACTTCATTAATTTTAATGAAGAAACAACAATTTCTTATCTCTTAAAGAGATACAATAAGTCAGTAATTAAAATGAGCTTTTCAAAGCTCATGAAAATTCAAATTTTTCATGAGAGTTTGATCCTGGCTCAGGACGAACGCTGGCGGCGTGCCTAATACATGCAAGTCGAACGAGAGCGACCGGTGCTTGCACTGGTCAATCTAGTGGCGAACGGGTGAGTAACACGTGGGTAACCTGCCCATCAGAGGGGGATAACATCCGGAAACGGATGCTAAAACCGCATAGGTCTTCGAATCGCATGGTTTGAAGAGGAAAAGAGGCGCAAGCTTCTGCTGATGGATGGACCCGCGGTGCATTAGCTAGTTGGTGAGGTAACGGCTCACCAAGGCCGTGATGCATAGCCGACCTGAGAGGGTGATCGGCCACATTGGGACTGAGACACGGCCCAAACTCCTACGGGAGGCAGCAGTAGGGAATCTTCCGCAATGGACGCAAGTCTGACGGAGCAACGCCGCGTGAGTGAAGAAGGTTTTCGGATCGTAAAACTCTGTTGTTAGAGAAGAACAAGTGCTAGAGTAACTGTTAGCGCCTTGACGGTATCTAACCAGAAAGCCACGGCTAACTACGTGCCAGCAGCCGCGGTAATACGTAGGTGGCAAGCGTTGTCCGGATTTATTGGGCGTAAAGCGAGCGCAGGCGGTTCCTTAAGTCTGATGTGAAAGCCCCCGGCTCAACCGGGGAGGGTCATTGGAAACTGGGGAACTTGAGTGCAGAAGAGGAGAGTGGAATTCCATGTGTAGCGGTGAAATGCGTAGATATATGGAGGAACACCAGTGGCGAAGGCGACTCTCTGGTCTGTAACTGACGCTGAGGCTCGAAAGCGTGGGTAGCAAACAGGATTAGATACCCTGGTAGTCCACGCCGTAAACGATGAGTGCTAAGTGTTGGAGGGTTTCCGCCCTTCAGTGCTGCAGTTAACGCATTAAGCACTCCGCCTGGGGAGTACGACCGCAAGGTTGAAACTCAAAGGAATTGACGGGGACCCGCACAAGCGGTGGAGCATGTGGTTTAATTCGAAGCAACGCGAAGAACCTTACCAAGTCTTGACATCCTTTGACCACTCTAGAGATAGAGCTTTCCCTTCGGGGACAAAGTGACAGGTGGTGCATGGTTGTCGTCAGCTCGTGTCGTGAGATGTTGGGTTAAGTCCCGCAACGAGCGCAACCCTTATTACTAGTTGCCAGCATTCGGTTGGGCACTCTAGTGAGACTGCCGGTGACAAACCGGAGGAAGGTGGGGATGACGTCAAATCATCATGCCCCTTATGACTTGGGCTACACACGTGCTACAATGGATGGTACAACGAGCAGCGAACTCGCGAGGGTAAGCGAATCTCTTAAAGCCATTCTCAGTTCGGATTGTAGGCTGCAACTCGCCTACATGAAGCCGGAATCGCTAGTAATCGCGGATCAGCACGCCGCGGTGAATACGTTCCCGGGTCTTGTACACACCGCCCGTCACACCACGAGAGTTTGTAACACCCAAAGTCGGTGAGGTAACCATTTGGAGCCAGCCGCCTAAGGTGGGATAGATGATTGGGGTGAAGTCGTAACAAGGTAGCCGTATCGGAAGGTGCGGCTGGATCACCTCCTTTCTAAGGATAAACCTCAGTGCCGTAAGGTATTGAAGGTAATACGGAACCCTACAGGGTTTAGACTTCTTTGTTTAGTTTTGAGAGGTTCATCTCTCAATTTTGTTCTTTGAAAACTGAATACTATATCACAACAAATAACCAATTAATTTACCGAGAGTTAGAGTAACATCTAACGAAAAGAGTTTTTTAACAAAACGCAACGCTATGCGACATTTAACCAACGGTTAAGTGAATAAGGGCGCACGGTGGATGCCTTGGTACTAGGAGCCGAAGAAGGACGGAACTAACACCGATATGCTTTGGGGAGCTGTAAGTAAGCTAAGATCCAAAGATTTCCGAATGGGGGAACCCAGCACCTTTCATAGGGTGTTACCAATGAGTGAATACATAGCTCATTAGGAGGTACACGCAGGGAACTGAAACATCTCATTACCTGCAGGAAGAGAAAGAAAAATCGATTCCCTGAGTAGCGGCGAGCGAAACGGGAGGAGCCCAAACCAACGAGCTTGCTTGTTGGGGTTGTAGGACTAGAACGTGAGAAGACATCAAGATAGCAGAAGTGGTCTGGAAAGGCCCATCACAGAAGGTGACAATCCTGTACGCGACATCTTGACGAACTCTACTAGCATCCTGAGTACGGCGGGACACGAGGAATCCCGTCGGAATCCGCCAGGACCATCTGGCAAGGCTAAATACTACCTAGTGACCGATAGTGAACCAGTACCGTGAGGGAAAGGTGAAAAGAACCCCGGGAGGGGAGTGAAAGAGTACCTGAAACCGTGTGCTTACAAGTAGTCAGAGCCCGTTAATGGGTGATGGCGTGCCTTTTGTAGAATGAACCGGCGAGTTACGTTTACATGCGAGGTTAAGATGAAGAGTCGGAGCCGTAGCGAAAGCGAGTCTGAATAGGGCGCATGAAGTATGTGGACGTAGACCCGAAACCAAGTGATCTACCCATGTCCAGGTTGAAGGTGCGGTAAAACGCACTGGAGGACCGAACCAGGGCACGTTGAAAAGTGCTTGGATGAGGTGTGGGTAGCGGAGAAATTCCAATCGAACTTGGAGATAGCTGGTTCTCTCCGAAATAGCTTTAGGGCTAGCCTCGGAAGTGAGAATCGTGGAGGTAGAGCACTGTTTGGACTAGGGGCCCATCTCGGGTTACCGAATTCAGATAAACTCCGAATGCCATGTATTTATATCCGGGAGTCAGACTGCGAGTGATAAGATCCGTAGTCGAAAGGGAAACAGCCCAGACCACCAGCTAAGGTCCCAAAATATCTGTTAAGTGGAAAAGGATGTGGGGTTGCACAGACAACTAGGATGTTGGCTTAGAAGCAGCCATCATTCAAAGAGTGCGTAATAGCTCACTAGTCGAGTGACCCTGCGCCGAAAATGTAACGGGGCTAAACAGATTACCGAAGCTGTGGATTGGACCTTATGGTCCAGTGGTAGGAGAGCGTTCTAAGGGCGGAGAAGCATGATCGTAAGGACATGTGGAGCGCTTAGAAGTGAGAATGCCGGTATGAGTAGCGAAAGACGGGTGAGAATCCCGTCCACCGAATAACTAAGGTTTCCTGGGGAAGGCTCGTCCTCCCAGGGTTAGTCGGGACCTAAGGCGAGGCCGATAGGCGTAGTCGATGGACAACAGGTTGATATTCCTGTACTTCTATAAATCGTTTGAGCAATGGAGGGACGCAGGAGGCTAAGAAAAGCGTACGACTGGAAGTGTACGCCCAAGCAGTGAGTCGGCTGATGAGTCAAATGCTTATCACAGATGCGACAAGCTGTAACGGGGAGGGAAGTTTAGTACCGAAGTTTCTGATGTCACACTGCCGAGAAAAGCTTCTAGCAAGATTTATAGGACCCGTACCGCAAACCGACACAGGTAGTTGAGGAGAGAATCCTAAGGTGAGCGAGCGAACTCTCGTTAAGGAACTCGGCAAAATGACCCCGTAACTTCGGGAGAAGGGGTGCTGGTAGCAATACCAGCCGCAGTGAATAGGCCCAGGCGACTGTTTATCAAAAACACAGGTCTCTGCAAAATCGAAAGATGACGTATAGGGGCTGACGCCTGCCCGGTGCTGGAAGGTTAAGAGGAGAGGTTAGCGCAAGCGAAGCTTTGAATTGAAGCCCCAGTAAACGGCGGCCGTAACTATAACGGTCCTAAGGTAGCGAAATTCCTTGTCGGGTAAGTTCCGACCCGCACGAAAGGCGTAACGATCTGGGCACTGTCTCAACGAGAGACTCGGTGAAATTATAGTACCTGTGAAGATGCAGGTTACCCGCGACAGGACGGAAAGACCCCATGGAGCTTTACTGTAGTTTGATATTGAGTGTTTGTGTCACATGTACAGGATAGGTAGGAGCTGAAGAATCCGGGACGCCAGTTTCGGAGGAGGCAACGGTGGGATACTACCCTTGTGACATGACCACTCTAACCCGCACCCCTTACCGGGGTGGGAGACAGTGTCAGACGGGCAGTTTGACTGGGGCGGTCGCCTCCTAAAGTGTAACGGAGGCGCCCAAAGGTTCCCTCAGAATGGTTGGAAATCATTCGAAGAGTGTAAAGGCAGAAGGGAGCTTGACTGCGAGACCTACAAGTCGAGCAGGGACGAAAGTCGGGCTTAGTGATCCGGTGGTACCGTATGGAAGGGCCATCGCTCAACGGATAAAAGCTACCCTGGGGATAACAGGCTTATCTCCCCCAAGAGTTCACATCGACGGGGAGGTTTGGCACCTCGATGTCGGCTCATCGCATCCTGGGGCTGAAGTCGGTCCCAAGGGTTGGGCTGTTCGCCCATTAAAGCGGTACGCGAGCTGGGTTCAGAACGTCGTGAGACAGTTCGGTCCCTATCCGTCGCGGGCGTTGGAAATTTGAGAGGAGCTGTCCTTAGTACGAGAGGACCGGGATGGACACACCGCTGGTGTACCAGTTGTTCTGCCAAGAGCATCGCTGGGTAGCTATGTGTGGACGGGATAAACGCTGAAAGCATCTAAGCGTGAAGCCCCCCTCGAGATGAGATTTCCCATCACATTAAGTGAGTAAGACCCCTGAGAGACGATCAGGTAGATAGGCTAGAAGTGGAAGTGCCGCGAGGCATGGAGCGGACTAGTACTAATCGGTCGAGGACTTAACCACGAGTTGTATAGCTGGTAGATTGATGGAGTTGGATATAGATTCAGTTTTGAAAGAACGAAAGTTTTTTCAGAAATAAAGTGTGGTGACGATGGCAAGAAGGATACACCTGTTCCCATCTCGAACACAGAAGTTAAGCTTCTTAGCGCCGATAGTAGTTGGGGGTTTCTCCCTGCGAGGGTAGGACGTTGCCACGCTTTATTATAATGGAGGTTTAGCTCAGCTGGGAGAGCATCTGCCTTACAAGCAGAGGGTCAGCGGTTCGATCCCGTTAACCTCCATTGATGAGTGATTAGCTCAGTTGGTAGAGCATCTGACTTTTAATCAGAGGGTCACAGGTTCGAGCCCTGTATCACTCATAGCCGGCTTAGCTCAGTTGGTAGAGCATCTGATTTGTAATCAGAGGGTCGAGGGTTCAAGTCCTTTAGCCGGCATTAAAACCAAATTTGCGGAAGTAGTTCAGTGGTAGAACACCACCTTGCCAAGGTGGGGGTCGCGGGTTCGAACCCCGTCTTCCGCTTAGCCAATGTAAAACCATGGCCCATGCCGGGGTGGCGGAATTGGCAGACGCACAGGACTTAAAATCCTGCGGTCAGTGATGACCGTACCGGTTCGACCCCGGTCCTCGGCATTAACTAAATATACAATGCACCCATAGCTCAATTGGATAGAGTACTTGACTACGAATCAAGCGGTTACAGGTTCGACTCCTGTTGGGTGCATTTTTTCTTACGGGAATTAGCTCAGCTTGGTAGAGCACTTGGTTTGGGACCAAGGGGTCGTAGGTTCGAATCCTGTATTCCCGATAGTTATGAAGAAAAGAAGCTAAACATTTGTTTAGCTTCTTTTTTTTGTTTAAAAGCAATATAATTGGCAAGGAGAGAAAACTTCTGTATAATTAAAGTCAAATATAGTCAAGGTTAAAGGAGGAAGATGAATGCAAAATCAAAATATGTCCGATTTGATAGAAAGTTATTTGAAAAATGTATTGCTTTCGAATGAAACAGTAGAAATCAGACGCAGTGAGATTGCAGATCAATTCAATTGCGTTCCTTCTCAAATTAATTACGTGATTAATACTCGTTTTACCATCCAACAAGGGTATGTCGTAGAAAGTAAGCGAGGTGGCGGTGGATATATCCGCATAATGAAAGTAAATTTAGTGGATGAAATGGATGTTCTAAATACTTTAGGAGATTTAATTCCGCCTCAACTATCAGTACGAGAAGCAAATCATTTATTACAAAATTTATATGAGAACGAATTAATATCAAAACGTGAAGCCCAAATGATGGCTTTGATGATGGAAAAGGACACGTTTCCAGTTTCTGTTAAAAACGGAGATGAAATTCGTAGTATTATGATGAAAAAATTAATCGATAACTTGAAGTATCGTTAGAAACAGAAAGGATAAAGTCCATGAGTGAAATTTTTACACCAAAAGCAAAAAGTGCGATGGTTTTAGCTGCTAGAGAAGCTATTTTATTTAAGCATCAGGCTGTTGGAACAGAGCATTTATTATTAGGATTAATCTTGGAACAAGAAGGGATTGCTGGTCATGTACTACGTGCAGCAGGCCTCACAGCAGAAATTGTTCGTACGGAAATCGAATCACTGACTGGATATGGCTCAAACCGTAAACAGATGGATCCTTATTTAATGCCTTATTCTCCTAGAGCAAAAAAGGTGATTTTATCTGCTACAGATGAAGCAAAACGCCTCGAAGTGCCACAAGTTGGAACAGAACACTTATTATTAGCCTTATTACGTGAGGAAGTATTAGCAACGAAGATTCTTCGTGATAACCAAGTTGACCCTCAAGAATTAATGAAAGAAATCTACGGGAAAATAGGAATTCAACCAGCTAATTCAGGAGCTGCTAAAAGAAAAGCTCGCCAAGAATCTAGCCAAGAGGGAACGCCTACATTAAATGGATTAGCACGTGATTTAACAGAACTAGCGCGCCAAGGTAAGATTGATCCAGTGGTTGGTCGTGAAGAAGAAGTACGTCGTATTATTCAAATCATTAGTCGTCGTACGAAAAATAATCCAGTCCTTGTTGGGGAACCAGGTGTTGGTAAAACAGCTATTGTCGAAGGGTTGGCTCAACGAATGGTTTCTGGTGAAGTTCCTGAAGAAATCGCTGAGAAGCGCTTAATGATGTTAGATATGGGTGCAGTCGTTGCTGGAACGAAATATCGTGGTGAATTCGAAGAGCGCATGAAGAAAATTTTGGATGAAGTGTACCGTGAACAAGATGTGATTCTCTTTATTGATGAGTTGCATACGTTGATTGGCGCAGGTGGAGCGGAAGGTTCGATTGATGCTTCTAATATCTTAAAACCAGCGCTTGCCCGTGGAGAAATCCAAGTCATTGGGGCAACAACTTTAGACGAGTATCAAAAATATATTGAGAAAGATGCTGCATTAGAGCGTCGATTTGCCTCCATTCAAGTGAATGAACCGAGTGCAGATGATACCGTTGAAATCTTAAAAGGCCTTCGCAAACGTTATGAAGAGCATCACCGCGTGGAAATCACTGACGCAGCGATTGAAGCAGCAGTTCAATTATCAGTCCGTTATATTACGTCTCGTAAATTACCAGATAAAGCTATCGACTTGATGGACGAAACAGCAGCTAAAGCTCGACTAGATCGTAGTGGCAAACACTCACCGCTTCAAAAACTCGAAGTAGAAGTGGCAGAACTAGCAGTGAAGAAAGACGAAGCGATTCGTGAGCAAAAATTCGAAGAAGCAGCTCGTTTACGCAAGAAAGAACAAGCCAAACGCGACAAGCTTGAAAAACTACGCAAGAAAGTAGAAGTTGAAGCCAAACAAGAATTCGTCGCAGCCATCACAGACGAAGATATCGCAGAAGTGGTATCGCAATGGACAGGAATTCCATTGAAACAAATGGAGAAAAAAGAAAGTGAACGTCTGGTACATCTTGAAAAAGAATTGCACCAACGAGTGATTGGACAAGAAGAAGCCGTTTCAGCGGTCGCTCGTTCGATTCGCCGTGCTCGTAGCGGATTGAAGGATCCAAAACGTCCAATCGGTTCATTCTTATTCCTTGGATCTACAGGGGTTGGTAAGACAGAGTTAGCTAAAACTCTAGCAGAAGCGATGTTTGGCGACCAAGACGCGCTCGTTCGTATCGATATGTCTGAGTACATGGAGAAACACGCGGTTAGCCGTTTAGTGGGTTCACCTCCAGGATACGTTGGATTCGATGAAGGCGGACAATTAACAGAGAAGATTCGCAACAAACCTTACTCTGTGATTCTTTTAGATGAAATTGAAAAAGCCCACCCAGATGTGTTTAATATCTTATTACAAGTCTTAGATGATGGACATTTGACAGATTCGAAAGGACGTAAAGTCGACTTCAGAAATACGATTCTAATCATGACATCAAACCTTGGGGCAACGGCTCTAAGAGATGAAAAATCAGTTGGTTTCGGTGCGAAAACCGTACAACATGACCATGCCGCAATGGAAAAACGCATTCGCGAAGAGTTGAAGAATGCGTTCCGTCCAGAGCTATTAAACCGTATCGACGAAATTATCGTCTTCCATAAATTAACGAAACCTGAACTACGTCAAATCGTTCAATTGATGACAAAAGACATTAAGACTCGTCTTGCGGAACTCAATATCGAATTGAAATTTACTTCTGGTGTGATTGATTTAATCGCAGAAGAAGGATTCGATCCAGAATATGGGGCACGCCCAATTCGTCGTGCAATTCAAAAGAAAATCGAAGACCCACTTAGTGAAGCACTCCTCAGTGGAGAAGTTCGCTTCGGACAAAAAGTAACAATCGGTTCTCAAAAAGGGAAAGTGACGATTAAAGAAACAAAAGTCGCTCCTAAAAAAGAAGCAGTAAAAGCATAACATAATAAAAATAGCCACTTCTATACTCTATAGAAGTGGCTATTTATTTTAGTAACTTTGTTTTTGTAAGAGCAAGTGACAGAGCGTGAGGTCACTCATATCTTTTACGTTAAGACCTGTTTGTTCTGCAAAACGGTCGATGCGATACTGCAAGGTATTCCGGTGTAAGAATAATTTTTTGCTAGCTTTTGAAACGTTTCCGTGGGCATCCCAAAGTGCTTCAACGAACTCTTTTACTTCTTCTACGTTTAAAAGAAGGAGTAGTTCATCCGCAATCGGGGCAATATCCACCAGTCCATTGGCGATTCCCCATAGTAGAACAGGAGAAAACTCGAGGCAAGAACGTTTGTGAGAATGTAATAAATATTCAACAAATAGAGCTTTCTCGGCTTGGTATAGTAAGGGTGTATTCGTATTGGTCGCCCAGCGGTTCCCAATAAAGATTTGTAGCTCTACCGCAAAGTCGTCTTCAATAGCGGATTTTACTTCAAAAAGAGTGCTAGCAAGAGCGGTTGAGACTCCCGGATTCACGACCAGCGTGTAATGATGGCGGAAGTTTTTGAAGATGGCAAGCGATCCAACGGTTAGGTTCTCGACAAATTCTAACCAGTCTTTTTCGTGAAAGACGCCTTCCTGTTTTGGAAAGACGGCTAAATGCACGCTTTGAATATATGCGGTCTCGCTTGGAAGAGCCCCTTTTCCTTCCAAGTAGGCAAGCCAAGGATGCGTTGGTGCTGTTGTTTTTGTCGGTTGTATAGTTAATGTTTGAATGAGGAATCGTTCGCGCTCTGATAAACTTTCTTCTAAGAGAAAAATCGTTTCACCGTTCAACTCTACAGGAACAGCATTTTGAGTCGATTCTCCAAGAACGGCATCAGGGAACAATTCTTTCCAAGTCTTTTTCATAAGAACTCCTTTTTGAAAACTGTTTGCCTCTTAAGTATACACGTTGTTTGTGGGAGAATAAAGGTACTTACACTATGAATTTTCAGAAAAATTGGGTAGAATAAAACATATAGTGAAAATAAGGGGGATCCAAAATGTCAACAGAATGGTCATTAAAAGAAATCTATCCTTCATTTGAAAGTGAAGAGTTTAAACGTGACTTTGAACGTTTTTCAAACTTTAGAGAGGTATTCAATAGCTTAACGCTAGAAGATAACTTAGAGTCTATCAAAGAGGCAATTGAGGCCTTAGAAGAGTTCAGCGTTTTAAGCAGCCGTCTTGGAAACTACATTAATTTAACATTAACAGCGAACACAACAGACGAAACAGCGAATAAATACCGTACTTTATTCGGTAATGCATATGCTTCGTTAAACAGTGCGTATACAAAAGTCTACAAATTTATCGGAAGCGTGGAAACAGATATTACGGCAGACGAAGATTTAAAAGACTACGAATTCTACTTTGCAGAAGCGAAACAACAATACAAACATCTATTATCGGATGAATTAGAAGATGTCATTGCGAAATTCTCTATTAGCGGAGGAGATGGTTGGGAACAACTCTTCGAAGCGATGACTTCAGGCGTTGAAGGCGAATTTAAAGGCGAAAAAGTAACGCTTAGCGAAATTCGTAATATGGCGTATGATGCTGATGCAGCGGTTCGTAAAGAAGCGTACGAAACTGAATTAAAAATGTACGATACGATCAAAGAACCAATTGCATTTGCCTTAAACAATATTAAACAACAAGTGCTAACAGAAATAAGCTTACGTGGTTTTGAATCTCCACTCGCACAAACATTAGAAGCATCTCGTATGTCTCGTCAAACATTGGATGCACTTCTTGAAGCGATTCGCGAATATTTACCACAATTCCGCGCTTACTTAAAGCATAAAGCTTCCCTCTTAGGTCATGAAAATGGATTACCATTCTACGACTTATTTGCACCAATCGGAGAAAGCTCACGTCGTTTCACAATCGAAGAGTCGAAAGAATTCTTATTAGAAAATTTCAAAGGGTTCTCAGAAGATTTAGCACAGATGACAAAAGAAGCATACGAAAATAACTACATCGACTTCTTACCACGTAAAGGAAAAGTGGGGGGCGCGTTCTGTAGCAACCTACCATTCATCAAACAATCACGTATCTTAACAAACTTCTCTGGCTCATTAAGCGACGTTGTAACGATTGCGCACGAATTAGGACATGCGTACCACGGTTTACATATCGAAAATCACCGTGTATTAAACCAAGAGTACTCAATGCCTGTTGCTGAAACTGCGTCAACCTTCAACGAAAATATCGTAATGAACACAGTGATTAGACAAGCGAGCGATGCTGAAAAAGTAGCGTTACTTGAATCACAATTACAAGATACAACACAAATCATCGTGGACATCTATTCACGTTACTTATTTGAATCAGCGGTATTTGAAAACCGTGAGAAGAGCTTCATGTTCTCGAAAGATTTAGAACAATTAATGTTGGATGCGCAAAAAGAAGCATACGGCGATGGATTAGATCCAGACGCAATGCATCCATATATGTGGGCTTGCAAACCGCACTACTACAGCAGCGGCTTAAGCTTCTACAACTTCCCATACGCATTCGGAGGATTGTTCTCTAAAGGATTATATGCCATCTATCAAGAGCAACCTGAAGGATTCGTTGAAAAATATCAAGAGTTATTGCGTGCGACAACAGTAACTTCTGCGGAAGATACTGCGAAGGTGTTGGGCGTGGATGTTGAGGACAGCGCATTTTGGAAGAAGGCACTCGCGCAAGTTGCCGACAACATCGAGCAGTTCATTGCTTTAACTCCGGTAAAAGCATAAAAACATCTTGCGATGTTTAGTCCAATCCGTTGGAATAAAACAAAATAATTAATAGTGCTATAAAGTACTTCGAGCCCTTTCGGAACTCTTCATAGCAATCATTATAGCTGTATCGGGCTGAGTCTTACGTCTCAGCTCCTATCGAGCCTCAAAGTGACTCTAGGAAATAAATTTCCAGAGTCACTAATTCGCATCGATTACATTCGCTATGATGATTGCTATAGAATCCGAAGGGCTCTTTCGTACTTTTATGGAGTTTGTTTTTGTTTTATTCCTGCGAGTTTGTAGGGCTTCGCAAGATATTTTTATGCTTTCCTTTTTTGATGGACTGCTGCGATGTTATCGGCAATGCTTAGGAAGGGAACGCATTGTCACTGAGAGTTACTTGAAGGGAGGAGAAGAGACCTCAATAGTGGTGGGGACTTCGTTAGAGGAAGGGGCCACGTTTTATTGCCGAATCCGAAGGGCTCTTTCATTCTTTTTAAGAATATTCTATCCTAGTTGTGAATTTCCATGATTTGTATGCTAGTAATAAAATCAATAAAGATTCTATTCTGTTTGACACTAATGATAAAAATATTTATAATAAGTATACTTATTATAAGGAGGAAGAATTATGGAATTTAGTTTTAGCTTAAAAATCCAAACAACTAAAGAAGAGGCTTGGGAGTACTATGCCAATATTGAAAAATGGTATACTTGGGAGGAAGATTTAAAAAATATTACTTTAAAAGGTAATTTTGAAACAGGTTCAAAAGGAATTATGGAGCTTGAAGGCATGCCTCCAATGGAATACGAACTTACTCATGTAAAAGTATTTGAAGAATTTTGGGATAAAACGGCTACTCCATTTGGGGATATACTTTTTGGACATCAAATTATCGATAATAATGATGGGAGTGTAATTATAAAACATTCTGTAAGCTTAGATAGTGAAGATATCCAACACTTGGAATTTTTAAAACAAGTTTTTTCAGATGTTCCAGACTCTATCTTTATTCTAAAAAAATACTTAGAAAGTTAAGGTGATCTTTGATTGTTTACATCAAAATATAAGAATGATTCTGAGAAATCGACCGGTTTGCTATTTATGAGAGCCTATAATAAATGGCATTTTATGATTAAACAAGAACTAAAAAAAATTAACCTAACACATCCTCAGTTTGTAGTCTTAGCTGCACTTGCTTATTTACTGCAAACTGAAAATGAGGTTACTCAAGTAATGATTTCTAAACTTTCGGGAATAGATGTTATGACGGTGTCTCAAATTTTAAGTTTGTTGGAAAAAAAGGATTTTGTAAAAAGACAAGAACATTCCAGAGATACTAGAGCAAAAGCCGTTATTTTGAATGAAAAAGCTGAATTAATATTAAAAGAAGCAGTACCTAAAATTGAACATATTGACGAAATGTTCTTTGGAAAATTAGGGAATGATGAAGATACTTTTAAGTATTATCTTGGAAGATTGAATGAGGAATAAAAAAACACCGGTTTAGCCGGTGTTTTTTTGTAAATGAAATATATAGGAATATCGTCTCCATTAAAGAGTTTTAAGCCTGTTTTCTTCGTTTGAAGAATTTGTAGATAAGGAATAACAATTGGTGAAATAAAACAATTGCAAGGATATACAAGATGCCCTCGTGAGTGATGAGAAATTCTTTTTTTGAAATATCAAAAGTTCCAACAAACAAAGCAAGTAGCGTAGAGAAACTTAAAGCTATTGATTTTTTCCACTCAAGGAGGTTCGTATTCTTAACTGCCATTTTAAAAAGTGGAAACAGATAAATTCCAGATAGCAAAATACAACCAACAAGCGATTGGAAATCAAATCGGAATACCCCTCCTTTTGGAGCTTGGCTAATGACATCCATGAATTTAGCCCAGATAAAAATAACTCCCCAAAACAATCCGTATAAGGTATTCATCAAGATGAGTTTTTTGAAAGAAGAATTCATAATAAGCTCCTTTTGGTAATTGATTTTCTGTTAGTATAATTCAAATTTTTTATTTATCGATTAAAACTCGATTCTTTTAGGAATTTTTTAAACAGTTATAGTTAGAGTTAAAAGTTTAAGATTGAAGATTTTCCTCACAAAGTGGTTGACAGAAGCGAGGTAGGGTAGTATATTGTAAAACGTAATAAATACGATTTAGAATATTTTTGGGGGAAATTCAATGAAATTACTAAAGAAATCACTCTTTATTGGAAGTGCCAGTATCGCTCTATTAGGTGGATTAGTTTGGGTGAATCAACAAGGCGCTGTGAAACAAGAAGAAGCAGTTACTGAGGATACAACAAAAGAAGAAATCGATAAGGAAAAAATGGCCAAATACGAGAAAGCGGCTGAAGAAATTAAAAAGAATAAACCTAAAACGATCGTGGGTGAAGTTTTTACGAATGGATATCTTAAAAAACACGGAGATCACTATCATTTCGTCTATGGAGAAGTTCCAAAAGATGCTATTTTCGAGCATAAAGACGGGAAAACACCTTATCCGTTGAATTCTACCGAGGACCATTATACTTTCGATTTCAAAGATGTTGTTGAGGAGAATGAGCTTGGATATGTGGTGAGACACGGAGACCATTACCACTTTATTTATAAGAGTCAATTGAATCAAACCGCGCATTCGTTTTCTTCACCAGGTCTAGTTCAATCCAATTTTGGAGGGACAACAGGAGCATTCCTGTCAACGCCTCCTTCAAGTTCTAGAGAGGAGGATCAAACACCTGATACCTCTTCAGGTGAAAAACAATTTCCAGGAATTCATTATCCTACGAGCGATGGATTTTTATTTGATGGAAATCATATTATTGGAAAAACAAGTAAGTATTTATTAGTAGCTCATAATGGTAGTTTAAAAGATGTTCATGTAATTCCTTATGAGCAACTCGTAAATAGTCAATGGGAATATTTGATTCCTAAGGAAAACCTAGAAGAAGCCAGAGCACGGTATTATGGTCGAAAGGTTGAGGAAGCACCCGAGACTAACGAACCAAATACCACGCAGGAACCGACTCCTTCAGAAAATACGACCCAAGAGAATAAAGAGGAAAAAGAATTAGAGAGAAAAATCGAGGAAAAAATTGCTCGAATTATGAAAGAATATGGGGTTAAACGAGACCAAATTGTGGTTGATAAGGAAAAGAACTCCATTATTTATCCTCATGGAGATCATCATCATGCTGAACCGATTGATGAGAGTAAACCGTTTAGTGGTGGGCATTCTCATCACAATTATGAAACCTCTAAACCAGAAGATGGAGTAGCCAAAAAACGGAATAATAAAGTGTATACTGGTGCGGAATTAGAAGAAGCAATTGCGCTGTTGAAAGCAAGCACCTTTAACAATCAGGCCTTTACTTTAGCCAACGGTCAAAAGCGTGTTTCATTCACATTTGCTCCGGGAATCGATGAGAAATTAGGAACGAATATGATTGTGAAACTCACGACTCCAGACGGTCATCAATTAGAGAAACTATCTGGTCGAGTGTTTGGAGATGGAGTTGGAAATATTGCCAATTTTGAACTTCTTAAATCATATCTTCCAGGAGAAACATTTAAGTATAGTATCACTTCAAAAGATTATCCAGAAGTTCATTATGAAGGGACATTCACAGTGACTGCATCTCTTGCTTATGAAATGGCTAGTCATACTATTTTCTATCCGTTTTATGCCGGGGACACTCATCTCAGATTGAAACCACAGTATAAGATTCCGGGAGGAACGGAAGCATTAGTACGTGTGTTTGATGAATTCCACGGGACACCATATTTGGAAAATAATTATAAATTAGGGGAAATCCAGTTGCCGATTCCTGAAGCCTATAAAGGGGTTACTTCTACTCCAGGGAATGTCATTCGTGTGACCTTTATGGCGAACCCTTACGAAGAAAATGAATCGTATTATGTGGTCGAAGTTCCTGTCTTAGATCCAAAACAAAAGACCGAAGAACCGGGAGTGCTCAAACAATTCCAAGAGCATGCGCAAAAAGACGCAGAAAATACGAAACCAACCACAGCAACTGCAGGGGAAAAGGAACAAGGAGAAAAAGAAAAACAACCAGAAGAGACGCCTCAGAGCACTTCAGAAGAACAAAAGGAAACAACGAAAGAAGAGAAACCTTCAGACTCAACTTCTAAGCCAAGCACTTCGCAATCCCAATCTGAAACTCCATCGACTCCAAAGCCTCATGAAAATGAAGGAAGTGAGCCTAGTTTAGATTCAGGAGAGAATGAAGAGCCTGCAGTGGACCCTGTCCAAGAAAAACTTGCTAAGTTTGCAGCTGGTTATGGCGTAGGATTAGATAGTTTAGTGTTTAATATGGATGGCACAGCGGAATTGCGCTTGCCGGACGGACGGTCCATTCCAATTAATATGGCAGATTTTACAAAATAAGAGGGTATTAGAAAAAGACGGTAGGGATACCGTCTTTTTTGATGGAAGCAAAATATAAATGATATTGTTGCTTTTTTATTAAATCGTATTGCATCCGTTTCTTAAGAGGAGTACGATAAGAATATTAAGGTTAAAGGAGATGAAGTTATGTTTACGTTAACGAAGGAATTGACGAAACAATATAAAGAAAGTTTTCAAAGTAAACCAGAGCGTATTGTGGCGCAAAATGCTGCGGTGAAGAATGGTTTGAAAGGTGCTAGTGAAACGGTCGCTTCTGTTGTGGAAAATCAGCCGGTGTATTCGATTGATTTAGAACACGGAAAAGTAGCCAATCAAAAGGCTTCTGGTCGTTGCTGGATGTTTGCGGCGCTCAATACATTCCGCCACAGACTTTTTAATAACTTCAAGCTCGAAGAATTCGAACTCTCACAAAGCTATACTTTCTTCTGGGATAAATACGAAAAGGCGAATTATTTCCATGAAAATATTTTGAAAACAGCGGGCGAACCTGTGACAAGCCGCAATGTAGCCTTCCTTTTACAAACCCCTCAACAAGACGGTGGGCAATGGGATATGATCGTGTCTATCTTCAAGAAATATGGGGTTGTGCCAAAGAGTGTGATGCCGGAAAGTTTTTCAAGCTCGGCTTCAAGCGATTTGAACAAATACTTAAATAAAAAACTTCGCCAAGATGCAAAAGTGCTTCGTGACCTAGTGGCAAGAGGTGCTAGCGAAGCGGAAATCAACGAAACGCGTAAGCAATTAATGCAAGAAGTGTATGACTTACTTAGCGTGACTCTTGGAACTCCACCAGAAACATTCGACTTCGAATATCGTGATAAAGACAAGGAATTCCACCGTCACTTGAATTTGACACCACAAAGCTTCTTCGAACAATTCGTGGGCTTAAACTTGGACGATTATGTGTCTATCATCAATTCACCGACAGCGGACAAACCATTCAACTGTTCCTACACTGTTGATATGCTTGGAAATGTCGTTGGCAACCAAGTGCGCTACTTGAACCTTGATATGGCAACCTTCAAAGAGTTAGCGATTCGCCAATTAGAACAAGGGGAATCTGTATGGTTCGGTTGCGATGTCGGTCAATCTTCAAACCGTGGTAACGGTCGTCTTGCGCTGAATAACTTTGACCTTAAAGGTTTAACGGGAATCGATTATTCACTCACAAAAGGCGAACGTCTTGAATACGGCGATAGCTTAATGACGCACGCAATGGTATTAACAGGGGTGAACCTTGTCGATGGTAAACCAAATCGCTGGAAAGTGGAAAATAGTTGGGGTGAAGAATCTGGGGTTGAAGGGTTCTGGATGATGAGCGATGCGTGGATGGATGAGTATACGTATCAGATTGTTATCAGAAAAGATTTGCTTACAAAAGAGCAACTCGACGCTTTCAACAGCGAGCCAATTGTATTAGCGCCTTGGGATCCAATGGGGTCTCTAGCCTAGGATGTGAGACATCGCGCTGAGAAATGGACCGTTGGACCGGAACGCCGGAAGGGACTCGGAACGAGTCGTGCGGACGTTTCGGGAAACGCACGGCATTTCTGCGATGGCGAGCTCAACTACAAAGGATGTGAGACATCGCGCTTAGAAATGGACCGTTGGACTGGAACGCCGGAAGGGACTCGGAACGAGTCGTGCGGACGTTTCAGGAAACGCACGCCATTTCTGCGATGGCGAGCTCAACTTCATCAAAAAACTGAATCAGTGTCACTTTAAACATCTTCAGATGTATGCATAAAACAAAATAAGTCCTCTGGACATCTTCATAGTGGTGACAGTAAAGGCACCGGATTGAGCCGAAGTCTCAATTCCTAGCAAGCTTCAAACCGAGGGTAAGTGATGAATCACGAACCCTCGGTAATTCACATTGCTTGCACCTCTTTACTGTTCCCACTATAGAGTCCAGAGGATTTTTGTTTTTTTAGTTTAGGTAATAGAATCCGTGCTTCCTAGAGCCAAATCAATTGGTTGTGAAAAGTCGAGTTGTCTTGTGCTTTTTAGGGCTAGGGGTGCTGAATACGGCTTTCTAAAATTAACATAACTGTTAATTAACATATATGTTAATTTTGGAAATGTAGGCAATAAAAAAGGTGGGTAAAGTCTTGGACTTTATCCACCTTTTGAAGTGTTGTGGTTATTCGCTGCGGAGCGATTCGACTGGATCTTTCTTCGCTGCAATGCGTGAAGGGATGAGACCGGCTAAGACTGTAAGAACGATAGAAATGACAATTAGGATAAAAGCGGCATCCCATGGTAATTGTGCAACTCCGTCGACCTTGGTTGTCTGTGCAACAATCGCATTAATAGGGAAAGTTGCAAGGAGCGTAATCGTGATACCGAGTACCCCGGAAATAAATCCTTCGATAGCAGTTTCTGCAGTAAAGATGCGACGGATATCTTTCTTCGAAGCCCCCATTGCACGTAGGATTCCGATTTCTTTTGTACGTTCGAGAACTGAGATGTACGTGATAATCGCAATCATAATTGACGATACAATGAGCGAAATAGCTACGAAGCCAACAAGTACTGTTGTAATCACACCCACCATTGTTGTAATGGATGACATGATGGTTTGAATATCGTCAGAGTAGGCGAGCACTTTATCGTCGTCGCCGGCATCTTTTTTCGCCGTGTTATAGGCGTTGATGAAGTCCTTCAACTCTTGTTTTTGTTGGAAAGAAGAGGTGTAGAACTCGATGGCAGCCGGTTTGGATTTGTCGATAACACCCAATTTTGCCAGGTTTTCTTCGTAAGTGGCAGCCAAGTTGTCGTTGTATTGTTGGACGTATTGCGCTTGTTGTTCAGGCGTCATTTTTGCCAATTGAATTTTTTCTTCTTCGGTTAAATCAGCCGAATTGAATGGTTTTGGATCTTTGGCAAATTCTTTTCCAGTAAATACATTGATGGTTGGTTTGGCTTCTTGCTCCTTCACGATGTCACTATTTTGAATTTGCTCAGAAGTGTAATCGATAAGGGCGCTTGTATAGGCCACACCACCAGAAGGAGAGTTCACACTAGATCTTGTGCCTTCTTTTTGACGAAGAACACCGACGATTTTAAGCTCAAGGCCATTCTCGATTTGTGTCTTCATATACGATTTGTCGTCAATTTTATTAATCCATTGGTTGTTCTCCTTAACGAATCGGTTCGTGTTGACAACGGCTTTGAATGTTTTTCCGATGAAATCACTATATTGATATGTTTGAGAACCTAATTCATCTAGTTTTTTTGCATCGTTTAATTCGCTAGGATCTTTGATACGTAAACTATAGAGTAGCAAATCACTAATTTCGTTATTCTCATCGGCAATCAGAACGATTTCTGATTTATCTGTTGGCAAACGTCCTTCCAAAACATCGTACTGACTTTCTAACATGTTCGTATCACTCGAAAGTTCACTCCAATAGTCAATATTATGCAAGTAGCCTTTCATTGTTTGGTTAGAAGTTTCGACTTCATCTGCAAGAGTGGAAGGAAGGATACTTTTTGGGCCATCGGAAGTATCGCTCGCATAAATGTAAGGTTGTAAATTGTATTGGTAACGAACATCTTTTGTAAGTGCTTCGACTTGAGAAGCATTCTCTTCCAAATATTTTTTAAAAGAAGCTAAATCATTTTTACCAATTTGTTTTTTTAATAATTTTGTAAGGACAGTATTAACGCCAAGCTCATTATTGTCTTTATAAGGCTTATCGCTTAAGTCCGGGGAGGTCGCTAACAGATTGCTTTGGTTCTGCTCGCTAATCGTCAGTGGAAGAGAGACAAGGGTATCTTCTTGCACCTTTTTTACGTAGTCGCTCACACCATTCGAGAGCGCTAGGATAAGGGCAATCCCGATAATCCCGATGGAACCAGCAAAGGCGGTTAGGAAGGTACGGCCTTTCTTCGTCAATAAGTTATTAAATGAAAGAGCAAGAGCCGTCATAAAGTTCATTTTCGTCTTCGTGAACTGAATGTCGCCTTGTGTTTTCTCTTCTGTTAGTTCGTATGGATTCGAATCGCTCAAGATGTTTCCATCTAATACTTGTACGATACGTGTGGAGTACGTCTTTGCAAGTTCTGGGTTATGCGTCACCATGATAACCAGCCGTTCCTTGGCGATGTCTTTTAATAACTCCATGATTTGAACTGAGGTCTCAGAATCAAGCGCTCCTGTAGGTTCGTCGGCTAAAACGACTTTTGGATTATTCACAAGGGCACGCGCAATCGCGATTCGTTGCATTTGTCCCCCAGACATCTGACTTGGTTTCTTATATAAATGGTCTTTTAGGCCAACTCGTTCGAGCGCTTCGATGGCACGTTTTTTGCGTTCAGCTTTTGAAACACCAGAGAGCGTCATCGCAATCTCGACGTTAGAGAGTGCCGTTTGGTGACCAATCAGATTATAGGATTGGAAAACAAATCCGATCGTGTGGTTTCTGTAACTATCCCAATCGCGGTCTTTAAATTGCTTTGTTGATTTTCCTTGGATGAGTAAATCACCAGATGTGTATTGATCGAGTCCACCGATGATATTTAATAGGGTGGTTTTCCCAGAACCCGATTGCCCGAGAATGGAGACAAACTCATTTTCACGGAAGCGAATCGATATATCCTTCAACGCGTGAAACTCTTGATTAGCTGTATGATAAACTTTTGAAATATGTTGTAGCTGTAACATCATTTAGCTCCTTTCGTAGTTGGGTTAAGTGTACCACAGTTGAAGGGGCATAACCTAGGACTCTGGTCGGAAATTTAAATTTTTGAGTATTGAAACTATTGTTAAAATCTGTATAATAGGAATACAACACAAAAAAGGAGTTCAACGAATGACAATTGATAAAGTAGCTCTTATGGAGCAAGCAAAAGAAGTGTTAAAAAATGCCTACTGTCCTTATTCCAAATTTCCTGTAGGTGCGGCTGTTTTATACAAGGATGGACGTGTGATTACAGGGGCGAATGTGGAAAATGTATCGTTTGGTGTGACAAACTGTGCCGAACGTAGTGCTATTTTTTATGGAGCTTCGCAAGGCTATCGCCAAGGAGATATTGCAGCTATTGCGGTTGCAGGAAAGACAGAAGGCTTCCTACCTCCTTGTAATATTTGCCGTCAAGTCATGGTTGAATTCTGTGGACCAGAAACTCCAGTATTTCTATTGAACGGAAAAGGAGATATCCTTGAATTGAAATTAGAGGAGTTAGTTCCTTACTCATTTACAACATTGAATATGTAATCGAAAAGGCTTTAGAACATTGTTCTAAAGCCTTTTTATGATTCTGGCTGGCTGTATTGATAACAGATTTGATACTCTGGATACGAAGAAAATTGTAAGGAGAGATACGATTGTACAAACTGAAATCTCTCCAGAGCAATGTTTCGCTCATTTTCATTTTTAGAATGTTCCAAGAGGTATGCTATCCAACGAAGAAATAGCTGGGGAGTGGTATCTTGCAGAATTTCAAGTAGCTCTTCTTGATAGGGGAAGTTTTCTTGTCCCATGTGTTGGTTTAAAGTATGAATAGAGATCCAATCTTTTGAATCATAAGAAAGCTCTTCGGTAGTTTCGTGTAATTGTTCTAGAAATGAAGAGAAGTTCTCCGCTAAGGTGAGCCATTGATCCATTTCCGTATCCACTAAACGAATACTTGGTTCGGAATGGGGGCCTTTTTGGACATCAAAGCAATAATAGATAGGGCCATCCTGGAAGAAAACAATCAAATACTCAGGCAGAGAAGTCTGTTCACTTTGCCATTTTTCGCAAAGAATACTAGGGAAAAAATCACCCGAAGTAAAGCCGCAAATTCCATTACACAAAGCATAATCAATCCCAAATCGAGTAGGCTCGCTTGTATAGATTTTAGTGTTTTTGAAGTATCCTGCTCCATTTTCGTGAATAAAATCGATATATGCTTTAGGAATAGGCAAAGGATACTCTTCAGGGATATCCTGTTGGATGGGGGATAAAAAGTGGTTTTGAATCATAAATCTCCTTCAGGCTGTTCATTTTGACTAGAGAGGGATGTACACAGCCTCGTAATCTGATATAATATATTTATCTTCTATTTTACACGTATTTTTGAAAATATGGTATAATAGGGGTACTTAAATTAAAGGAGCGTGACATTATGTCAGTAGTATTTACTATTTTAGGAATTGTCGTTGTGCTAGCTATTTGGGGCGTTTTCGCTTATAACAGCCTTGTACAACAAAAAAACTGGGTGAAGGAAGCATGGGCACAAATCGATGTTCAATTGCAACGTCGTAATGACTTAATTCCAAACCTTGTTGAAACGGTTAAAGGATATGCAAAACACGAACAAGAAACATTATCTCAAGTAATTGCGATGAGAAACCAAATCGCTGGGATGGGAAATGACGTTTCACCACAAGAAAAAATGGATGCATCTAACCAATTATCAGGTGCTTTAAAAACTGTTTTTGCTTTGGCTGAAAGCTATCCAGATTTAAAAGCCAACACTAATTTCTTAAACTTACAAGAAGAATTGACAAATACAGAAAACAAAATTTCTTATTCTCGCCAATTGTACAATTCAAGTGTTGCGAAATACAATATTACTGTTGAATCTATTCCAACAAACATTGTTGCTGGATTTGGTGGATTTACAAAAGAAGAATTGTTAGAAACTCCAGTAGAAGCTCGTAAAGTTCCTGAAGTTAAATTCTAATTAATAGTTAATCTGAAGGAAGGAGTACTGATATGTTACATCAGCAAATTGCTTCTAATAAAAGAAGAACAATTGTTGTGATTGCTTTATATATGGTGCTCTTCATCGCGGTAGGAATCGGTATTGGGTATTTCACATTAAATAATGCAACAGCTGGAGTAATCCTTGCTGTAGTGATTGGTGGAATTTATTCATTGATGATGATTTCGAATGCGACAAATGTAGTGATGCAGTTAAATCATGCCCGAGAAATCACGGATAAGAATCAAGCGCCAATGTTATGGAATATTGTGACAGATATGTCGATGGTTGCTCAAGTTCCAATGCCTCGAGTGTTTATTATTCAAGACGAATCTCCAAATGCTTTTGCAACAGGAAGTTCACCTCAAACAGCAGCAGTAGCAGTGACAACAGGGTTACTTGAACGATTAAATCGTGAGGAATTGGAAGGCGTTATTGCTCATGAATTTGGGCATATTCGCAACTATGATGTTCGTTTACAAACCATCGCTATTGCGCTTGGAGCAGTCATAGCATTACTGGTTCAATTCGGTAGTCGAATGATGTTCTGGGGTGGCGGAAGAAGAAGTAGTGATAATGATGATGAAGACGGAGCCAATGCAATTTTTATGGTAATTGGTCTAGTCGCAATGATTCTTGGACCATTTATGTCGACGATTTTACAACTCGCATTATCCAGAAACCGTGAATATTTAGCGGATGCAACAGCAGTCGAATTTACAAGAAATCCTTATGGACTTATTTCTGCCCTAAGAAAGATTTCTGAAGCACCGCCAATGACGGAAGCGAATAAACAAAGTGCAACATTATACATTTCGAATCCGTTTGGAGAAAGTGGAGATTCACTTTTTGCAACCCACCCTTCAACGGAAAACCGTATTAAACGTTTAGAAAAAATGTAGAAATTAGACTGGGGGCTTCCTCAGTCTTTTTGTTTTCAGAAAGAGGTTAAGTGGATGTCGTTTATTAGAAAAAATGTACTACTGGAAGAAGGGACGTACTTATATTATCTACATGAAGAAAGTCTCTTTCACGAAGAATCTTATAAGGAATTATGTGTATATATTGAAGGGTTAGAATCTATTTCATTAGAGGACTTTAAAAATCTTGTTTTTCTTCATCACCAAGTGATTCGTCATTTAGTGTATCATTTTGATCCTGTGGATATTGTTGAATTAAAGAACTTTCCAACAGATTACTGGGAAGTGATTGAAAGAATAGACATTGCGGTGAAAAGAATCACTCAGAAAGTCAAATGCTAAGAATGGACACTCCTATAGAAGGGAGAAAGAGAGTTGAAGAAATCACTTCAACTCTTTTTATGTGTAAAGGGAGGAAATTCTACTTTAGAATGTTGCTAAATTGTTACAAAAGAAAACGGTTCATTTGCAAAATGTAATCTAATTTATATGTTTTATAGTTTGAAAATCATTTATAATGGAGATTATAAAACTTAGGAGGTGGGAGTCTGTGGCAAAACAATTGTATATCCATTATGATAGCGTATCGAACCATGTGTTGGCGAAATCGATCGCGTTCCATTTGTCTGCCTTACCACAGTCTGAAATCCCTCAAAATATCCTCCTTTTGAATGGGAAATCTAGTCTTGCCACTCATGATTCTTATACTGGATTTATGTGGATTAAAGGACGCAAAAATGTGTTGGAATATCTTCAAGGTGTAGCAGAAGGAAAAGAAGCTCCATCAAACTGGGTTGATTTTGACTCTATTGAATTCGTTCATCAACTCACACCGCAAGAGATTGCGGATCTACTCTATATCTCTCATGCGAAAACACATTTACACTCACCGTTTTTCTATAAATTACAAAATAATTTTATTTACCTATGTTTGGATAATGAATATTCTAAAGTGTATTATCGAAAAATCGAACAGTTTTTACCACTCTTATCAAGACAAGTACAAATTGAGATGACGGAAATTTTAAATCAATCACCGAAGTTTTTCTTCTTTGGTTCTGAAAAAGAAGCAGAAGCGATTTCGATTGAAGCTTTGAAAGAAATGATGCCTCTTTACCGCGAAGGAATCAGTTTGGCATTTGATCAAGTGAATAAGCAAGAGGATATTTATGAAATACCGATTTTCTTGACGGAAGATCGTTACCATTACGCAAATAAAGCAGTGACACAAAACGTGCGTATTGGACAATTAACGTATAACGAAACGTATCAAAATTGGAAAATTTCAGCAAAATTACCAATGACGGATGCCATTTAAAACACTTTTCAAAGAGAATCTTTGGAAAGTGTTTTTTGTTGGTTTTGTCTGAACTTGTAAGGTTTCCGCCGTTTTGTTATACTGTAACGTGCAAGGTTATTATCTAAAATAACAGACATGGACCACATAGATTGGTCGTTCGCTGGAAGCGAATAGTTTGGAGGATTCATATGAAAGTTGTTGTCATTTATGGCGGAAAAAGTGCCGAGCATGATATTTCAATCTTAACGGCAGGATCAATTATTAAAGAGATTTATTTTGAATATTACGATGTAGAGCCCGTGTATATTACAAAAGAAGGAACTTGGTTAAAAGGGGAAGCATTAAAGGCTCCAGTTGCCTTTGATCAAGCGCTTCGTTTAACAGAAGGGCTGGAAGCTCGTTTTGCAACGGTTGAAGGGGAAGTATCCACAGGAGTTCGCATTCAACCAAGTGATATTGCAGGACCGGATACAGTCGTTTTTCCAATTTTACATGGACCAAACGGAGAAGACGGAACCATTCAAGGACTATTTGAAATTCTAGATTTACCTTATGTAGGATGTGGCGTTTTAGCAAGTGCCAATGGGATGGATAAAATTGCTAGTAAGCACCTGTTCCAACAAGCAGGAATTCCACAAGTGCCATTTGTTCCTTTTGTGAAGGCAGATTTCAAAAAATCTCCTGAAGCGATTTACAATCGTATTGAAGGAACGCTGCGTTATCCAGTGTTTGTGAAGCCTGCTAACATGGGATCAAGCGTAGGGATTTCAAAAGCAACAAATCGTGAAGAATTAACCGCTGCGATTGAGGAAGCTCTCAAATACGACCGCCGTATTGTTGTAGAGCAAGGAATTGATGCCCGCGAAGTCGAAGTAGCGGTTCTTGGAAACGATGAAGTGAATACTTCAGTTGTTGGAGAAGTGGTCAAACAAGCAGGATTCTACGATTACAATGAAAAATACATCAACAATACAACAACACTTCAAATTCCAGCTGCAATTCCTGAGGAAGTTTCCGCAAAAATTCGTGAATATGCCGAAACGGCTTTCCGTGCGATTGATGGCAGTGGATTAACCCGTTGTGATTTCTTCCTTACTGAAACACAAGAAGTCTTCATTAATGAAGTGAATACAATGCCTGGGTTCACACAATTTAGTATGTATCCAAAATTATGGGAAGCAATGGGGATTTCTTATAAAGATTTAGTCGAAGAATTGATTCGTTTAGCCCTTAAACGCTATAACGATCGTCATGCAGAGTAAGGAGAAGAACGATGAGTATTGGAACAGTTGCCGAAATCACAAAAGCAGTTGGCGCGATTGATTATCAATCGGCACATCGATTCGAAACGATTGAGTCAGTAGCCTTTGATACTAGAAAATTAGGTCCGAATAGCCTGTTTGTTCCTCTAAAAGGGCAAACAGACGGACATGATTATATTGAACAAGCGATTCAAGCCGGCGCAACAGCCGTGTTATGGGGAAAAAAAGATCTTACACCACCAGAGGGAATCTGCGCCATTTGGGTAGAAGACCCTCTTGAAGCTTTTCAAAAATTAGCGAAATGGTACTTAGAAAAAGTATCTCCTCGTGTCGTTGGAATTACAGGAAGTTCTGGCAAAACTACGACGAAAGACATGACAGCAGCCGCTCTTGGCGCACGCTACCGTGTCTATAAAACACAAGGGAACTTCAATAACGATATCGGCTTACCACAAACGATTTTAGATATGCCGGAATCAACTGAAGCACTTGTCTTAGAAATGGGAATGAGTAATTTCCACGAAATCGAGTTCTTATCAAAATTAGCACGCCCAGAAGTTGTTGCGATTACGCTCATTGGTGAGTCGCACATGGAACAACTCGGAAGTAAGGAAGGTATTGCAAAAGCCAAACTTGAAATCCTTTCTGGACTACAAGAAAAAGGAACCTTTATTTATCCAGCGCATGAAGACTTAATTACAGCAGGGATTGCGCAAGCTGAAAAACCAGCAACCTTCAAAATCGTTACAGTCGGCGAAGGAAGCAAGGAACTCTCAACTAAAAATATCGAACTGTATTCAGACCACACTGCGTTTGAATTAGTGACACCAACTGAAACTGTGGCAGTAACATTGCCAGTTCTTGGAGCGTATAATGTTTCAAACGCACTTTTAGCCATTGAAATTGCACGCACGTTAGAGGTACCACTCTCAGATATCGTGTCTGCCTTAGCGAACTTCGAATTAACGAAGAACCGTACGCAATGGGTGAAAGGACAAAACGGAGTAGCCATCTTAAACGATGCTTACAACGCCAGCCCAATCGCGATGAAATCGGTGATTCAATCATTTGTTTCAGTTGAAGCAACAGGCCGTCGCGTCCTTGTTCTTGGAGATATCCGCGAACTCGGAGAACATTCGAAAGAATTGCACGCCAGCATCTCAGAAGTCATTTCTCCAAGCGAAGTCGCACTTGTGTACTTGTACGGCGAAGAAATGGAAGCACTCTATGATGCGTTGAAAGACCAGTTTGAAATAGCAGCGCTTCACCATTACATGGACAAAGAAGCTTTGATTGCTGACTTAAAAGCCGAACTTAAAGAAGGCGACCAAGTCCTCATCAAATCAAGCAACGGCACAGGCTTACTCGCCGTTGTCGATGCCTTAAAAGCAGAATAACAAATATAAAGGAAAGTGAGAGACGCACAAACGTCTCTCGCTTTTTTGTCCCCTCATGGAGAACTACCCATTATAAAGTGTCCCCATTTCTCAACCGCACCACGAGAAGCAAACTCCCACCTCCTCCCGCTTTTAAAGGTTGTCAATGCGCTGTGAATACGGGCGGAAAATCTAGCGGATTCAATAGTAGCAGTAATGGGGAATCGCATTAAATGCGAATTAGCTGGAGTTAGAAATTGATTTCTTACTCCAGCTTTGAGGCTTTAAAGGTGAGAGACGAAAGACTCGAACCGTTGCCCCATTACAGCTATTATTGAAAAATCCGCAAGGATTTGGAGCCCGTAAATTCTTATTCCCTAAGCTTTTTCAAAGAATAAAAAGCAGCAGTCGGCGGTCTGTATTCTTTGCATTCTCGCTGGATGCGTGCTATACTATTCGCTGAGTTGAGAAATGTACACACATTTATAATAGATAGTTTGAAATTTAAACGATTGTAGAAGTCTGGTGCTCTTACGAAAAGCTCCAGACTTTTGTTATGAAGGGAAATCCCTCGTGTGCTTCTCACCGAAGTATCCAAGGAGGAAAATATGAAATTTAATGAATTAGGATTGGATTCTGCCTTACTAGAATCTATCGAAAAAATGGGGTTTGAAGAAGCAACTCCCATTCAAGCACAAACCATTCCAAAAGCATTGCAAGGCTTAGATGTGATTGGGCAAGCGCAAACAGGGACTGGTAAAACAGCCGCATTTGGTTTGCCAATGCTTCAAAAAATCGACCCAAGTAAAAAAGGCGTACAAGGACTTGTCATCGCACCAACTCGTGAACTTGCGATTCAAACACAAGAAGAATTGTTCCGTCTCGGACGCGACAAAAAAATTCGTGTACAAGCGGTTTACGGTGGAGCGGACATTAACCGTCAAATTCGCCAATTAAAAGAGAATCCACAAATCGTTGTGGGAACTCCAGGTCGTTTATTAGACCACATTTCACGCCGTACATTGAAACTAGGGGCAGTGGAAACACTTGTCTTAGACGAAGCGGATGAAATGTTAAACATGGGATTCTTAGAAGATATCGAATCGATTATCAAACAAGTTCCAGAAAACCGCCAAACGCTTTTATTCTCTGCAACAATGCCAGATGATATTAAACGTATCGGTGTTCAATTTATGAAAGATCCAGAGCATGTTCGTATCAAATCAAATGAGATGACTGCGACATTAATCGATCAATATTTCGTAAAATGTAAAGACTACGAGAAATTCGATATTATGACACGTTTATTAGACGTTCAAACGCCTGAATTAACTATCGTATTCGGACGTACAAAACGTCGTGTAGATGAATTAGCACGCGGACTTGAAATGCGTGGCTACCGTGCAGAAGGAATCCACGGGGACTTAAGCCAACAAAAACGTATGAGCGTTCTTCGTGACTTCAAGAACAACCATTTAGACATCTTAGTCGCTACAGACGTTGCGGCACGTGGACTAGATATCTCTGGCGTTACACACGTCTATAACTACGATATCCCACAAGACCCAGAAAGCTATGTACACCGTATCGGACGTACAGGTCGTGCGGGTCAAGAAGGAATGTCTGTAACATTCGTGACACCAAACGAAATGGATTACCTACGTGTGATTGAAGAATTAACACGCAAACGTATGACAAGTCTTCGTCCACCAACGCAAACAGAAGCCTTGGAAGGACAAACAAAAACAGCCATCGAGTCTATCGACGAAATGATGAAAACTGTGGAACCAAGACGTTTCAAAGAAGCGGTCTCTTACTTATTAGACGAGTACGAACCAGAAGAATTGGCAGCTCTATTACTTAAGAGCATGATTAAAGATCCAACTGAAATTCCAGTTAAAATCACGCCAGAACGTCCATTGCCAAGCCGCAAACGTGGCAACAGCCGTGGAAACTACAACCGTAATGACCGTAAAGACAACCGCGGACGTAACGGAAAAGGAAGCTTCAAGCGTAAAGAAGATCGTCGTGGCCGTGGCTTAGAAGACGAATATACACGCGGATATAAAGGGAAAGATTCTCGCCGCCGTAACAACAAAAAGAAATCTGACAAAGGATTTACCATCCGTCAGAAATAATGAATGGAGCAGACTAGTAAAACGCTAGTCTGCTTTTTTTAGAATCTCATATTGACAGTGTCTGCTATAAAACGGTAGTATAAGGAAAAAACATATGAGGTAGAAGTAAATGGGTGCTCGATTGAAAAAACCGCTTTGGGTTCTATTCTTTTTTGTAATGAAGATTGCCATAAATGAAGGAATTGAATTTGTGTTCAAAATGAATTTGTGGAATCTAGGTCGTCAAGCGGATATGTGGGAGTTAATTGTTACGATTATTTGCGGTGGCATTTTGGTATTTTGTATGTACAAAGTACACACAAAATTATTTAAGCCAACAGTAAAAAGAAAGTTTCAACTGATGGATTTAATTTTTGTTTTTGTAACGTATATTGCTCTCACATTTTCAAGCTATTTTATTTATAATTTGTGGAGTTCAATGGCTTATGGGACAGGTCGATCAAAACTAGTTGATTTTTTCTTTAGGGCAGGTCTACCACTTACAACAGATAAATATATTTTTGCTTTAGAAGTACTAAGAATCGTTTGTTTTGCACCTTTGATTGAAGAACTTTTTTATAGAGGATTTCTGAATAATTTACTTCGAGGAAAAGTGAATACTTTTGTTAGAATGTCCATTGTATCAATTCTATTTACAGCTGTTCATTTTCCGACTTATATCCATAATTGGATACAGTTTTTAGCTTATCTTATTGGTTCTATTGTTTTTTTTCTTGTGTATGAACGAAGAAGAAGTTTGTTTGACGCAATTTTATTACACAGCCTTTATAATGGACTTCTTGTAATCTTGTTCATCGAAATACCGAGACGTTTCTTTTAGAAGATTAGTCAGTGACTTCTTATTAGGAGTCACTTTTTTTGTAGATTTTTGTTTTAGGTTCATTTTAGTTTTAAGGAGTACTCTCTTATTAAGGAAGACGCCAAAAGAAACAAGCGATTTTCTTTCAATAGAACAGTGTTTTGATACAATAAGGAAAAGAGGGAACCAATCATGACTGTCTTAACTAAAATCAGACCAAAAGAACCATTAAAAACTTTAAAGTGGGTTGACATCCTCATCGTGACGATGATCATGTTCGGGGAGTTTATCATCCGATCCACACAACAATTTCTACAGAGTTTACAATCTGTAACGGAAGTGGTCCAGTAGTATACGGAGACGACAACGTCCTATAGCGACGGGGCAGCGTATTCGAGTAACTTTACCTACTAGCGATTGCACTCTTGTACTTAGTCATCCGTCATTACGACTTCAAGCAGTTGAAGGTCCGTTTTCACTGGTCCGTACTCATCTGGGTACCGGTATTATTCACGATTGTCGGACTGTTTGGCGATGTCGTAACCACGCTGAGCGGCGAATATAATTACTTCGACCCAGCGCTTATGGGCTGTTAAATGGTTTCTACGAAGAGTTCTTCTTCCTTGGATTAATGACATCGGTGAAGGAAGAGCATCAGTGGAAGGCCTTGGCGTTCTCAACCCTTGTTCGATTCTCATTCCATACGTATCAAGGAATGTTGTGGGCAATGGTTATCGGAGTCGTGTATGGATTATTCTACTATTTCATGTACAAAAAAGTGATGAAAAACCTATTACCATTCTTCCTTATGCACGCATTGGCAGATATGTTTGGTTCAAGCTTCATCTACTTATTAATCGCATGGGCATACTAACACTGAGCAAAGCGCATCCTCGAAATGATATGTACCCAGAATCCTGGACACATTTTTAAATTAAGCTGAACACATGGATGTTTCCCTGTATAGAACAGGGGGCATCCATTTTGTTTTTTCTTGAATTCTTTTGTTATTGTAATAATCTATATATTCTTCCACAGCCGTTTGAAATTCCTTAAAGGTAGAATATTCCATTTCAAAACCGTAGAACATTTCGTTCTTCATTCTGGCGAAAAACGTTTCTATAATGCAATTATCATAACAATTTCCTTTTCGGGACATTGATTGAATAATCCCTCGTTCATTTAATGATCTTTGGTAAAATGCGTGTTGATATTGCCAACCTTGATCAGAATGGAGAATCAATCCATTAACATCAGGGAATTTTTTGAAAGCTCTATTTAGCATCCTTTGAATCTGTTCTAAGTCGGGGCTTAGAGAAAGATCATAGGAGATTATTTCATTAGTAGACATATCTAAGATTGGAGAAAAGAAACATTTTCCCCAAGAAAAAGTGAATTGAGATACATCTGTACTCCATTTTTGAAGAGGCCTTTTGGCCACAAAATCTCTGTTAATAATATTATCAGCAACTTTTCCAACACTACCACGATAAGAATGGTATTTTTGTTTAGGGCGTTTTCCAAACAAATCATTTATATGCATCAGACGTTGAATTCTTTTATGATTAACAACGTAACCTCTACGACGAAGTTCTTGGTAAATTCTTCTAACACCATATCTACCTTTATTTTCATGAAAGATTGTTTGGATTTCCAATAATAAATCCCCATTCTTTTCAGCCACAGCATCTACTTTATTTAATTCAAAATAATAAGTAGATTTAGCCATTTTCATCGCTTTAAGAAGATATTTTAGTTGGTATCCTACTTCTCGAAGTTCCTTGATGATCGCTGCTTTCGCGCCTTGAGAAGCGCAGCTTCCTGTTCTTTTCTCAAGGCTCTCAGTTTTTTTATAACAGCAATTTCAGCTTCTAAATATGCATTTCGCTCACGTAATCGAACTAATTCTTCTCGTTCGGATTCTGAAAGGTTACCAGTCACAGCCTTTTTATTCATAATAAGCTCCTTAGATAATGCTTGTCTACGTTTCTCATTCTTTAGACCATTATATCCATAAGTTAGGTACTTGTGAACCCAAGAACTTAATAATCCGCGACTAATTCCTGCTGGAAAAGAAACCTCTGAAAGAGTCTTCCCGTTTAAAACCTGTAGAATAAATGTCAATTTTTCTTCTGCTGTCCATTTTCTTTGCCTTTTAACGCGCTCTAATCCTTTAGGTCCGTGAATTTTTTCAATTTTATCCCAATCCAGTATTTTTCTTTGGAAACTCCTTTTCATAACTTTTTCAGGCGTTTCGGCCCATATTCCTTGTCGATATAATTCTACACATTTCATTTTGAATTCAAATGAGTAACGCATAATAAATACCCCCTTTACTGGTTTGTCCAGTAAAGGGGGTACATATCAAAAGGGTGCGCTTTTTATGTTTCCTCATTCTTCTTGCGGATTTTTGATAGTAACTATAACGTTGCAACGGTGTAAGTCTGGGTCTTACACCTTTGAAGCTTCAAACGCGGAGTTTGGAATGGTCCAACTCCGCGTAATTCACATTCAATGCGAATCACGTTACAGTTACTATAAAACCGCAAGAATTCGAGGAAACATCAATGCGGGATTTCCGGTTGACTGACTATGAAAGGCTGCAATTACCATATATGGTAATTGCGTGTTGGAGTGGAGTAAAAATAGTGTAAAATCAAGCTTCTTTCTTATGTGTGAGGAGGGCGGTTATGGTATGATAGCGCTAGTGATATCAGTAAAAGCGAGGGGATTTTTAGATGTTTTATGTAAAAAATCAACGAAATGGGAAAGAAATCTACGATGCAACGACAAACTTAGCCATCGAATATTTCTTATTAAATGAGAAGAAACTCGATGAACCAATTCTGTTATTTTATATTAACGAAAATGCGATTATCATCGGGAAAAACCAAAATACCATCGAAGAAATCAATCAAGATGGTGTTGATAAACTTGGCGTACAAGTCGTTCGTCGTTTCTCAGGTGGTGGAGCCGTATATCACGATATGGGAAATATTTGCTTCTGCTTCATTACAGAAGATGATGGCGATAGCTTCCGTGACTTTGGGAAATTCACAGAACCAGTGATTGAAGCCCTCCATAAGATGGGAGCGACAGGGGCAGAGTTACAAGGACGTAACGACCTTCTGATTGACGGTAAGAAATTTTCTGGAAATGCGATGTATTCAAACAATGGCCGTTTAACAGCGCACGGAACATTAATGTTGGATCTAGATGTGAGCATTTTGCCACAAATTTTACGTCCAAAACAAGAGAAAATCGAGTCAAAAGGAATCAAGTCGGTTCGTTCACGCGTGACAAATATCAAACCGTACTTAGCGCCTGAATACCAAGACTTAGACATCTTACAATTCCGCGAAGTACTCTTGAAAAACATCTTCAATGTGGAAGATACATCAACGATTAAAGAGTATGTTCTAACGGATGAAGACTGGGTGCGTGTAGAAGAATTACGCAGAAAGTACTTCAACAACCCGGATTGGAACTACGGAAAAAATCCAAAATTCGAATTCAAACAGTCCAAACGTACACCAGCCGGACAAATCGAGTTCAGCTTGAATGTTGAAAAGAATGCCATCAAAGACATTAAGATTAACGGAGACTTCTTCGGTCTTGGTGAAATCAGCGATGTAGAAAAAGCCCTTGTAGGCGTAGGATACAACCGCGAAGACTTAACAAAAGCCTTCGAAGCCATCGACATCCGCCGTTACTTCGGTAATGTGACAGTGGACATCCTAGTGAACCTATTACTAGGGGTAGAAGAATAAAATAGAATACTCGGCTACAGTGGCCGATGATGCAACCGAACCTGGCAGTAATGCTGGGTTCTTTTTTATGAAAAGAATAGTCAATTAAAATCCTACAGTATATAATGAAGTAATAATGACTTTTATTTAATTTTTTCGGGAGGAAATGAAATTTGAACGAGCTTGACATCAGATGGACGAAGTTTACTTTTTACAAATTTGTTACGGATTCAAATGGGAAAACCTATGTGATGGATACCCGTACGATATCGAACAAATTATTAGAATTCGGAAACCTTTCGTCTTCTATTAGTGTGGATATGATTGAAATCGATCCAAACAATACAGCATTCGAGCAAAAAGCCACACTGACAAAAGAGTTTGTAGGCCTTACGGGTGCGGTGCAAGTGTTTAGTACACTCACTTTTCGAATGATTACCAATTTTTTTGCAACGAATCCTTTGTATCAGCAACTTTTTATGAAGTTTTTCCTGTTTGCTTGTTCGCTGTTCATTTCTTTTCTTCTTGCAAAGTTTTACTTCTATGTTTATGACAAACAAGCGAAAGAGAACCTTCCGGAACAATCAAAAAGATATAGAGCTACATTTAAAGTGCATTCGCAAAGAAGATTTTCAGGATATCTTTTTGTAGCTATTATTGGCGCTTTATTCTTGGTATTTTTAAGCACGAATAATGGAACAGAAGGAGCGATTCTAGTAATGAATTCGTTACTTTCACTAGTGTTCTTTATTGTTTGTTTAGGGATGTGTCCTGTAGATTTGTATTACAGAGACCAAATATTTATTTTAGAAAGCATTAAAGAGATTTAGTAACGCTATCGTTAATCTAGCTAGGAGGTGATTGAATGGTACAGTTGAAGTTTTCAAATTCGAATATTTTTTCTTTTAAGTTAGTTGTAGGTGTACAGGGAAAGAAATATTTGATGGACCTGAGCTCAGTGCGTCCTAAGAGTGTGATATGGGGCGGTTTACCTGATACCGTTTCGGTCACCGCTTATGAATTAGAGAATGAAAATGTTCAATTCGAACTTAAAAATAAAACAAGTAATGGGTGGAAAGCAGGGGTCATTGTCGCTATTCAACCGCTATTATATACATTGTACAACTTCTTATATAGTTTGTTTGTGAGCTACAAGATTGGTCAGCAACTGGGCATTAAAAGTTTACTGTTTGCCATCTCTATGCTTATTTCATACTTGATTGTTATTACTTTTTTGAACTTTAATAAAAAGAAAGTAATGAATCGATTGGGGCAAAAACGTTCTGTTCAGACATTTGTTTTTAGACCGACTAAGAGAATTTATGATGGTTATTTCATTTTTATAATTAGCTTGGTTTGCTATGTTGTCTATTTATCTTTCAATAATGGTTCTGAGGGAGCGCTTCTGATTGTGAATACAGTACTTTCGATGTTGTGTTTTGCATATACGAATAGTGCAATTCCAGTAGCGGAGTATTACCAAGCAGGCACCTATGAATTAGTTGAAATCAGAGAGGAATAATAATAGGTACTAAAGTTTTTCAGGAGGTGATTGAATGGTACAGTTGAAGTTTTCAAATTCGAATATCGGATGTTATCAGATTGTTGAAGCGTCGAATAAAAAGAGATATGTGGTTGATTCCAGTTCGATAAACTCTAAAGGAACAGTGTGGGGATTTTGGCCTGAAACCATTACTGTTACTGGGTATGAAATCGATAAAAATAATGTTCAATTTGATGTAAGACAAAAACCTCTAGATAGACCAATGACAAGTCTGGTCATAGCGATGCAACCAATCTCTGCTGGATTATATTTCCTTTTGAAAAATACGTTTATTGCTCTGGAAGTTAGTCAACAATGGTTGCTAAAGTTGGCACTGTATCTATTCACGATGATTTTTGCATCTATTTTTGTGAAAATCTCTTTATCACTTTCGCATAAAAAGGCGATGAGAAAATTAGGATCAAATCTTTCAAAATACACGTTTATTTTTAAACCAAAATCAAAGAGAGATTATACCGGATATATATGTTTTGGAATGAATGCTATTTTATTCTTTATATTTCTATATTTAAATGATGGAGCAGAAGTAATTATTTTAATTCTAAATGGAATCATCGCATTGCTAAGTTTTATGCTAACAACAAGTGCAATTCCTGTAGGATATTATGTTAATTCAGGGATGATTGAACTAGTTGAAATCAGAGAGGGATAACAATGAAGAAAGTTCAAAAACTAGGAATCGTGCTACTTGGACTTTGTCTCTTGGCGGGGTGTTTCTTCAAACCACAAATCACGAAGGAGCAACAAAATAATGTGGCCACTCGAATTGTTAGGAACTATGATGTTCAAGAGATTGAGTTTATTAGTTTTACAAAAAATGAGAGCACGGGAAGTTATATTTTGAACGTAAAATTAATAATGATGAGAATAAAGAAATTTCGATGCTATTTAGTGATTTAAAATTTCTTGAACAACCAGATGGAGATTTGTTACTTGGGCCAATTGAGGAGTTCCAGGATATAAAACGTGCAGAACAAATAACTGGTAAGATTGATTTATCAAAAATCAAGATAAAGTACATCGGGGAAAAGTAGGAATTCATATGAAAAAGAAAGCAGCAATAATCGGTAGTGCGCTATTATTATTTACAGTCGGTGGAGTGACAGCACTCAACGTGATTGCTCCAAGTTGGAGAGAGAATACCCTCTTTGCGACAGCAAGAGACGAGCAGTTGGCGTGGCTGAAAGAGCATGAAAAACAAATCTTAGCCTGGGTCAAAAATCATTATCCACAAGTGAATACTATTCAATTTGACTGGAATTCGGTAAAGGTAAGAGCAGTAAGTAATAGTGTGATGAATGTTGGGTATAATTTATCTGTCAAAGGTACTGTAAATGAAATTCCTGAAACGGTAATTTTTGTGGATTTCTTAATGGAGAAAAAAGAGGATGTGCCTAATATGTCTCAAATCGGAATGAACCACTCACCGAGAATAAAAAAGGACGGAGTATTATACGAATACGAGTGATATCTAAAAAGATTGGAGTTTAGATATGAAAAAGAAAACTGCAATCGCAGCAAGCGCCCTCCTGTTACTGACAGTAGGTGGCGTCTCAGCGCTCAACGTCATCAATCCAAGTTGGCGAGAGAACACGATTTTTGCGACGGCAAAAGATAAGCAGTTGGCGTGGCTGAAAGAGCACGAAAAACAAATCGTAGCGTGGATTCACTCAAGATATCCAAAGATAGAAAAAGTACAGTTTGATTGGAAAACTCTAGAAGTCGGCCCCGTGAGCAATGGTGTAATGAATGTTGGATATAACTTGTCGGTTGAAGGGAAGTTTAACGATATTCCAGAAACAGTAATCTGGGTAGATTTCTTATTGGATAGTGCAGACAGCATTCCGGAAATATCAAAAATAACAATGAATCAACCGCCTAGCATTATCAAAGGAAATACTATATATAACTTCGAGTGATTTTTATAATTGAGATTGGAGTTTAGATATGAAAAAGAAAACAGTGATTACAGCAAGCGCCCTCCTGTTACTGACAGTCGGTGGAGTTACAGCGCTTAATGTGATCAATCCAAGTTGGAGAGAGAATACCATCTTTGCGACAGCAAGAGATAAGCAGTTGGCGTGGCTGAAAGAGCATGAAAAAGAAATCGTGGCATGGATTCACTCGAAATATCCGAAGGTAGAAAAAGTGCAGTTCGACTGGAATACATTTGAAGTTGATCCCGTGAGCAATGGTGTAATGAATGTTGGATATAATTTGTCCGTCGAAGGGAAGTTTAATGATATTCCGGAAACAGTAATCTGGGTAGATTTCTTACTGGATAAAGCGGACAGCATTCCTGACTTGTCCAAAATAAGAATGAATCATCCACCTAGAATTCATAAGGGTAAATTGTTGGATATTTATGAGTAAATACTAGAAATGTAGGGATGTTATGAAAAGGAAATTTGTACTAATCGGTAGTACGCTTTTAGTCTTAGCGTTAGGTGGAGTGACAGCCTTGAATGTAACGAATCCAGATTGGAGAGCTAACACCATTTTCGCGTCGACTAAAGATAAGCACTTGGCGTGGCTGAAAGAGCATGAGAACGAAATCGTGGCGTGGATTCAATCTAGGCATCCTAAAATTACCACTGTGAACTTCGATTGGAACACGTATCGAGTAGGAGCTATTAGCAATGGTGTTCAAATAGTTGGGTATAATTTATCCGTAAAAGGAACTTTTAACGATAATCCAGATACTGCTTTATTTATAGATTTTTCTTTAGAAACAAAAGATAGTATACCGGAGATGGTAAATATTCGAATGAATCAACCGCCTAGAATAAAGAAAGGGAATGGTTTTTACATTTTTGACTAACGTCATTGGATTTAGGAGTGTGGGAAAAGTATGAAAAAGAAAGTAGCAATTACAGTTAGCACCCTGCTGTTACTGACAGTAGGTGGCGTCTCAGCGCTCAACGTAATCAATCCTAGCTGGAGAGAGAACACGATTTTTGCGACAGCAAGAGATAAGCAATTGGCATGGTTGAAAGAGCATGAGGAAGAGATTGTGAAATGGATTCATTCAGCATATCCAAAAGTGGAATCCGTGCAATTTGATTGGAATACTTTAAAAGTGAGGCCCGTTAGCAATGGTGTTTCAATAATCGGGTATAATTTGTTGGTTAAAGGTACATTTAACAATATTCCTGAAACGATTATTTTTGTAGATTTTCGTATGGAAACTGCAGACAGTGTTCCAAATATGTCGCAGATTCGAATGAATCAACCACCAAGTATCAAAAAGGCTGATGGTGGAGTGTATTATTTTGAGTAGCCTCCAAAAAAGATGGGAGTACGGATATGAAAAAAAAATTTGTAATTATCGGTAGTACGCTTTTAGTCTTAGTGTTAGGTGGAGTGACGGTTTTGAATGTCACGAATCCAAATTGGAGAGTTAACTCCATTTTCGCGTCGGCTAAAGATAAGCAATTAGCGTGGCTGAAAGAGCATGAAGAAGTGATTGTAAAGTGGATTAAGTCTAGACATCCTAAAATTACCACTGTGAACTTCGATTGGAACACGTATCGAGTGGGAGCCATTAGTAATGGCGTTCAAACAGTAGGATATAATTTATCCGTAAAAGGAACGTTTAATGATAATCTAGATACTGTATTGGTCATTGATTTCAGTCTTAAAAATAAAGATGATATTCCAACAATGAATGATATTGGGATGAATAATCCTCCGAGCATAAAAAAAGGCAAGGGCCTATATATATTTGAGTAGGGCAGTTGAAATGAGTGGGAAGAGTATGAAAAAGAAAGCAATAGTGATCAGTAGTGCACTCTTATTACTGACAGTAGGTGGTGTTACAGCGCTCAACGTGATTGCTCCAAGTTGGCGAGAGAACACCATTTTTGCGACAGCAAGAGACAAGCAATTGGCTTGGTTGAAAGAGCACGAAAAACAAATCGTGGCATGGATTCACTCAAGATATCCAAAGGTAGAAAAAGTACAGTTTGATTGGAAAACTCTAGAAGTCGGCCCCGTGAGCAATGGTGTAATGAATGTTGGATATAATTTGTCAGTTGAAGGAACGTTTAACGATATTCCAGAAACCATTATTTTTGTAGATTTTCTAATGGAAACAGCTGATAGTATTCCAAAAATGTCGCAGATTAGAATGAACCAACCACCAAGTATCAAAAAGGCTGATGGTGGAGTGTATGATTTTGAGTAACCTCCCAAAAGATGGGAGTACGGATATGAAAAAGAAAGCAGTAATTATCAGCAGTTCACTGTTAGTACTAGCACTAGGTGGAGTGACGGCTTTGAATGTCACGAATCCAGATTGGAGAGCTAACACCATTTTCGCGTCGACTAAAGACAAGCAATTAGCATGGTTGAAAGAGCACGAAAAACAAATCGTGGCATGGATTCACTCGAAACATCCAAAAATTAATTCAGTGGAATTTGATTGGGAAACTATGGAAGTTAGCGGAGTATCCAATGGTATAGTAAATACAGAATACAATCTATCTGTAAAAGGTACTTTTAATAATGACGAAAATACGATAATATTCATTGATTTTGGATTAGAAAAAAAGGGATAGCGTACCTAATATGTCAGGAATCAGAATGAATCAACCTCCAAGAATTAGAAGGAATAAAGGTCTATATATTTTTGAGTAAATTAGTTGAGATGAAAAGTGTGGGAAGAGAATGAAAAAGAAAACAGTAATTACAGCAAGCGCCCTCCTGTTACTGACAGTCGGTGGCGTAACAGCGCTCAACGTGATCAATCCAAGTTGGAGAGAAAACACCATTTTTGCGACTACAAGAGACAAGCAGCTTGCCTATCTTAAAGCGCACGAGAAAGAAATCGTAGAGTGGATTCACTCAAAGTATCCGAAAGTAGAATCAGTACAGTTTGATTGGAACACATATCGAGTGGGAGCAGTTAGTAATGGAGTTTCCAATAATGGCTACAAACTAAGTGTAAAAGGTACGTTTAATGATCTCCCGGAAACTGTTCTTTATGTCAGTTTTAGTTTAGATGATGCTGATAGTATGCCAGATATTTCAAGAATGGGGATGAATCATCCACCAGGTATTCGTAAAAATGGTGTCATAATTAATTATGAGTGATTGGAGTTCGTGTATGAAAAAGAAAGCAGCAATTACAGCTAGCGCTCTGCTATTACTGACAGTAGGTGGAGTAACAGCACTCAACGTGATTAATCCTAGCTGGAGAGAGAACTCAATCTTTGCAACGGCAAGAGACAAGCAACTCGCCTATCTTAAAGCGCACGAGAAAGAAATTGTAGCGTGGATTCACTCAGTGTATCCGAAGGTAGAAACTGTTCAGTTTGACTGGGATACTTTAAAGGTGGGCCCAGTGAGCAATGGCGTATCTATCAATGGATATAATTTGTCGGTACGGGGTAAATTTAATAACATGCCGGAGACAGTATTGCACATTGATTTTAAATTAGACAATAAAGACAGTATTCCAAGTGTTTCGAAAATGGGTATGAATAATCCGCCACTTAGAAAAAGTGATGGGATTTGGAAACCATATGAGTAATCAAAATGTTTTGTTTGAAAGGTGAATTTACTAGAGGGAATGAGGGTTATGATGAAAAAGAAAGCAGCAATTACAGCAAGCGCCTTGTTATTACTGACAGTAGGTGGTGTCTCAGCACTCAACGTCATCAATCCAAGCTGGAGAGAGAACACGATTTTTGCGACGGCGAGAGACAAGCAATTGGCATGGCTGAAAGAGCATGAGGATGCGATTGTAAAGTGGGTTCATTCAAGATACCCAAAAGTTGAAACTATTCAATTTGATTGGAATACATTAGAAGTTAGAGCGGTGAGTAATGGAGTGGCCATTATTGGTTACAATTTATCAGTCCAGGGAGTTTTTAATGATAATCCCAAAACTATAATTTTTGTCGATTTCTTGATGAAAAAGAGAGAGGACACTCCAAATTTATCTCAAATTAGAATGAATCAACCTCCGATGATTAGAAGAGGTAAGGTTATCTATAATTATGATTAGTAAAAAGGTGAAACCGTAATGAAAAAGAAAACAGTAATTACAGTTAGCGCTCTGCTGTTACTAACAGTAGGTGGCGTCTCAGCACTCAATGTTATCAATCCAAGCTGGAGAGAAAACACGATTTTTGCGACGGCGAGAGACAAGCAACTGGCATGGCTGAAAGAGCACGAAAAACAAATTGTGAAATGGATGCGCTCAGTATATCCTAAGGTAGAATCGGTTCAATTTAATTGGGATTCTTTAACAGTTGGACCTGTGAGTAATGGAGTATCTAATAATGGATATAATTTGTCAGTCAAGGGAACGTTTAATGAAATTCCAGAAACAGTTATTTGGGTAGATTTTTTAATGTCCGGTGAAGGGGATATTCCACAAATGAGTCAAATTAGAATGAATCAACGTCCTGGTATAAAACGTGGCGGTACGATGTATGACTATGAGTAAAAAGGTGAAACAGCAATTACAGCCAGCGCCCTCCTGTTACTAACAGTAGGTGGCGTAACAGCGCTCAACGTAATTAATCCAAGCTGGAGAGAGAACACAATCTTTGCGACGGCAAGAGACAAGCAATTAGCGTGGCTGAAAGAGCACGAAGAAGAAATTGTGGCGTGGATTCGTTCTAGATATCCAAAAATAGAATCTGTACAGTTTGATTGGAATACTCTAGAGGTTGGAGCTGTAAGCAATGGAATCTTTGCTGAGTCATATAATTTATCGGTAAAAGGAACCTTTAATAATAATCAAAAGACAATAATTTTTATTGATTTTAGATTAGAGCACTCAGATAGCATTCCAGAGATGTCTCGAATAGGAATGAACCATCCTCCAAGAATTAAAAGAGATGGTGGGATTTATATCTACGAATAAAACAATCTATACAAAAAGGAGGGGAAGCCTTGAACAAATTAACTTTTAAAAACTCGATGTCTACGTGCCATAAAATAGTGACAGACTCAAACGGCAAGAGATACATCATGGACACGAGCACCATCAGACCAAATGTGTACGGTTTTGGGATTATTCCAAAACAAGTGAGTGTGGACATGGTTGAGTTCGGCTATCACGATCAAAATTTTGAGTTTAAAGCTAAACCCTCACCAAAGTATATAGGGGCAGTTGCGGCGACACAACCACTAACGACGATACTGTTTAAGATGTTTGAGAATATTTTCTTAAAATATAATATTCATCAGCGAGCTCTTTTGAAATGGGGGATCGTTGCTTTATCGGTATTTATCGCATACTTACTTGTAAAAGTTTACGTCAAACGAGCTCAGAAGAAAGTTGCAGAAAGATTGCTAGAAAACGCAAAACGATATACTGCAACATTTACGTTTAGCAAAAGAAGAGATTTTTCTTATTGGTTTGGAATAGGACTTGTGGCTATTTTTGTGTTTTTATTTATGCGATCAAATAATGGAAGCGAAGGAATTTTATTGATTCCGATTACGATACTATCGTGGTATTTTTTTATCGTTTGGTTAGGCATGACGCCTATTCATTATGACTATGAGAAACAATATATTAGCCTTGTCTCAATCGAAGAGAAAAAGTAAAAACGGAGTGGAATATGGAAGAAGTAACAATCACTAACGCTAATTCGATGTGTTATAAACTGTTGACCGACGCAAAGGGTAATCAATATTTGATGGATGTGAGTACAGTTTCGAATAAACTTTACTGCTTTGGAGTTCAAACAGATAAAGTAACAGTCGATATGATTGGGATCGATAAAAATGATTCAAGGTTTGAACAAAAGAATCTGCAATCAAGTACTTTCGTTGCGATTACAGCAGGAAGTCAATTGTTTGCGAATATAGTGTATCGCTCGTTAACTGAATTCATAAGAGAACAAAAATTACATCAACAAATTATTTTTCAAGTGAGCCTCTTTATGATTTCAATTCTCTTTGCGGCACTACTGATGAAATTATTAGCTACGATGTCAAAGAAATACGTGGCAGACCGATTGCCTACGAATCCAAAGAGATATGTTGCAACATTTAAAACGACGTCCAAACGACATCTTTCGTTTTACATTCCACTTTCCATTAATGTAATTCTTTTTTTATTTTATTTAAGAGCTAGCATTGGTGGAAGTGTGGTACTTTTAGTTTTTAATACTATTTTGACGCTTTGGATTTTGATTGGTTGTTTTGTAGGATTTCCAGTAGATATTCTTTATAAAAACAAGGAATTTCAATTAGAATCCATCAAAGAAAAGTAACGAACAAAAGATGATAGAAGAAATACAATAATCTTTAGGAGTACTCATATGAAGAAAAAGAGAAAAATAGGGAGAATCATAGTAGGGATTCTATTATCATATGTCGCCATAGTACTAATTTCGAAATATCGGGAGAAAGTATATATTCGAGAAGAGTTAAAGAAGCCAGAAGTCATTGCAGTCATTGAAAAAGCCCTAAGAAGTATAGAGAATAATATTATCAGAGAACCTAATGGAATAGTTGTTAGTGATAAAAAGATTAGAAATCAAGATACTAGTGATAGAGGTGTTAGCGAAAACAATATCATCAAATCATATGAAATTGATTATGATAAAACCCAACTGAATTCATGGGGGTTTGGAATTGAAGCTGAAATATCGATAAATGGGAATCCCGATTTAAGAATAGGCTTACTCATCAGTAATAAAGAGAGTACTGGGAGGTTTGAGGACAAGAATAAGGAATCGGAAAATTATCAAATTAACAGCTATTCTATTTCTAGAGAGGCGGATGATTATCTTAGAGACGAAGAAATGAAGAGGCCAGAAATAGTAGCTTTGATAAAAGAAGAGCTTCTAAAGCTGGATCCAGAGGCATTTACTGAGAAGGGGAAAATTCGTTCTTACAAGGTTAATGTGGATAAAATGCCATCTGTAGAGGATAGGGGCCTTAATTCTGAGCTTTTGATTAACGGGAATGAAAACTTGAGAATGAAATTCACTATTATAAAAAAAGACGGGAAATATGAATTTGGTGGTGGTTTTACTTATGAAGAGTTAGATAAGTTCTTGAAACAGTAATCCGTTATGTGCCACAAAAATTAATTAAACCAGCCGAACCTAGCAGTGATGCTGGGTTCTTTTTTACGAGCAAGTATAGTAAAAACGCTGGTGGAGCAGTATAATAAAGATAAATTCAGGAATCCGTTTTTAGGGAGAGGGGCTGTTGGAAATGAGTCAAAAAGCTAGAGAAATTGTCACCATTGCGTTTGGGGTCACTAGTTGCGCAAATGCAATCTATCAGCTAGTATTTCGTCGAGATATCGCACTGTTTTTTTTGAGTGTGATGGTTAGTAGGCTTGCCTTTTATACTTGGGTAAATCGGGATAATCCAGATAAGTTCAAAAGGCTCAATCACGGATTAGTTGTCGTCTTTATTGGGATGGTAGCTGCTACTGCCTTTTTCCTCATCATGAATCATTTTTTTGGATTTGAGCAATGGGAGCCTTGGCAAAAATCCGTCGTTCAATTGTCGTTTATCTTTGGGTTAGTGCCAGTAGTGAATCGATATTTAAAAAAATAATCATTTAACGGAGGTGTCCTATGGCACTTTTACACGTTTCATTCTTTTCAAAAACATTAATGAGAACAATCCCCTTGTCAGTCTACTTACCTAGCGATGCGGTGGATTTTAATAATCAGTATCTTTCCGAAGGGCCGTACAAAGCGTTGATGTTACTGCACGGAGTATTAGGCAGCGAACAGGACTGGGTCAACCAGACGCGAATTCTTCGATACGCAAAAGAGAAAAATCTCGTCTTGATTATGCCTTCGGGGGAAAATCATTTCTACGTAGACCAACCGTGGAACTATACAAACTATGGAGAATTCATCGGGGTGGAGCTTCCAGAAATCTCACGTCGCATGTTTCCTATTTCTCGAAAACGGGAAGACTTAGGCATTGCCGGGCTTTCGATGGGTGGATACGGGGCACTTCGAAACGGCATCAAATATCCCGACACCTTTAGCGTGATTGGGGCGTTCTCTAGCGCGATTAAGAGACAGGCACTTCCACCTGAGGAGATTCCAGAAGCACCGTTCTTTTTAAGAAAAAGCTTTTTGGAGGCGGTCTTCAAAGATGAGGAGACCTTTGTAGCGGAAGGCAATCAGTTGTATCATGCCGTCCAAACAATGGAGCGTAAGGACGCGCTCTCAATTTTTATGGCATGTGGTACGGAAGATTGGCTTTTGGAAGACAATCGTAGCTATAGCAGCTTTTTGAAAGAACAAGGAGTGTCGCTAACGTATAAAGAGTACTTCGGCGGACACGAATGGGATTTCTGGGATTGGTCCATCAAAGAGTTTTTGGATTGGTGGATTCCAGAAGATGCAGACCTAGGCGTGTCTAGCGGGAATGTGAGGTAGAAGATAGCGCGATATTGTTGCAAGCGTCGGGTTTGAATGGTAGAATATTTTGTATATTAGAGCGATGAACAAGAGGAGTAAAATGACTTTGTTTACGAGAGAGGGAAGACTTGGTGCAACTTCCTAGCAAATTCATTTGAAGGTAGCTTGTGAGCTTACTCTACGAAAAGAAGTAATAGAGTACGGAGACGACACTTCGTTACCAACATCGAGGCGTAATGAATTTTTACGCGAATATTAGGTGGTACCACGAATTTAATCGTCCTATGGAGAGTGTCTTCATAGGATTTTTTTATTGGACACAAACAAGATACAAGGAGGAAAATCAATGGCTAAAGAAATGTCATCTAAGTTTCAACCACAAGAAGTTGAAGCTGGGAAATATCAATGGTGGGTTGATTCAGGCGTCTTCCATCCAAACGAAGATCCAAACGCTGAACCTTATTCAATCGTTATCCCGCCACCAAACGTAACAGGGAAATTACACTTAGGACATGCTTGGGACGTAACGTTACAAGATATGATTATCCGTCAAAAACGCATGCAAGGATTCGACACTTTATGGTTACCAGGGATGGACCATGCGGGGATTGCAACTCAAGCAAAAGTAGAAGAAAAATTACGCGGAGAAGGCTTATCTCGTTATGACCTTGGCCGTGAGAAGTTTCTTGAACAAACATGGAAATGGAAGGAAGAATATGCCAGCCATATCCGTGAACAATGGGCAAAAATGGGGATTTCTGTAGACTACCGCAGAGAACGTTTCACATTAGATAATGGGTTATCTGACGCCGTGAAGAAAGTCTTCGTTACATTATACGAAAAAGGCTTAATCTACCGTGGTGAGTACATCATCAACTGGGACCCTAAAGCAAAAACGTCATTATCCGATATCGAAGTCATCCATAAAGACGTAGAAGGTGCATTCTATCATATGAACTACCCTCTAGCAGACGGAAGTGGATTCCTAGAAATCGCAACGACTCGTCCAGAAACACTTCTTGGAGATACAGCGGTTGCGGTTCACCCATACGACGAACGTTACCAAGCGCTTATTGGGAAAACAGTTATCTTGCCGTTAATGAACCGTGAAATTCCAATCATCGCTGACGAATACGTGGAGCAAGATTTCGGAACAGGGGTTGTAAAAATCACTCCAGCGCATGACCCGAACGACTTTGAAGTAGGGAACCGTCATAACTTACCTCGTATTAACGTGATGAACGATGATGCGACAATGAATGAGTTAGCGGGTAAATACGAAGGCATGGACCGTTTTGCGGCGCGTAAAGCTATCGTGAAAGATTTAGAAGAAGCTGGCCTTCTTGTGAAAATCGAAAAACATTTACACAGCGTTGGTCACTCAGAACGTACAGATGTAGTGGTTGAACCACGTCTTTCAAAACAATGGTTCGTAAAAATGGGACCTTTAGCCCAGCAAGCCATCAATGCGCAACGTGCGGAAGGAGACAACACAGTAAACTTCTATCCGCCACGTTTCAATGATGCGTACTTACGTTGGATGGAAAACATTCACGACTGGGTAATTTCACGTCAATTATGGTGGGGACATCAAATTCCAGCTTGGTATCATAAAGAAACAGGCGAAGTATTCGTAGGCATGGAAGCTCCAAGCGACAGCGAAAACTGGACACAAGATCCAGACGTATTAGATACTTGGTTCTCATCTGCGTTATGGCCATTTTCAACAATGGGTTGGCCGGACGAAGATGCAGCCGACTACAAACGTTACTATCCAACAAATACACTTGTAACAGGATACGACATCCTTACTTTCTGGGTAAGCCGTATGATGTTCCAAGGGTTAGAATTTACAGGAAAACGTCCATTCAAGAATGTTCTAATTCACGGATTAATTCGTGACAGCCAAGGACGTAAGATGAGTAAGTCTCTTGGAAACGGGGTTGACCCAATGGAAGTCATCGAGCAATATGGTGCCGATGCGCTTCGTTGGTTCTTAGCAAACGGTTCTGCTCCAGGGCAAGATGTTCGTTACTCAACAGACAAGATGGATGCTGCATGGAACTTCATCAACAAGATTTGGAACGCAAGCCGTTACGCGTTAATGAACGTGGGCGACTTAACAGCGGACCAAGTGGATATCACTGGTGAGAAGACTCTTGCGGACAAATGGATTTTAACACGCTTGAATCAAACGATTGGCAAAGTGACAGAACTCTTCGAGAAATTCGAATTCGGTGAAGCAGGACGTCTCCTATATCGCTTCATCTGGGATGATTTCTGTGACTGGTATATCGAAATGTCGAAAGAAACATTAGCAGGGGACGACGAAGCTGCGAAATTAACAACACGTAGCATTCTTGTATATGTATTAGACAACACATTACGTCTATTACACCCAATCATGCCTTTCGTTACAGAAGAAATCTGGCAATCTGTTCCTCACGTTGGGGAATCATTAGTGGTCGCAACTTACCCAACGGTTCACCCAGAACAAATGGACGAAAAAGCAGCTGAAGAAATGGAATTCTTAATGGACTTCATCCGTTCAGTACGTATGGTTCGTAACGAAATGAACACACCATTATCAAAACCAATTAACATCATTGCGAAAGTGAGCGACACAGCACACTACACTGTCTTGAAAGAAAACGAATCTTACATTGCACGCTTCTCAAATCCAGAAGAATTTGTGTATGGTGAAGACGTTGAAGCACCATCTGACGCGGTAACTTCTGTTATCACAGGTGCTGAAATTTACTTGCCATTAGCAGGATTAATCAACATTGAAGACGAAATCGCTCGTCTTGAAAAAGAAGCAGAGAAATTGCAACAAGAAGTGGATCGTGTCGAGAAGAAATTATCGAACGAGAAATTTGTGGCAAAAGCTCCTGCAGCGGTTGTTGAAGCTGAACGTGCAAAAGGTGCAGACTATCAAGCACAACGTGAAGCAGTGTTAGAACGTATCGCAACATTGAAGAAAATCTAATCCGTTTTAACAGCGGGGAGAGCGTATGAAGTATCATGCGCTCTCTTTTGTATGTTATGGAGGGTCATTTTCTGTTAAGATAAATGAGGGAAACAGGAGGTGAGTGAATGATTCAAGAGTGGTTAAAAAAGAGCGAGAGTATTCCTCGCAAACATGGGTTGTACCGTATGGAGGCTATCTTAGGGGCGCTTGGCAATCCGGAACGTGAATTGAAGAGTATTCATATCGCAGGAACGAATGGAAAAGGGTCGACTGCTGCGATGGTGACGGCCTTTGCAAAGGCGCATGGATTGCGAGTAGGGACATTCACTTCACCGCATATGGACAGTATCAGGGAACGCATTCAGCTAGACGGAGTGCCTCTTGAAGAAGAGCCGTTCTGGCAAGCTGCATCGGTCGTAAGAGAGGTGGAGAGCCGCTTGTTCGAAGAGTGGGGAGCCTTTAATTATTTTGAGATTTTAACGGCGATGATGTTTGTCGTCTTTCAACAAGAAGCTGTCGACCTTGCGATTATTGAAGTCGGGATTGGCGGCCTGCTGGATAATACGAATGTTGGCCATCCACTCGTCAGTGTCATCACGACGATTGGCTTAGACCATCAAGACTTACTTGGAAGTTCTTTGGAAGAAATTACCGCGCAAAAAGCAGGCATTATTAAGTCTGGGCAGCAAGTGGTCGTCGGACCAGTCACGCGTGAATGTATGGATGTAATTCGTGGAGTCGCTAGTGAGAAAGGCGCAGCTGTGCAGGCATTTGGCGAAGCTTTTTCACTAGTAGAGGATTCGTATCAAGACGAAGCATTGACGATTCCGCTGGGACAGTTAGCCCTCCACGGAGCCTTCCAGAAGGAGAATGCGAGCGTTGCGATTCGAGCGTGCCAAGCATGGATGGAAGCAACGGGAAGAAGTATGCAGGCTGAGTTCATCGAAGCAGCTCTCCCTGTCGTTTCGTGGCCAGGGCGCATGGAAGTGTTGCAAGACACGCCACTTATTATCATTGATGGTGCTCATAATTTGCCTGCCATCGAGCGACTCATACAAAACATGACGGAACGCTTTGGCAAGAAACAGACACTCTTATTTAGTGCGCTTACTCGAAAGGATAGTCAACAAATGCTTGCAAGATTACAAGAAGCTCTTCCAGATGTGAACATCATCTTAACGAGTTTCCATCCTTCAAGAGGCCTGTCGATAGCTAGAAGTGACGTGGAAGCGTACTTAGATTCTCCCAAGATTTCCTTTGAAGAAAGCTTTGAAGAAGTTATCGAACGGTTTGCCTGCTCGATAGATGATAAGAGCGAATTATGGGTGACGGGCTCTCTCTATTTTATCGCTGAAGTTCGTCATTGGTGGAACAACCGCAAGCCTAAAGAAGAGTAGACATCGTAACTCTTTGTAGAGAAAATAAAGAGGAAGTGTCACAATGATTGAATCGAGATTATTAGAAGTACCTTTAAGCGCCATGCCACGAGAACGCCTCGAACGGTATGGCGCTAAAGTGCTTGAAACCCATGAATTATTAGCTATTTTACTAAGGACAGGTTCTAAAGATTTGAATGTATTACAATTATCCATTGTGGTTTTGAATACTTTTGAAGATTTGCATTCGTTAAAGATGGCAAGTCTGGACGAACTCATGCACATTAATGGGATTGGACGAACAAAGGCCATTGAACTAAAGGCGGCCATTGAACTAGGAGCCAGACTAAACAAAGCTTCTCAGATGAAACTAGGAAAAATCACGTCTTCTAAAATGGCGGGGCAGTGGATTGTAGAAGAGTTAAAAGATGCCTATCAAGAACATCTTGTAGCGCTCTATTTGAATACTAAGAATGAAGTAATAAAAAAGAAAATGATTTTCATCGGCGGATTAAATAGTGCTGTTGCTCATCCAAGAGAAATCTTTCGGGAAGCAGTGAGATATTCGGCAGCACGTGTCATCATTGGACATAATCATCCGAGTGGGAATCCTGAACCGTCTCAAGCAGATATTGATTTTACCAAAAGACTGATGGATTGTGGGGAATTAATGGGGATTGAACTTCTAGATCATTTTATTGTGGGGGGAGAGCATTTTATTTCTTTGAAAGAAATCGGAGTATTGTAAAAAAGATTTCGGTTTTTAGCTTACTTGAAAAAATGAAAAATGAAGAAAATGAATATTTTCAGATTTCACGAAAAATAAACGTGAAAAATAAGGAAAGCATTCGGAAAAAACGCATAAAACTTCAATTGTTCATAAAATTTCTATCCGAATTCGGAAATCCTCTTGTAAAAAGGTTTCTTAGATGGTATACTGAACTTGTGTTTTTGTTAGGTATAGAAATAGTGTAAAGATTTACTCCTTTCGAACCATTAGCAAGAATATGAATAACAAGTGCTATGGCACAAGGAGGAAATGTTCATGGAACAAGGTACAGTAAAATGGTTTAACTCAGAAAAAGGTTTTGGGTTTATCGAACGTGAAGGTGGAAACGATGTATTCGTACACTTCTCAGCAATCCAATCTGAAGGATTCAAAACATTAGAAGAAGGACAAGCAGTTCAATTCGATGTTGAAGAAGGCGCTCGTGGACCACAAGCAGCTAACGTAGTTAAACTATAATTTAAGTTTAAACGATGATACCACCGGTTTTCCGGTGGTTTTTTTATTTTGCCTAATACTTTTTTCAAACGATAAATTTGATTGATTAAAAAGTTAGAATGACTTGTTTAGGGAGAAAATTTTTGGGTCAAAAAATGACAGTGGTAATACTTATGATTGAAGAAAAACGGGAATTATTCCCAAGTTCTTTGAATTGCGCTTTCTTTTGGAGGTATATCAAGTTATCAGAAAAAAACCAAATAATACCTAAAAAATATGTGAAAATTCAATTGGTTTTTATAGAAATTTTATAAAAATTATGATAAATTTTAAAGGTAAAGAATGCTACGAAATTCACTAAAAAATGGATAGTAAACAATTTGGGAATAGACTAGCATAAAATTACATTGTACATTTACAATTGAATATTTAGAAAGGAAGGAAGAATGTATGAATAAGAAATTACGATCTTTGTTTCAAATCATTGTTCTTTGTTTAGGGATCTTTATCCAACCCTTCGTTGCTCTTACTAAAGTGCACGCCACAGAGTATAATGATGTCATCACTAGTGTTGGTGTGAAAAACAGCTCTGGTGGAGATTTGACTCAAGGGTTAGATATTTGGCAAGATTTTCGTCTTACTGCGACTTTTCAACTGCCAGATAACAAAGTGCATGAAGGAGATACGACAACTCTAAGTTTACCATCTGAGATTGCGTTTTCGAATTCGTCAAATATTGAACTTCGTGACGGGTCTGGTAACCTTGTAGCTACAGGACAATTAGATGCGGCTAACAAAACAATTACTATACGGTACACTAACTATGTTGAGAACAAGTCTGGTGTTCGTGGAGAGTTTTTTGTTTACGTACGTGTTGATCACAGTGTAGTGAGTCAAGAAAAAAATATCGATGTTAAGGTTACTGTTGGAAGTAAAGTTTTAGTTGCTGGGAGAGTGCGCTATAATGGGCCTCCAAAAAGATATGACTCTAAGATTGAAAAGAGTTCATTTCAACAGGCAGGAGATCCAGATAATGTAATTCGTTACAATATTACGGTTAACCGTAATATGGCCAACTATAGTAACGTAACGATTACGGATAAATTCACTTCTCCAAACATTTCATTTTTACCAGATACATTCAAAATCTATAAAGTAGATTGGGTGTGGAATAATGGAGATTGGACCTACCAAAATCTTCGTGATATGACTAGTACGTTGAAACCTAAATTGGTTCCAAATGCGAATGGAGATGGATTTACTCTTCCGTTAGGAGATACCAATGGTTTTGGATATATGATTGAGTATCAAGCTAAAGCCAACTATGATTTAGTCGATCGAGAAATTATTACGAATACTGCAAATATGATTTATAATGGCGGACAAACTGAACAGTCTACAAGTTCTCGTGCGTATCAAATTGCAGGAGGGGTTGCAGAAGGGTATGTTTTCACGATTAACATTCATAAAGTAGATGAAGCTGGACAACCTTTAGAAGGTGCTAAATTCGAAGTAGTTCGTGATCGTAACCAAGCTGTTGTAGGAACACTTACTACAGGACCAGATGGAAATGCTAGTGTAAATCAATTATTACGTGACAATTATACGATTCGTGAGATTGAAGCTCCTGAAGGGTATGATAAGTTAACTACGGAGATTAAAATTAATCCAACTGATTTTGGAACGGATAAAGCTGTAACGCGCGAAGTCCAAAATAGAAAGACTCCTCCAAGTACGAAGAAAATTACTTTCAGTAAAGTAAACTTAGGTGGAACTGAAATTGCGGATGCTAAAATCAAAATCTTCAAAGGTGAAACAGCAGAAGGCAATCCAGTACAAAGCTGGACATCAGAAGCAGGAAAATCTAAGGAATTAGATTTAGAGCCTGGAACATACACTTTCCACGAAGAAGCAGCTCCAACAGGATATCTTAAAGTAACGGATATTACTTTCACAGTTAACAGCGATGGAACAGTGACAGTAACAAAAGTCGGCGAGAAAGATTCTAAAGGTGAAGATAATAAAGTAGTAGCCAACGGCTCAACACTTAAAGTGACTGACAAAGATGATGACCTTCCACGTAAGATTACATTCAGTAAAGTAAACTTAGGCGGAACAGAAATCGCAGACGCTAAAATTAAGATCTTCAAAGGTGAAACTGCAGAAGGTAACCCAGTAGAAAGCTGGACATCAGAAGCAGGAAAAACTAAGGAATTAGATTTAGCACCTGGAACATACACATTCCACGAAGAAGCAGCACCAACAGGATACCTCAAAGTAACAGACATTACGTTCACAGTAAACCATGATGGAACAGTGACCGTAACAAAAGTCGGCGAGAAAGATTCTAAAGGTGAAGACAACAAAGTTGAAACCAACGGTTCAACACTTAAAGTGACTGACAAAGACGATGATTTACCACGTAAGATTACATTCAGTAAAGTAAACTTAGGCGGAACAGAAATCGCAGACGCTAAAATTAAGATCTTCAAAGGTGACAAAGCAGAAGGTAACCCAGTAGAAAGCTGGACGTCAGAAGCAGGAAAAACTAAGGAATTAGATTTAGCACCTGGAACATATACATTCCACGAAGAAGCAGCGCCAACAGGATACCTTAAGGTGACAGATATCACTTTCAAAGTGAACTATGATGGAACTGTAACGGTAACAAATGTTGGTGAAAAAGATTCTAAAGGTGAAGAAAACAAAGTTGAAACAAATGGTTCAACAATGACAGTAACCGATAAAGATGATGATTTACCACGTAAGATTACTTTCAGCAAAGTAAGCTTAGGCGGAACAGAAATCGCAGACGCTAAAATCAAGATCTTCAAAGGTGACAAAGCAGAAGGAACTCCAGTAGAAATCTGGACATCAGAAGCAGGAAAAACTAAGGAATTAGATTTAGCACCTGGAACATACACATTCCACGAAGAAGCAGCGCCAACAGGATACCTTAAGGTGACAGATATCACTTTCAAAGTGAACTATGACGGAACTGTAACGGTAACAAATGTCGGTGAAAAAGATTCTAAAGGTGAAGAAAACAAAGTTGAAACGAATGGTTCAACAGTGACAGTAACCGATAAAGATGATGATTTCCCTCGTAAAGTAACCTTCAGTAAAGTGAATATTGCTGGAAAAGAAATTGAGGGCGCTAAAATCAAGATCTTCAAAGGTGACAAAGCAGTAGGAACTCCAGTAGCAAGTTGGACTTCAGAAGCAGATAAGTCTAAAGAATTAAACTTAGCACCTGGAACATATACATTCCATGAAGAAGCAGCACCAACAGGCTACTTAGCAGTAACAGATATCACTTTCAAAGTGAACTTTGATGGAACGATTGAAGTGTTGAATGCTAACGGAAATTCTGTAGAATTCAAAGATGGCAAATTAGTCATCACAGACCAAACGGAACCTGAAAAACCAAATGAACCAAACTTACCAAATACTGGTAGCGTTTCTGAACAAGGAACTCTATTAGCTGGATTGGCATTGTTAAGTTTAGGTGTTGTTATGGTAGCTTCAAACGGCAAAAAGAGATTTAACTAAATCATCATCTGTATAGATTGATTTACTAGATTAATCTCTCTTCTTGTCAGACGATTGGAAAAAAGACAAAGGAATCAAGCAACTTTATGTTGTTTGATTCCTTTTTTTATATCGTAAAATCTATTCAAATATTGGAAACCTTCGAATGCAAAAATCACTAACAGATTACAGAAACCGCTTTAATATTTCAAAATAAAAAAGTTTTCTAAAAAGCTATAAAAAACAAGAATAAAGTGCCGAATTCTGATATACTAGAATAGAATTCTTACAGCCTGGTCTGTAGAAGAATTACTGAAGGAGGAAGTAGTGTGGTTGCATTTAATTTTAAAGCACAAAATATCGGAATTGACTTAGGAACAGCTAACACGATTGTTTATCTTGAAGATGAAGGAATTGTCACACGTGAACCTTCCGTTGTTGCAAAAAATATCGTTACAGAAGAAATTATCGCAGTAGGGAAATCGGCTTTCGAAATGATTGGGAGAACGCCTGAAAATATCGTAGCATTACGCCCAATGAAAGATGGCGTAATCGCAGACTATAATACGACAACTGCCATGTTAAAATATTTCATCCAATCGATTGTTGGCCGCTCATTTTTTAAACCAGTGGTCATTATTTGTGTACCAAGCGGAATCACAGACGTTGAAAAAAGAGCCGTTTTAGATGCTACTAAATATGCTGGAGCGAAAGAAGCTTATGTTGTGGAAGAACCTTTTGCAGCAGCAGTAGGAGCGGGCTTACCAATTACAGACCCAACAGGAAGCATGATTGTAGATATTGGTGGAGGAACAACGGACGTAGCAACGATTTCTTTAGGAGGAATCGTGAATAGTCGTTCGATTCGCGTTGGTGGAGATGAGCTCAATGAAGCTATTGTCCAGCACGTTCGTAAAACGTATAATCTACTGATTGGAGAGCGTACAGCAGAGGAACTTAAGATTCAATTAGGGTCTGCTTCTGTCGAAAAAGCGCAAGGAAGTATGCAAGTTCGTGGACGTGATATGGTAACAGGTCTTCCACGAGTAGTAGAAGTTCCCGCTAAAGAAATAGCAATTGCGATGAGTGAGATTATTCATCAAATTTTAGATGCCGTTAAAGATGTGTTAGAACAAACACCGCCAGAAATTTCTGCGGACGTTATTGATCATGGAATCGTTCTGACAGGTGGTGGAGCGATGCTTCGTCATCTTGCAGAGATGATTTCGAAGGAAACGCAAGTGCCAGCGTTTGTTGCCAATGACCCACTAGATTGTGTGGCATTAGGAACAGGAGCTATTCTAGCAAACCCATCATTAATGAAAAAATAGAGTCCGTTGAAAAATTTAATAGAGGAGTGATGATGTGAATCCAATTTTTTCAAATAAGAAACTAATTGGTTGGGTAATCGGAATCATTGTTGCATTAGCATTAATCATGTATTCCGTTACTTACGGAAGTAATATCGTGACTCAAGGTGTTAATGATGTAACCAATATTCTTGGAAGATTAGTCTCTTATCCAGCAAATAGTATTAATGATTTTATTGATAGTGTGGGTGATTTATCAAATACGTATCAAGAGAATCAATCCTTAAAACAAAAAATCGATACCATTCATGAATTAGAGGTTCAATTGAATGAGTTAAAACGTGATAACCAAAAAATGAAAGAAACGCTGAAGTTGCAAGATACGCTGAATGATTATACATTAGTGAATGCTACGGTCATTGCGCGTAATCCGGATACTTGGCGTGATGTAATTACGATTAATAAAGGATCAAATGATGGAATCCAACCTCAAATGTCGGTAATGAGTGATAATGGTTTAGTAGGAAAAGTTTTAGATGTGAATCCTACAAGCGCACGGATTGCCTTGTTATCGAATGCTGATAATACTTTAGTTCGTGTTGCGGCGATGATTCAAAATGAAAAAGAACCAATCTACGGGACCATTACCGGATATGACGAAAAGACAAATATGCTTGTTATGAGCCAAATTCAAGCTACTCAGGATATTAAAGTAGGAGATAAGGTTGTGACGAGTGGTCTTGGCGGCATTTCTCCAAATTCACTATATATCGGAACGGTTGAAGAAGTGGCAATGGATCGTTTTGGTTTATATAAAGAAGTGAAAATTCGTCCAGCGGCAGATACGAATGATGTTCGTTATGTAACAGTAGTCATTCGTACAAGCGAAAGTGAGGGGCAATAATGCGTAACTCCAGAAGAGTTTATTGGGTATTGTTTGTCTTCATTCTAGCTTTCTTAGTGGACGGTGTATTGACGAATCATTTTTCTACTTTATTTTTGCGCTCTGGCTATAGTTTAACACCAAGGATTATTGTCATTGCAGTTGTATTGCTGAATTTTATGATTGACCATAAGGCGATGTTTTGGTTTTCAGTGATTGCAGGATTTTTGGTAGATAGTTATTATGCAGGTATTCTAGGAATCTATATGGGAATATTTGCAGTGATTGTGCGAGTGATTCGTTTAGTACGTACAAATATTTTGCAAAATCCATTTACGTTAGGATTAGCATTAGTGTTCTTCTTAAGTTTGACAGAAGTTTCTGTATATTTCGTATATGCGTTAAGAGGCGTTGTCAGCATGGGATGGAACGAGTTTTTAGTGGAACGATTAGGGGCAACGCTAATGCTCAATATCGTGATTTATTATATTCTGTATATTCCACTTCGTAATTTTGCAAGGTGGGTGAATGCGACTCCAGTAGTGAGTCCGCATGATTTAATCAATCATCGAAGAAGTTAATCTATTTTACCAATAAGGGTTGGCGAGCGCCGGCCCTTTTTTTGTTTAGGCTATTAATACCGACTGTTGTAGCATTTATGCTATAATAAGGAGAATTAGTGTCTTTAGAAAGAGGAATGGAATGAACAAAGAAGTATTTTTGAAACTAAGTTTAATTTCTAAAGGAGTCATTGCTATATGTGCTTTAGTGGGATTCTTAATGGAGATGTTTCTCCACGGATGGTATTCTATTCGCTATTACACCAATCAATCTAATTTACTAGTAGTTATTTTTCTCATTTACTTACTGCTAAAATACCGTAAGGAAGGCCATTGGAGTCAGTGGGATATTCGATTAAAAGGTGGAATGACCGTTGCAATTCTTCTAACAGGACTGGTGTATCACTTCATGCTAGCTCCATTAAAAACACCTGAAGAATTTTGGACGATAGAAAATTTTCTAGTGCATTATATTGTTCCTTATGGAGCATTGTTAGATTGGGCACTTTTTGATAAAGGGCATTGTTATAAGTGGTGGGATCCGTTTGTATGGACGATTTTACCATTGGCGTATGCAATTATTTCTGTTGCGATTGCGTTAATTACACGAATTCCCATTGGAAATAACCCCGATGGACCGTTCCCTTATTTCTTTTTGAATGTTGATAAATATGGAATTTTAGGTGTTATTCAGTATAGTTTAGGATTAGCAGCCGCATTTTTAGTAGGCTCCTATGTCCTTGTACTTTTTAAAAATGGATTTAAAACAAAGAAATATTTATAAGAGAGGAGACTTTCATGCTTCGAGACATTGGTATTGACTTAGGAACTGCGAATATTTTAGTCTTTCTAAAAGATCGCGGGATTATATTAAATGAACCTTCGTTAGTTGCTTTAGATGAGCGTACTGGAGAAGTGATTGCAGTCGGAGAACGAGCATATCAAATGGTAGGACGTACTCCAAAAGAAATCAATGTTCATCATCCATTAAAAGGTGGAGTAATAGCGGATATTGCGGTTACTGAACAATTATTAGAATTATTCATGCAAAAATTAAATTTAAATAGCTGGTTTTCAAAACCCGATATTTTAATTTGCACGCCAACTAATATTACGACCGTAGAACAAAAGGCGATTATTCAAGCAGCGATTAAATGTGGTGGAAGAAATATCTATTTAGAAGAAGAACCAAAAGTGGCTGCGGTTGGAGTTGGACTCGATATCTTCTCGCCAATTGGAAATATGGTGATTGATATTGGTGGTGGAACGAGTGATATTGCCGTTCTATCGATGGGCTCAACAGTGACAAGTCGCTCGATTAAATTAGCTGGGGACAATATGGACTTTGCGATTTCAGAATATATTAAAGACAAGTATCAATTAATCATTGGAGAACGAACTGCAGAGGCGATTAAGATGTCGCTTGGAAGTGCAGTGGAAGTTGAAAATGAATCTGATATGATTGTCAAAGGAAGAGATATGACGACAGGGCTTCCAAAGACAGTGACAATCTATACGAATGAAATCTATCATTGCTTAAAAGAAATGTTAGATACCATTGGAGAAGAAGCTAGACTTGTTCTAGAGTCAACTCCTCCAGAATTAGCTGGAGATATTATCGAACGTGGTGTGATGGTTACCGGTGGAGGCGCCTTGATTAATGGGATTGATCGCATGCTCTCTGAAAAACTTCAAGTTCCAGTGATGATTGCAGAAAATCCACTTCAAAGCGTAGCAATTGGAACAGGAATTTTATTAAATCGAATTAAATCTGAAAGAGGCATTTTTGCTGCAATCCGTAGAATTTTTAGTGCGAAGAAAGTGGTAATGAATCCAACCGCACATATGATTGATGATGAAAGGACAGAAGAATCATGAAAGAACAATTAAAGAATAGTCGACATTTACTATTTACTGCTTTATTGCGTATTTTAGTTTTCCTTGTCATTGCCATCATCTTGTTTGCTCTTGGTTTAATGATTGGATATGCAGTTCTTGGCGAAGGTAAAAATCCGCTCGATATTTTTTCTAAAGAAATTTGGGATAAGATTTTTAGATTTATTAATTAGCAAGCATATAAATTGACCTTTATTGACTATAGCAGTAGACTTAAACAAATATTAGATTTGGAGGAAGTAGTATGAATTTAATTCCAACAGTTATTGAACAGTCTTCACGTGGAGAACGTGCTTATGACATTTATTCACGCTTATTAAAAGACCGTATTATCATGGTGAGCGGACCCATTCAAGATGACATGGCGAATGCGATTATCGCGCAATTACTTTTCTTAGATGCACAAGATCCTGAGAAAGATATTTATATGTATATCAACTCTCCAGGGGGAAGCGTAACAGCTGGTTTAGCCATCTACGATACAATGAACTTCATTAAAGCAGACGTTCAAACCATCGCAATGGGGCTGGCAGCGTCAATGGGTTCATTCCTATTAACAGCTGGAGCAAAAGGCAAACGTTACGCATTGCCAAACGCTGAAATCTTAATCCACCAACCTTTAGGAGGAGCACAAGGGCAAGCGACAGAAATCGAAATCGCAGCGCGTCAAATCTTGAAAACACGTGAACGTTTAAATAAAATCTTGGCAAAACAAACAGGCCAAAAATTATCACGTATCGAAAAAGATACAGATCGTGATAACTACATGACTGCACAAGAAGCCTTAGAATATGGCTTAATTGATGCGATTATGGAAAGCTCAAAAGAAATGAAATAATCGAAATGAAAAACACCTTCAGTATCATAATGATTACTGAAGGTGTTTTTGTCATTTCTGTTTCCGAATATTTATGACGAAAAATATTATTTTTATGTGAAATATTTCATTTAGTGTTTATTAAGGTTTCTGAAAGCGTTACAATAATTATTGTAAAAGGAATAACAAAATAGAAAAGGTGAGGAAAATGAAAAAAAGTTTAAACGTTCTTTTACTAAGTATATTATCGATTCTACTTTTATTCGGTTGTTCAACAGCCAAGCAAAGTGGAAAATTTGAAGGAGTGGGAACTGGTAAGCACGGAGAGATTAAAGTTGCTGTGACAATCACAGACGCAAAAATAACCAATATTGAGGTTATAGAACAAGGTGAAAACAAAGGCTTGTCTGAACCTGTTTATGAAGATCTAAAGGAAGCCATTATCGCTCAAAACTCTGCAGATGTGGATGTCGTGTCAGGAGCGAGTGCAACAAGCGAAGGGTATTTGGCAGCAGTCAAAGATGCTATTACGAAATCAGGGATTAAACTGGTAGCTTCAAAACAAACAAAAACGAAGAAAAGTGAACTTCCAACTGAGCAAACGTTTGATGTAGTGATTGTCGGTTCAGGTGGTGCAGGTTTAAGTGCTGCTATAGAAGCCGCAAAAGCAGGAAAATCAGTCGCAATCGTTGAAAAAATGCCAACGGTCGGCGGTAATACTCTGATTTCTGGTGGGGAAATGAATGCACCTGGTAACTGGGTACAAAAGAATCTTGGGATTACTGGAGACTCTGTAGAAGCATACTATAATGATACGATGAAGGGTGGAGATAATATTGGGGACCCTAAACTCGTTCATTTAATGGCAGAAAAAGCATTGGAATCAGCAGAATGGTTAAGAGATGATGTTCATGTTGAGTTCTTATCAGACCAATTATTCCAATTCGGTGGACATTCATTTAAACGTGCATTGATTCCTAAGGGACATACTGGTGCAGAACTAGTGTCTAAATTAAAAGCAAAAGCAGAAGAACTTGGCGTTAAAATCTTCTTGAACGTAAAAGCAGAGGAATTAATTCAAGATGCAAACGGTCGTGTGACAGGAGTGAAAGCAACTGACAAGACTAAAAAAGAAGTGACATTCCTAGCAACTAATGGAGTGGTATTAACAACAGGTGGGTTTGGTTCAAATGTTGAAATGCGTAAACAATACAACAAGGAATATGACGAACGCTATAAATCTACAGATACAGTTGGTACTACTGGGGATGGGATTGTAATGGCTCAAAAAGCAGGAGCGGTATTAAAAAACATGGAATATATCCAAACATACCCAATCGCAAATCCAAAGACAGGTATGATTTCCCTTTTGGCAGATACACGTTTTGACGGAGCGATACTTGTGAACCAAGAAGGAAAACGATTTGTAGAAGAATTAGACCGTCGTGACGTTATTTCGAAGGCGATTTTAGCGCAAACAGGTGGATACACTTACCAAATCTGGAACGATAAGATTGATGCGATTTCGAAAACAAAAGAAGCGCATAAAGCAGAGTATGATGAGTTGATTCGTGAAGGCTTGTTAGTGAAAGCTGATACGATTGAAGAAGCTGCAAAATTCTTCGATATCGATATCAATAACTTGAAAGAAACCATCGCAAAAGTTAATGAATATGCGAAAAATAAAGATGACAAAGATTTCCATCACCGTGGTGGTTTAGTATCTCTTGAAGAAGGTCCTTACTACATTCAAAAAGCCGTTCCTTCTGTTCACCATACAATGGGTGGATTAGTGATTAATGAAAAAGCAGAAGTATTGAATGATAAAGGAGAAGCAATCCCAGGGCTATATGCTGCTGGTGAATTAACAGGGGTTATCCAAGGGAAGAACCGTCTTGGAGGAAATGCGATTACGGATATTATCACTTTTGGACGTATTGCTGGGAAAGAAGTTAGTCATTAATCATTGACCAATTTATAGAAAAAAGAAATCTAAGTTAACAGGTTTCTTTTGGGAGTAAGGCCAGGGGAGTTTAAACGCACTTGGTCTTTCTCCCTTTTTAAATGAACATTCCAGGGGAAAAACAAGTTTAATCCCCCTACTTAATTTGAACTGTAAATGCTTTTCAATCATCGAAGTTTTTTCGCGTTATATCTTCCTTTTTACTCTTGGAAGCGGTACAATGGGAATGTATTATTTGTAAATTGCTAAAGGAGAAAAAGGAATGACAGTAGTAGAAAATCCATTAAAGGATGCCAAAGTGGCGTATGAATATTATGAACTACCAGGGGAGCTAGTTGATATTCAGCCTTTAGGGAATGGATTAATTAACAAAACTTATCAAATCACTCATACACAAGAAAATAAAGAAAAGCAATATGTATTGCAAGCGATTAATCATCATATTTTTCCAAATGTACGTGGATTAATGGAAAATATCGAGAAAGTAACAAGCTATCTGCGTGAAAAATATGAAGCAGAAGGACGCGACGCTTCTCGTGAAACGCTACGTGTAATTCGCACCAAAGAGGGGCATTTAACGGCAAACTTGGATAATGGATCTTACTGGCGAATTTATGATTCAGTGGAAAACAGTTATTCATTAGATAAAGTAGAAAATCCGCAACAATTTTATATTACTGCAAAAGCATTTGGACGATTTGCTTATGATTTAAATGACTTCGATGCAAGCCAGTTAGTAGAAGTGATTCCACAATTCCACGATACTCGAAATCGTTATCGCCAATTAGAAGAAGCAATCCGAGAAGATCGTATAGGAAGAGTAAAAGAGGTTCAAGCAGAGATCGACTTTATCCAAAGTCGTAAGGCTGATTGCTTCTTACTATATGATTTGTTAGATGAAGGCGTATTGCCACTTCGAGTAACGCATAATGATACAAAATTAAATAATATTATGTTCGATAGCCAAACGAAAGAGCCACTATGTATTGTGGATTTAGATACCGTAATGCCAGGGTTAGTATTATTTGATTTTGGGGATTCTATTCGTTTTGGAGCGAACGATTGTGCCGAGGACGAACCGGATTTATCAAAAGTGAACTTTGATTTCGACTTATACGAAACATATGTGAAAGGCTTTATCGAAGGAACAAGCGGAATCTTAACCGAAGCTGAACTCGAATACTTACCTTGGGGGGCACGTGTAATCACGTTAGAACAAGGGATTCGTTTCTTGACGGACTACATCAATGGCGATGTCTACTACCAAACCAGTCGTCCAGGACAAAATCTGGACCGAGCACGTACACAATTAAAATTAGTACAAGATATGGAAAATAGTTGGGACCAAATGGTTCAAGCCGTCCAAAATATGAAATAAAAACAAAGCCTCTTCAGAAGAGAACTGAAGAGGTTTTTTTGCACCATTAAAAACTATATATATAAATTATAACGATTCAAAACACAATATATTGTGTTTTAGGGGTTGATTTTTAAATTCAGCATGATAAAATAGATTCGAGAGTTTTGAGGAGGGATTGTGATGTGTGTACAAGAATTGAAGACCTTATTAGTCACTAAAAGAGATGGTCGGGAAGTTGAATTTCAAAAGGAGAAAATCGAACGAGCAATCTTTAAAGCAGAGACAGAGTTAAATGGAGAGATGGATGCTAAAAGAGAAGCGGAATTGAATCGAATCGTAGACGAAGTTCTCCAAGAAATTTCTAGAAGATTTAGTGAGACTATTCAAATTTATGAAATTCAAAGTATTATTGAACATTTTTTAATTGAAGATGGGGAATCTGAATTAGCACAAGCATATATTTCATACAGAGTGGATCGTGATTTACGTAGAAAAAATCAACTGGATTTCCAATGGGCACTATCTCGATTAACGAATAAAGATGCAAGTGTGGTTAATGAAAATGCGAATAAGGATAGTAAAGTTTTTAATACGCAAAGGGATCTAACGGCGGGTACAGTTGGAAAAATTATTGGTTTAAAACTATTACCCCCTCATGTTGCCAATGCGCATTTAAAAGGGGATATTCATTATCATGATTTAGACTATCATCCATATATGCCACTGACCAATTGTTGCTTAATTGATTTTGAACATATGTTAGGACTTGGATTCAAGATTGGAAATGCCGAGGTAGAATCTCCAAAATCGATTCAAACAGCAACTGCTCAAATGGCTCAAATCATTGCGAATGTCGCAAGTAGCCAATATGGAGGATGTTCAGCCAATCGTGTTGATGAATTATTGGCCCCTTATGCGGAATTAAACTATCAAAAACATTTGGCAGATGCAAAAGATTGGATTGATGGAGCGGACCGTCAAGAAGCTTTTGCAATGAAAAAAACGGAAAAAGATATTTATGATGCGATGCAGTCATTAGAATATGAAATCAATACACTCTATACTTCTCAAGGCCAAACCCCTTTTACAACTTTGGGATTTGGACTTGGAACGAGTCGCTTTGAACGTTGTATTCAAAAAGCAATCCTGCAAGTGAGAATGGAAGGGATTGGCAAAGAAAAGAGAACAGCAATTTTCCCTAAATTAGTATTCACGCTAAAACGTGGAGTGAACTTAGAAGAAACCGATCCAAACTATGATGTAAAACAGTTAGCATTAGAATGTGCAACAAAAAGAATGTATCCAGATGTATTAAACTATGATCAAATCGTTCGATTAACCGGTAGTTTTAAAGTGCCGATGGGATGCCGTTCGTTCTTACAAGGATGGAAGGATGAAAATGGGCAAGAAGTGAACGATGGTCGAATGAATTTAGGGGTTGTTACTTTGAATATTCCTCGAATTGCGCTAGAAGCGGAAGGCTCAATTGATAAATTCTGGGAAATTTTCGAAGAGAAACTAGCAATTTGTAAGGATGCATTAACGTACCGCGTTGAACGCTGTAAGGAAGCGCAAAGAGATAATGCGCCTGTGTTGTATCATTATGGAGCGTTTGGACAACGGTTGAAGGATGGGGAAGAAGTGGATCTTCTCTTTAGAAATCGTCGTGCAACTGTTTCTTTAGGATATATTGGACTTTATGAAGCGGCAACAGCATTCTTTGGTCCAAACTGGGAAACAAACCCAGAGGCGAAGGAATTTACTCTAGAGATTGTAAAAGCGTTGAAGGCGCATACGGATGCATGGGGTGACGAATACGGTTATCATTTCAGTGTTTATGCGACTCCAAGTGAAAGCTTGACTGATCGTTTCTGCAAACTCGATATCGAAAAATTTGGTTTGGTACCGGATATTACGGAGAAAGAGTATTATACGAATAGCTTCCATTACGATGTACGTAAAAATCCAACACCATTTGAAAAAATTGATTTTGAAAAAGATTATCCAGTATTTTCTTCGGGCGGATTTATTCACTACTGTGAGTATCCTGTTCTTCGACAAAATCCAAAAGCTTTAGAAGCCGTATGGGACTATGCATATGATAGAGTGGGATATCTTGGAACGAATACTCCAATTGATCATTGTTATAAATGTGGATACGATGGTGAATTTACGCCAACTGCTAAAGGATTTGAATGTCCGCAATGTAAAAACCATGATCCACAAACGTGTGATGTCGTAAAACGAACTTGCGGATACCTTGGAAACCCTCAAGCGCGTCCAATGGTTCATGGACGTCATGTGGAAATTTCTTCTCGTGTAAAACATATGCCGAAACTGAAAGAACGTTACGCTTTAGGAGTGATGGAGGATGAATAATCCAAAACCAAAGGAGTGGACGAGTGAGCAATATTCTAAAGGAAAAATTGCCAGTTACAAACCGTATAATTTTGTAGATGGGGAAGGGGTACGCTGTTCACTGTATGTGAGTGGCTGCCTCTTTGCCTGTGAAGGCTGCTATAATGTAATCGCTCAAAATTTTAATTACGGAATACAATATACGAAAGAGTTAGAAGAGCAAATTGTTTCAGATGTTGGAGCTTCTTATTGCCAAGGGTTGACGCTTCTAGGTGGAGAACCTTTTTTGAATACAGGCGTTTGTCTGTCTTTAGTCAAAGCGTTACGGAAAGCTTATGGAAATACCAAGGATATTTGGTCTTGGACAGGATATACTTGGGAAGAGCTGATGCAAGAAACAGAAGATAAGTTAGAATTATTAAGCTTGATTGATATTTTGGTGGATGGACGATTTGAACTCGCTAAAAAAGATTTGACCTTGCAATTTAGGGGAAGCAGTAATCAGCGCATTATTGATGTACAGTCTTCTCTTAAAACCGGTGAAGTGGTCTTGTGGTCAGGGTTATGGAATTCTTAGGAATTGTTCAAATTTCTGACAAATGATGGTAAATTTGTTAAAATATAGGAATGAATCATAATGAAGGAGACGACAAACGGATGGCGATTAAGGGACTTGGTATGGACGCGGTAGAATTGTCACGCATTGAAAAAATCGTAGCAGAACCTAAATCTTTTTTGGGAAAAGTGTTAACACCAAAAGAGTTGGAAAAATATCATACGCTCCCTTTTAAACGGAAAGTGGAATTCCTTGCGGGACGATTTGCAGCTAAAGAAGCTTATGCTAAAGCACTTGGGACTGGAATTGGACAGCATGTTTCATTTCAAGATATTGAAGTATTGAATGATGCCACAGGAAAACCAGTTCTTGTATGTGAACGCTATTCTCATCAAACGTGGATATCGATTACGCATACGAGTCATGATGCCTATGCCGTTGTCGTACTTGAATCCAATTAAAAAAAGGAATGAATCATCATGTTAGAAGCGATCCATCGAAACACGAGAGTTGTAGTGGATTTATCAATTATTAAACAGAATATTTCTAAACTAAAGTCTAAATTAAACCCCTCCAAACAAGTCTATGCAGTTGTAAAGGCAAATGCATATGGGCATGGTATGATTCCTGTTGCTAAGGCTGCTTTAGAAGCAGGGGTTCAGGGATTTTGTGTCGCAAATGTAGATGAGGCTTTGGCTTTAAGAGAAGCAGGAATTATGGAACCTGTCTTAATACTTGGATTAAGCCGAGTTGAAGATGCGCCACTATTAGCAAGTAATCACATTACTGCTGCGGTCGACTCTGTAGAATGGCTCCTGCAAGCTGCGCCACTATTAAAGGAGATACCCTTAAAAGTACATGTTGCTGTAGATTCGGGAATGGGTCGTATTGGCGTCGTTAACGAAAAAGAATTAACGGAAGTTGAGGCTGTTTTACGAAACGGACCATTCGAGTTCGAAGCAATGTTTACCCATTTTGCAACAGCAGATGAAGAAGACACCGCACATTTAACAAAACAAGAAGAAAAATTCAATGGTATGATTGGAGAGTTGGAAGAAAGACCTCCTCACATTCATTGCTCGAATTCGGCTTATGCAATTTGGCATAGTGCCGGAGATAGTGATATTATTCGTTATGGCATCGGCTTGTATGGCATTAATCCTTCTAATGGAGACTTATGCGTTGAAGATGAAGAACTTCTAACCCCAGCCCTGCAATGGGAAACCGAGATGGTCAAGGTGAAGAAATTGGAAATAGGGGATACGGTGAGCTACGGTGCCACCTATAAAGCTAAAGAGCCTCAATGGGTGGCTACTTTACCAATAGGATATGCAGATGGGTATATACGTGCCTACAATAAAGGAGAGGTCATTGTAGATGGTGTTCGCTGTCCTATTATTGGAAGAGTGTGTATGGATCAATGTATGGTTCGACTGCCTCATGAATATCCTGTCGGCACAAAGGTGACTCTTCTAGGAAAAAACAAAGAAGAGGAAATTACAGCAATTGAATTAGCTAAACGTGCAGATACAATTGCTTATGAAGTCATTTGTATGATCTCTGATCGTGTGAAAAGGGAGTATATCAATGGTTGATAAAATTTTAAGAGGAGATGTCTTTTTAGCGGATTTGTCTCCAGTGATTGGTAGTGAGCAGGGAGGAAAACGCCCCGTTCTCATTATTCAAAATGATGTTGGGAATCACTTTAGCACAACTGTTATTGTGGCAGCAATCACAGCAAAGAATACAAAAGCTAACATTCCAACGCATATTGAAATCAAAAAAGATCAATTTGGGTTCGAACGGGACTCTGTTGTCTTACTTGAACAATTGCGTACGATTGATAAGGCTCGAATTCTTGAGAAAATTACGCAAGTGGATGCGGATTTTATGAACACCATTAACGAAGGACTGAAAGTGAGTCTGGGATTAGAATAAGAAAAGCCCTCTAATGAAAATTTAGAGGGCTGTTTTGATAAACGGTTGTCTGATGAAATACGAATTTCTTTGGAAAATCCCCTTGATTTACAATGGGGATGGTAGTATACTGATTAAGTACCTTAAGTACAAATGCCTCCTTAGCTCAGTTGGTAGAGCAGTAGACTCTTAATCTATGGGTCACAGGTTCGAGCCCTGTAGGGGGCATTTTTTTTACGCAAAAAGCCTTGGAAAACCAAGGCTTTTTGTGCGTATTGTTCCGTATTTGTTCCGTGAAATTGAAAGTGTAATGAAATGTTGAGTTATCAATGTTTCTCAATTTTTTTATACCTCAAAAGTGAAAAAGTCTTTAGATATCTCTTTAGACCAAACTAAACAAAACGGAAAAGAGAATTAAAAATAAAAATGTTGACCTCATTCGTTTTTTTACTATGTTTTAAGCCGCATTCTCCGCTTCACTTAGCCGGAGGATATTAATTTGTTATAAGAATAATCAAAGTTAATCGTCTAATCGAATAAACATCATCGCGTTAAGTAAGGAGATTAGAGCGACTGTATTAATATTATTGCAATAAATCAGTCTCTTATTTTCAATAGGAGGAATAATAAAATTAGAAATAATAATATCATACGGTGATTCTTTTAAAGAATCAATGGATAATTCTAATTCATTCCAAACTTCAAGTTCAAAATTGTTACTACAATAATAAGAAAGAGTTTCCGCTACTGATTTTGCATGATACTGATCAAAATTACTCATAACCAAAACTTTTAATTTGGGTTGATTTTGTAAAAGATTTAGCACTAGGTGTTTGCTATGGGTGATAAACGTATAGGCCAAATGATTGACTTTCATTGAACTACTATCAATATCCAAAGTCTGTAAGTAATGCAGAATCCCTTCTTTTAAATCGGAAACAAATCGAGGAAAAATATTTTGAAAGTTCTTGATTGTATTGCCTTTTTGATCAAATAGGATAAACTCTGTAGATAATTCTTGGCGATGAAGATGTGCCGTATTATGAAGATGCCAAATAAGATTATCCTTATTGTCTACTTTAATATTATACTCTTTTGATACCTGATCAACTAAATCCCCCAACAAATGATATGATTTCTTTACGTAGATGTCCGTTTTTGTATACTTCAGAAATACTTTTTCGTCTATGAAAAACATTTTTTGAAAATAAGATACAAACAATTGACCTATTACTTCTTTTGTTAAAGAGATATTGTATTCTGTTTCAAATTTTTTGACAATATCTTCCATTTCATCTTCCTGCATTAAAAATTCCAACAATTGATTATTAAAAGAATCTTTCTCAACTTCCAGGAAATGACCAAACTTGATTCGATATAAATTCGTAACTAAGAGCAACTTTAACATTCTGTGAGTTGATAAATTCATCGGGAAAGATGTTGCTTTATAAACTAGTTCCAATAATTGAGAGAGCGGATCTGGTGAAAAATCTTCAAATGGCCATTCAAGAAAATAATATTTTTCTGAAAAATATTGGGCAAAAAAGTAACGAATATCTATCTCATTTCCAGTAATTCGAACAGGATTGAGGCTAATTTCAAAATGATATTGTTTCTTAATAATTTTATTAATATGACTAATGATACGGTAAAGAGAGGAAGAACTGATATAAAACTCTTTGCAAATACTCTCAGCATCATATCCTTCATTAAAAAAAACAAATTCTAAAATTGAAAAATGAGTTGAATGCTTAAAAAAATGATGATAGGCCATCTCAATATCACTATCATCGGTATTAATAATACGTATACCATTTGTTGAAGAATGAAATATCAAGTCAGGAAAAGAAGATCTGACATGGGATAAATCATCTTTTACTGAACGCTCTGTAGAATTCAATAATTCAGCTAGTTCAGAAATGTGAAACCAGCGCTTATTTTCAAATAGTATTTCTAATAATTCTAATTGTCTGTGACTTTTTTTAGACAGTAATTCTCGCATAAAATTGTTATCTTTCTTTATAGTATAGTGGTTTTATTATAATTCAATCTTACCATAATGTGTATGTTTTAATTCACTTAACAACTCATAATATATGAAAAGCCATCTTAATTTTCTCTCAAAGCCATCTAAAATCAATGTTTTATCGTTTTATTGTATTTAAAGTACATAAAATCGGCGGAAAAATTAAGCTGAATTATTATGTTTCCAAGTTTGCAAATTATATAATCACATTAATCAAAAGATTTGAATTTTGATTTAGTAAATTTAGAAAGGAGAATCGATATGCTTTGGTCTATTATTGTCGGAGGTGTCATTGGTCTTATTGCTGGATCAATCACTAAAAAAGGTGGCTCTATGGGTGTTATTGCAAACATTGTTGCAGGTTTAGTCGGTTCATCTGTGGGTCAATCACTTTTGGGAACTTGGGGCCCTAGTTTGGCTGGAATGGCCTTATTTCCCTCTATCATTGGTGCAGTTATTGTAGTAGCTGTTGTATCATTCTTTTTGGGTAAAAAGGCATAAATTGTCTTATAACATTCAAAATACAATTTAAAATTTAATGATGTGAGGATTCAATAGGTCAAAATAAAAAAATACTTTGTCTAAGCAAAAAGCTCGCGTTCATTAAAACTCTAAGTACGAAAAGAGATTCTTATTTTATTTCTTTTCTATAAATATATGAAAAAATTAAAACTCATAATGGAGGTAAAGACTATGTCTGTAGAAGAAAAATTCAATCAAGCTAAAGGCTCTGTTAAAGAAGGGCTTGGAAAATTAACTGGTGATAAAAAAACAGAAAAAGAAGGGGCTGCTGAAAAAGTAGTTTCTAAAGTTAAAGAAGTTGCTGAAGATGCAAAAGATGCGGTCGAAGGAGCAATCGAAGGCGTTAAAAATATGATTAATAAAGATGACAAATAAAGCTAAGAGTTAGTTTCTCTTGCAAAGCATCTTTGTAATTTATAATTTAAAAAAAGAGAACATTTAATGATATGTATCCAGAATCCTGGACACATTTTTAAATTAAGCTGAACATATGGATGTTTCCCTGTATTGAACAGGGGACATCCATTTTGTTTTTTTTGAATTCTTTTGAAAAGCAAGGTCTTTTTTGTTGATTGTAACTAAAGGATTCTGGGAGTTTAAAGTTAGTGATTCTATAAAAAGATGATAAGTCTTTTATTTTTCTCGAATCATGCCCACTCGAGTTTCGTCAAGATAGGAAAAATGATGTTTATGATAGAGTTTGTCTGCAGGGACTTTAGCTAGTAAAGTGATAAAACTGCTCTCATGTGTATTTTCGTCAAACCACTGATCAATCATTTCCATGATTCTATTGGCAATTCCACGTCTTTGAAACTTTTTGTCTACCATAATATCGGATACGACAAAAGTGACGCCGCCGTCTCCAACAATTCTTCCTAGACCAATGAGTTCATCATCTTCATAAACAGAAACTAAGAAAAGAGTCCCTTCAAGTGCCTTTTTCACTTCAGAATGAGGTTTAGTGCTATTCATTCCAGCGTTTACTCTTAATTGATTGTAAGCTTCAACGCTAGGAATTTTATGAGTAAATTCCATAAAACGATTCCTCCAATAACTTTTTTTGTCTATTCATTATATCATCATTCCTCTATTTTGTATTTGATGAGAGTTTATTTAAGAAGCGTGAATGAAAAGGTGTTTACTCTGACGTAACGTAAGGGTATATACTCCTAATATCAATCAAAGGAGGAATATGTTATGAAATTACATTTAATCGAATCAGACAGTGTTTATAGAGAGCTCTTAACGCTTCCTGTAGATCAGAGAGATGCTTTATTCAAAGAAAAATTATTACTACCCTTCAAAGAAAAGTTTGCTATTCAACGGATATCATTTGATGAAAGAATTCCATTCAATGTGATGACACTAATGGGGTACATGCACAAGATGCCAAAAGATTTATCTGAAGAAGACCTTCAAATGATCAATCAATTCGATAAAGAGTTTTGGGAGACTATTAAACAAGCCTTTAACCGTTCCGTTGAAAGCTTTACATCGAAAGGAATTTCATTAAAACAACAAGATTACTATGTTACGGCTTTACTAGGAAACGAAGCGAGTCCAATGATGAGGATTAATGAAAATTACAGTGGGGATGGAGGGATTCCAGGGTATATTTTCCTATCCCTCGTGCCAAATGAATATACGATTAACAGAATTGCTTCTGCCATGGCGCATGAATGCAATCATAATATTCGTTATCAATTCGTTGATTGGGAAATGGGATCTTTAAAAGAAATGATTGTTGCAGAGGGGCTTGCAGAGAATTTTGCAGAGAAAATGTTTGGACAAGAAAATATTGGTCCCTGGGTCACAAAGAATGATCTTGAAACATTAAATACGATTATTAAACCAAAATTAAAAGACAGTCTTTCTATTAACAATATGCAAGAAGCAATGCCGTATTTATATGGCGATGAAATTACAAAGATGCAAGGTGGTAATCCAGTCGGTCTTCCTTACGCTTCTGGATATACTTGTGGGTACTATCTCATCAAGTACTATTTGAAGAAAACAGGGATTTCTATTGAAGAAGCAACACTAAAAAAAGCAGATGAAATTTTAAGTCAAGTAGAAGAATTTTGGAATTAAAGTAAAAAAGAAAAGCAGTAGAAACCCAATCTACTGTTTTTTTCGTTATCTGCATTTTCCATCAATTAAATAAAAAATACCTGAGTCAGAAAAATAGTCCCTCATTAAAAGTCCTCACATAACTCTAACTCAATGAGGAAGTGATTTGTCCTTGAAAGCCCTAATTTCCGAAATGATGTCATATTCAGGTCATAAAACTCACGTATACTAGGCTTATGATTTTATAAAGAGGAGAAATTACATTGAAAATAGCATGGAATGAAATTAAATACCAACCGAAAAAATTTATATTAATTGAGGTACTGATTGTTATCATGATGTTTATGGTCATTTTCTTGTCCGGTTTAACGAACGGCTTAGGACGAATTATTATGGCACAAATTGATACATTTGGAGACGTTCAATATATTCTCTCAAAGGATTCAGAAGGCGTGATTCCTTACTCAACTCTTACAAGTTCAGACCTAACGGAAATTGAAGACCTCCATCTAGAAGAGCAAACAGGACTAGTAATTCAACGTTCTACGTTTATGAAAGAGGATGAAGAAGGTTCGCAAGATGTGACGTTCTTTGCGATGGATACGTACAAGAATTTAACGATTAAAGCAGAAGACGGTTATGTAACTGCGAACTTATCCGATAATGAAGTGATTCTTGATGAATCGTACAAGGCAAAAGGGATTCACGTTGGGGATACCATTAAAGATAAGACTTCAGATATTTTACTAAAAGTAGTCGCTTTTGCGAAAGATGCAAAATATGGACATAGTTCAGTAGCCTTCATTAGTTCTAAGACGTTAGAAGAGATGCGTCAGAAGAAAAATCCAAATTACACTTGGCAACCACAAGCCATCATCACAAACCAAGAGCTGACAGCCGACGCTTTATCAGAGCAGTTGATGGTATCGAATAAGCAACAAATTATTAATAAGATTCCAGGGTATACTGCAACCAATATGATTTTAAAAACAATGACTTGGGTATTATTAATCGCTTCAGCCGCAATCCTTGGAGTATTCTTCTACATCTTAGCTTTGCAAAAACTGAAACAATTTGGTGTGTTAAAAGCAATCGGGATGTCGATGGGAGAAATAACTAGAATTCAACTGTCACAAGTAGGGATTCTTTCTATTATCGGGATTGGCATTGGATTAAGTCTCGCCTTAGCCTTAACGCCATTCTTGCCTGTAAGCATGCCGTTTTATATGAAAGCAGAAGATAATGCAGTCATTTCAGTTAGCTTTATCGTTATTTCGATTATTTGCGGAGCATTATCTCTATTAAAAATTAAGAAAGTAGATCCAATCGAAGTGATTGGTGGAAATGGTGAATAAGATGTCAGTGATTGAATTACAACAGATAAAAAAATCATACGCAGATGGAAATCAAATGAGAGATGTTATTTGCGATTTGAATTTAACCGTTGAACCACAAGAATTTGTGGCAATCCTAGGGCCTTCTGGGTCAGGAAAATCAACACTTTTATCGATTGCAGGATTACTCCTATCTTCTGATAGCGGTCAAGTAATCATCGGGGGACAAAATCTTACGAATTTAAAACAAAGTGAATGGACGAAGAAGAGACTGGAGTTATTAGGCTTTATTTTCCAGGATCATCAATTGTTGACCTATATGAAAATTGGAGACCAATTAGAAGTAGTAGCAAAATTAAAAGGTGAGAAAGACGCTTCAAAACGAAAAGAGGAAGTCAAAGGATTATTGGCAGAGCTAGGTATAGAGAATTGCTACGGTCAGTATCCAAATCAAATGTCAGGCGGTCAAAAGCAGCGTGTTGCGATTGCTCGTGCCTTTATTGGGAATCCGCAATTAATATTAGCGGATGAGCCTACCGCAAGTCTTGATCCTGAAAGAGGAAAAGAAATTGCGCAATTAATTCAGCGTGAAGTGAAGTCTAAACATAAGAGTGCCATCATGGTGACTCATGACCGTTCAGTGCTTGAGTATGTAGATACGGTTTACGAGATGAAAAAAGGGAAGTTAGTTCGTCTGTAAGCATTTGTGCTATAATGTTCCAGAAAGAAGGTGGAGCTATGTTTAGTATATTAGTTGCTGAAGACGATCATGCGATTCGCACATTGATTACGACCAAGTTAAAACAAGAAAACTACACGATTTACGTTGCTGAAAACGGAGAGGAAGCCCTCTCGTTAATGGAGAAGCATCAAGTCGATTTATTAATTTCTGATATTATGATGCCTGTGATGGATGGATACGCTCTTGTAAAAGCTTTACGAGAAACGAAGCATACTTTACCCATTTTAATGATTACGGCAAAATCTCAGTTAGAATCTCTGGAAGAAGCTTTTAAGTTAGGCGTTGATGACTACATGGTGAAGCCGATTCGTTTAACTGAACTTGTTCTACGAGTACAAGCCTTACTTAGAAGAGCTCAATTAGAAACAGAGAAAGTGTTGCTTTTTGAACATACAAGACTTGATTACAATGCATTAACTTTAACGGATTTAGAGAGAGATGAAGTCTATCAAATTCCTCGAAAAGAATTCTATTTACTCTATAAATTACTCAGTAATCCAGAAAAAATATTTACTCGTTTGGATTTATTGGATGATATTTGGGGGATGGAAGAGGACCTTGACGAAAGATTAGTAGATGCATGCATTAAAAGGGTCCGACAAAAATTTAAGGAGAATAAAGATTTTGAAATTGTAACGATACGAGGGTTAGGGTATAAAGGGACGATTAAAAATGGATAAACAAAAAGAAATACAATTTCCTCTCAGAAACTATTTCGTCTTCATGTTTTGCAGTGTTTTAGTGAGCACAAGTATTATTGGTTTAATGACTGTTTTTGTCCTAAAACACTGGTTTATGGTAGAGGTTAGCTTCCAAACATGGTTAATTATTTTTAGCTTAGTCATTATTCTCGTAGGGAGTCTTGCCATGTGGTATGGGTCTGTTCATTTAACGAAACCTATTTCAGAATTGAATGAATCTGTTAAGGCCATTTCAAGAGGAGATTTTAACCGTAAGATTCCTCTCAAGCATTATCCTAAAGACACTGCTAAATATCATAATGAATTGGCTCAGCTTTCTCAACATGTGAATCAGATGGCTGAAGACTTGAGACGTAGTGACGAACATCGATCTGCGTTTATTGCTAATCTTTCTCATGAACTGAAAACACCAATCGCTTCTCTTGTAGGAGTGAGTGACTTATTAGCTGACGAAAAGCTTGATGAATCTACTAGAAAAGATTTGACAGGTATTTTGCGTTCAGAGAGTCTTCGTCTAAGTCGTTTATGTGATGGAATCGTCACATTGACAAAGATGGAACGTGATTTTAAACCAAAGAAAAAACCACTTCAACTGGATGAACAAATCCGTCATGCTGTGATTTTGATTACGGAAAAGTGGAAGCAAAAAGAGATTGACTTGACCTTTACGAGTCAGCCCGTTCATTGTGTGACGGATCCAGATTTAAGCATGCAAGTGTGGACAAATTTGCTGGATAATGCGGTGAAGTATTCTTCGGATAACGTGCATTTAACGATTGATATCCAAGAAGAGAATGATACCGCTAGAGTCACGATTGCTGATAATGGAATTGGAATGAGCGAGGAAGATCAACGACATATTTTTGAACAATTTTATCAAGTGGAACATTCTCATGTGCAAGAAGGGAATGGCTTAGGATTAACGATTGTAAAAACAATTGTAGATCAACTGGGTGGAAGTATATCAGTTGAAAGCGAGATTGGAAAAGGGAGTACATTTCAAGTAATACTGCCAAAACAATAAATTATTGGAGTTAAAATAAAAAATCCCGAAATTCACTTTGATATGCTCCCTCTAAAGTAGACACTTAAAAAAGTAAACTACTTTAGAGGGGGCATTTTTAAGTTGGTCAAAAAACATACTGCAAAAGAATTAGAACAATTCATAGAATTGTATTTAGATGGTGTATCTTTTCATGAGCTGCGTAGTGAATATGGTTTAAAGATATCGCCCGGAAGCTTTAATATGTATTTTCTGAATTATAAAGCACACGGACCTTCTGTATTAGAAGATCGAGATGGGTTTAACACTTATACAAATGAATTTAAAGAAAAGGTGGTCAAAGAGTTTTTAGAATCGAAAACTTACTTTACTGCAATCGCAAGAAAATACAAAATCCCTTGTGCTAAAACTGTACGAAATTGGATTATTAAGTATACTAATGGTGAGGCCGAGAAGGCCTACTATCCTAAGCCAGAGGTATATACTATGAAATTTAGAAAAACATCGCATGAAGAAAGAATATTTATCGTCAAAGACTGTATTCAAAATCAATTAGACTATAAACAAACCGCACAAAAATTTAATGTCTCTTACAACTCAGTGTATCAATGGGTTAAAAAATATCAAAAATATGGTCCTGATGGATTAGTAGATAGTCGAGGAAAACGAAAACCAGATAATATACAGACAGAAACCGAGCGTATTCGTGCAGAAATGGCTATATTAAAGGCACGAAACGAATATTTAGAAACAGAAAATGCCGCACTAAAAAAATTACAAGAAGTGGAAAGCGAGTTGATGTTTGCCAGACGAAATTTGAAGCGGAATATCAAACGATTAAAAAATTAAGTAAAAGAGGATTTCATATTACTCAATTATGTAAAGCCTTAAACGTTAGTAGAGCCGGCTATTATAAATGGTTAAATCGAGTCCCTTCGGAATCTGAAAAACGACTACGTCGTTTAATGTCATTAATACACGAAGTATATGAATCCGTTCAAGGTATATATGGATATCGTCGTATCACAATCTATTTAAACTATTATAGAAATGCGAAGGTGAATCATAAATGTATTCAGCGCCTTATGAAATTAATGGGATTAAAGGCAATTATACGAAAAAAACGTTATCGTTATAAATCTAACTCTGAAGAATACACCGCAGCTAATATTTTAAATCGAGAATTTCAGAAAGATTACGAGCCAATGGCTCTACTATTAACGGATATCACTGAATTGAAATATGGAAAGGGAGAAAAAGCTTATTTAAGTGCAGTTTTAGATTATGGCACAAAGAAAATAGTTGCATATCAAATATCTAAACAAAACAATAATCAAATCGTTAAAGATACTTTTGATCAAATAAAGAGAAAGATAATTCCAACAAAAACAATGATTCATAGTGATCGAGGATTTCAATATACTTCTCATTTCTTTAAGCACTTTATAGAAAAAGGACAAATAACACATAGTATGTCACGTCCTGGCCGATGTATAGATAACGGACCAATTGAATCATTCTGGGGAACATTAAAGGAAGAAGTATATCGTTTATATCATTTCAAAACCTATGAGTCTCTCTTCAAGAAGGTTGAGGAGTATATCCACTTCTATAATGAGAAAAGAATTACTTTATCAATGGGGTTAAAAATTCCTGCATAAATAAAAAGACGAGTTCATTAGAACTCGTCATACAATTTAATTATTTTCCTGTCTACTTGACAGGGTGCACTTCAAAGTGAATTTCGGGATCTTTTATATACTGTAGAAAAGTTTATAATATAGAACTAAAAAATCGAATGTATCAAAAATGATACATTTGCTTTTTAACAAGTAGTAAATGCTTTTCTTAGTTCTGGATGGTTTTCCCAATCCATTTTTGAATAGCTAGTAGTAATCGTATGTTCTTCTGAAAAGAGAAGGACACGTTCAACGATAGAGGCAATTTGATCGAAATGATGAGAGGAAATAATGATGGTTTTTCCTGCGGTTTTTAACTCTTTTAGTAATTCCACAATGAGGCGTTGATATTTTGGTGAGAGGCCGTTAAAGGGCTCATCAAACAATAATACGCTTGGATTCATAGTGAGGACGCTAGCTATCGCCACGAGTTTCTTTTCCCCGCCAGAGAGGTGGTATGGAATCCGTTCTTTTAAGTGTTCGATTTCAAGGAGCGTCAGTGTATCCTTCACTCGTTTTTCGATTTCTGTTTCTGATAATCCGAGTTGACGTGGACCAAAGGCAAGTTCTTCAGCAACCGATGTATTGAATAATTGGATATCGCTGTTTTGGAAAATTAAACCAACTTGTTGGTATAAGTGACCAGCGTTACATGGGTCTTTTAAGAAGTCTGCATCAATTACCCAATTGTTGAATTGGTATTTCCCAGAAGAGAGAGGAAGTAATCCAACCAAAATTTTAAAAAGTGTTGATTTTCCGGCTCCATTTGGTCCCATTAAAGCCACGGTTTCTCCTTTATCAATATGAAGATTGATGTCGTGAATTCCAATGTCTTCGCTGTAGTGATAATTTCCATCTTGAATTGTAATCATAAGCGTTCCTTTCTAGCGTAGCACGGTTGTTACAACAACCAGCACGATTAATTCGAGTAATAATAAGACGTCCTCTTTCTTCCAGTGGAAAGGGACTTTATTTTTGACATCCATTCCGTAACCTCGAAGCGTCATGGCCTCGTAGACTTCTTTCGTGTGGTTTTTCGATGATAAATACAAGAGCCCAAGAATCGATCCAAATAACCCGAGATTTACTTTTTGTCCGATGGTTCGCAATTGGACGCATTCGATTTGTTGCTGTAGGTGCTTTCCAAGGATATACGTGTATTTCATCGCGAGTTCGATTGTTTGAATCATCGTTTTGGGAAAATGCAACTGGCGAAGCGCATCAACGAGTTGGATGCTTGTCGTTGTTGCTAAAAAGAGCGCCAAGTTTAAGACAAGAATTCCTGTGCGGCCAAGGAAGATACCGCTGTTTTGGAAACCTCTTAGAAGCATACTTGGTAAGAGGACAATCACTGTAAAGATAAGTACGCGAGTGAGAACTTTCCACAGACGGAAGAGCGCTTCACCTGGAAGAAAGGCGATATGCGCTAATAGGAAAATCACCAAAATCCATAGTTGGATGGTGGAGTGGCTGAGTGTAATTAAAATGGCTAAGCACACAAAGTAAACGAGCCGCATTGAGGACGAAGATTTCGCCTTAAATGCGGGTGTCGTTTGCTTCATTTTGCCAAGGAGACGGCGTAATGAGTTGATATTCATTTGTAAATATTGATGGCTTTTTGAAGAGGCTGCGAGTGCTTCTTCGGTTTTTAGCCAATCAGGTAGTTTACGCATGAGATACTTTTGCTCCATTCATTGATCGAATCATTTTTCCTAAAATATAGAAGATTAATAGTGCAGTAATAGCAGATAAAATATAACCAATTGCGATATTTGTTCCAGGGATGGTGTAGTCACTGAAGAGGGCTTCGAATGAAAATCCATTCTCGATTCCTGCTGGAACAATGGTCATCATTTCGGCAAGTTCTTCAGCAGACCATTCTCCAAAAGCAGTACCTTCTGCTAATAATCCTAATGGACTTAACACAACTAAGGCGATTAAGACATAGCGGATTTTCTTCACGAAAGAAGTCGTATTGACTGAAGTTGGTGTGTATAGTTCTTGTGGAGCAACTTGTTTTACGAAACGATAAATCACATAAGTAAAGAAGACTTCCACGGCACCGGCAATCGTTAAGTGAGTTGCCATCATGGCAGGAATCGTAACTGCTAATCCATAAGGGTTATACAGTGGCTCTCCTCCTTGATTGGCAATGATTGGCTGAATTCCAAGTTCAATGGCTGTTAAGAAAGCTGCCACATTGATTCCTACGTATGATCCAACGAGAACTCCGGCTGTTTCATGGTTTTGTTTACGGAAGAAATTGTAAACAGCATATCCGGCAAATGGCATTGCAATCGCCATGTTGAAAATATTTGCGCCAAGAGCAAGAATTCCTCCATCTCCAAATAGAAGAGCTTGTAAGAGAAGGGCGACGCTGAGTGCCAGACTCGCGGCATACGGTCCAATTAAGATTGAAAGTAACACGCCGCCAACAGCGTGAGCAGTTGTACCACCAGGGATTGGCACATTAAACATCATTAATAAGAAAGATAATGAAGCAGCGATTCCAAGCATAGGAGCTAATTCTTTATTCTCTTTTAATTGAGCTTTTACTTTCGTAATGGATAATCCCACTACCGGTGCAGCAGCAACTGCTAAAACTGCACAAGTTGTTGGGCTTAAATAATTATCGGGTATATGCATAACAAATTCTCCATTCTTAAAAATAATTTCTGTTAACAGAATACCATAATCAAAAAAATGACTTCGTTATAAAATAGGTATAACAAATGTTACTATTTTGAATCACATTCTTCGATTTCTACATCATTGAGTCGTATACTAGAGATAGAACTATAAAGGGGGACACGTTAATGGAATTTGTTCAAGAAAATCAAGCGTTTAGACATTATAATGCTGCAGGAGAAGTGGATGCTGAAATCACGTATACTCTGGAAGAAGAGGGAGTGATTGGTGCGGACCACACTTTTGTCGATCCTAGTCTTCGTGGACAAGGAGTAGCGCGTCAATTAGTAGAACGATTAGCTGTGTATGCAAGAGAGGAAAACTTAAAAGTTCGCCCAATTTGTTCGTACGTAGTGGAATTATTCAAAAAAAGTACTGACTACGACGATATCAAAATATAAAAAAAGTTTCATTTTAAAAAAATTCAAATTAAAATTCACAAAAAATTCAAAAGTAACCTCTATAATCTATTCATACCCAATAAAACACCTAAGGTTTACTTCTCCCAAATAAAAAAATGAACTCCCAACATTTTTTTATTAGTAAACCCTCCTAACCTTTTCCCGCTGTTCCCAAACAGCGGGTTTTTTTGTTTTGGAAAAAAGGTGATTTATGCTAGTATGAAGAAAGATACAAAAAAAGGAGATACTCATGAATCAAAATCACTATTATACACAGCAACCAAATAGTAAGAGTCAAGAGAAACATTTTCGTTATGTTTTAAAAGGATTCTCTTTCCAGTTTGTTAGTGACAATGGAGTGTTTTCAAAGAATACCATTGATTTTGGAAGTCAGTTATTGATTGAGTCTTATGAAGTTCCTTCTTCTTTTCAGGAAGGAAAACTGTTAGATGTTGGTTGTGGTTATGGTCCAATGGGTTTGTCTTTTGCAAAGGCCTATCCGAAGATGCATGTAGAAATGGTAGACGTCAATGAACGTGCACTCGAATTAGCTAGACGTAATGCTAAAGCGAATGGGATTGAAAATGTATTGATTCACGAAAGCTCGATTTATGATGAAATAAATGCGAAGGACTATTCTGTCATTATTAGTAACCCGCCAATCCGTGCAGGAAAAGAAGTGGTTCATCGTATTTTAGAAGAGGCATATGACCATTTAATAGATGGCGGCCAACTAGTCATCGTAATTCAGAAGAAACAAGGTGCTCCAAGTGCGCAAAAGAAAATGCAGGAAGTCTTTGGAAATGTAGAGCGTATTGCTTTAGATAAGGGATATTGGATCCTTGTGAGCACAAAAGAGAAAGAGGATTGATGTATGGAAAAAATAGAAGGAAGAAGAAATAGTCGAAACCAACAGCAGAATCATAAGCCAAAGAAAAAATTCAACTGGAGAATCTTTTTGGCGTCAATTTTATTTGTGATTGCTGCCATCTTGTTAGCTGCGGATCCGATTCGTACATTCTTATTATCTAGACTACAAGCAGAACAGTCTGAAATCAATTCTTCGTTAACATTGTCAGCGGTTAAAGCCAATGAATTGCAAGAAGCGGAATTTGACTTTTCTAAAGTAGAACCGATTGATCTAAATCAAGTCTTAAAAGCCAATATGAAAAAAGGGACATTTTTAACACTAGGACAAATTGCAGTTCCAAGTGTGAAATTGAATTTACCGATTTATAAAGGTTTAGCAAATGAAGTCCTTCTCTCAGGAGCCGGAACAATGAAACCCACACAGAAAATGGGCCAAGGAAACTACGCATTAGCGAGTCATAATTATTTCGGAGATATGACTTTATTATTCTCACCTCTTGTCAATTTAAAGGTAGGAGATAAGATTTATACAACAGATTTAGAGTATGTGTATGAATATGAAACAACGTCTGTAGAATTAATCGAACCAACACGAGTGGAAGTCATTAATGACCAACCTGGTGTTACAGAAATTACTTTAATTACATGTGATGATTACAATGCGACAAAACGTTATTGTTTTAAAGGAAAATACGTTTCAAAGACTCCCGTTAGCGAAGCAAGTGATTCTGTAAAACAGGCGTTTAACTTGAACTTTAATACGATTCAATAATAGAAAATCCCAATCTCTTCAAAAAGAGATTGGGATTTTTTTACTCATAAGGATACGGTTCGACATGAATATCGATAAATGAAATAGCAAACTCGTTGTAAAGCTCTTTTTCAATAAATTCCGTTACTTGATGACTTTTGAAAACTGTTAAGGCTTCGTCCATACACACCGTTAAGTCAATATAAATATTCGATCCATAACGACGGGCTTTGATTTCACGAATATCTTTAACTTCGGGATGACGTAGGATAACTGGAATATATTTATCTAGTTCAGTTTGATCGAAGCCATCTGTTAATTGGAAGGCACTCTCAGAAAATACTTCGTAAGCAGTGCGGACAATGAGAAGACCGACTACGAAAGCCATGATGTTATCGAGCCAGTGTAAGCCAAGAGAAGCAAATAACACCGCTAAGGCTGTCAAGAAACTGGTCATCGCATCGCTTAAGTTATCTTTAGCGGTTGCCTTAAGTCCTAGTGATTGAATGCGTGCTGCCAGATTTTTGTTGTAGAAGTATACACCAATCATCACAATCCCTGAGAAGAATCCAACGACAGAAGAAATGAGTGAAGGAGCCTCCGTTACTGGGTTAAGGAATGCTTGGAAGGCATTTCTGACGACTTCAATCCCGATAAAGAACATGATAAATGAGGTCGCAAGGCTAGCAATTGTTTCGAATTTCCAGTGGCCGTAGGGGTGGTTTTCGTCGCTTGGTTTTTGCGACAAGCGTAACCCTACGAATACAAGAATTGATGAAATCACATCTGTAAAGTTGTTCCAACCATCGGCAAACAGGGCTTCGGAGTTGAAGAGTTTCCCAACGAACAGTTTTGCTGCGGATAAAAAGATATATGTGCCGATACTTAAAAGGGCTCCGCGTTCGGCTTGTTTGAGGCGATCCGTTGCTGATAATGGCAAAATTGTCATCTCCTAAAAATAAATTCGTTTATTATAGTAAAACTTTTGAAAAAGGGGTGCAACAGATAAAGTATACCTAAAACTCGGTGGATAGTGCTGAAATCAATTCTGTAGGATCCTTACGGCTCTTTTTTATCATTACCATAATAGGATACCGGCGCAAGCCTTGGTCTTGCGCCTTTCAAGACTCAAAGTAGGAGTAGGAAGCAAGCTTCAACTCCCACTAATTCGCATTGAATATTATTCCCTATTATGGTAATGATAAAATCCGTAAGGTCCAAGAATTGATTTACTACGTATCCACCTTCGTGAAAAGGAGAGGTGCAGAGAGTTAATGAGTGCTCCTCACAATTTTTTAAATCGTTACGGATGATAAAATCCGTAAGGTCCAAGAATTGATTTACTACGTATTCACCTTCGTGAAATGGAAAAGTGCAAGGAGTTAATGTGTGCTTCTCACTAACTTTTTAAATTGCGGACGATTATTATCATTACCATAATAGGATACCGATTCGAGTCTTCGTCTCTCATCTTTCAATCTTCAAAGTAGGAGTAATGAGCAAGCTCAAACTCCTACTAGGCACAGTGGTTGAATGGCATGAGCTTCACTGTGAACAGTTTGCTCATACCTATTCAACTTTGTGGGGGAAAGAAAACGAAACGCACGCGATGCAATAATGTATCTCGTGAGTTTCTGTCTTTCTCCCTCGCATTGAATATTATTCCCTATTATGGTAATGATAAAATCCGTAAGGTCCAAGAATTGATTTACTACGTATTTACCTCTATGAAACGAAACGGTGCAAGGAGTTAATGTGTGCTTCCCACTAATTTTTAAATTTGTAAAGGATTATTATAGGAGTGCTTGAATAGTTTTTTAAAGTTTTCGATGTTTAGTATAGAGACTTCATTATTTTTGTCAGAAACAATAGACGGAGTTTTGTGGATTTGTTATAATCGTTGTATTGAATGAGAAAGAGAGTGGTATCATGGCAACAGCATTGATCGTATATGCAAGTTTAACAGGTAATACAGAAGAGATTGCGGATATTTTAGCAGAAGCATTAGAAGAACGTGGAGTAGAAGTAGATGTGAAAGAATGTACTTCAGCACAAGCAAGCGAATTCCATAATTATGATATTAATGTTGTCGCAACATATACTTACGGAACAGATGGCGACTTACCTGATGAAATCGTTGACTTCTATGAAGAATTAGAGGAAGAAGATTTAACAGGAAAAGTATACGGAGCGCTTGGCTCAGGAGATACTTTCTATGATAAGTTCTGCCAATCCGTATTAGATTTTGATGCTCAATTTGCAAAAACAGGTGCCAAAAAAGGTGCTGAAAATGTCTTAGTAGACTTAAACGCTGAAGCAGAAGATATTGAACATATCCAAGCTTTCGCACAAAGCCTTGTTGAAGCTTTAGCATAATTGAAAATGTTGGCTACCTTAGACCATTCGTTTAGGGTAGCTTTTTTATTGGAGGAAAAGGATGTATTATACCGTACAACAAACTGCAGAGAATCTGGAAATCGAATTAGGGTATCTCATGCATTTAATCCAAACAAAGCAAGTGAAGACGGTGGAAGTGGATGGAGAGGTACTCTTGAACAGTGCGCAGTTCGACTTCTTCTTGAAACAACGGGAACGTCTCTTAGAAGAATATCAAAAGTACTTGGATGAACCAATCCCAGAAGATATTGATATTAAGGATGAGGATTAGTCTTTTATAGCTCACTTCATAAAAAAACTCTGAAGCACAGCTTCAGAGTTTTTCGTTTTTGTTCAATTGGAAATTAATTAGTTTTCTTTTGCATATGCAGCAGATTGGGCACCTGCTTGACGACCAAAGATGATGATATCAGCAACTGCGTTACCACCGATACGGTTTTCACCGTGAACACCACCTGTTACTTCACCAGCTGCATACAGACCTTGAATCGCAGAACCGTCTTCTTTAAGAACTTGAGCTTTCGTATTAATCTTCAATCCTCCCATTGTATGGTGGATACCAGGAGCAATTTGGATTGCGTAGTAAGGACCTTTAGATAAGTCATGATCCATTGCTGTTTTACGGCCAAATTCAGCATCGTTCTTATCGGCAACAGCTTTATTCCAAGTTTCTAAGGTTGCTTTTAAAGCATCAGCAGGAACATTAATCTCTTTTGCTAGGGCTTCAATCGTGTCAGCTTTTTTCACTAGTCCACGTTTTTCGTAGAATTTAACAGCTTTAGCACGTTCAGTTAAAGCAGAGTCAAATACTAAGTAAGCATATTTTTCTTTTAATCCAATAATTTGTTGAGAAACTTTATCACGAGTTTCCATTTCATTATAGAAACGTTTACCATCTTGGTTCACAAGAATAGCACCTTCACCACGAACAGATTCAGAAATCAATGTTGAAGTAGATTGTTCTACTGTTGGGTGAATTTGAATATCTTTCATATCTACTGTAGCAGCGCCTAATTCTTTTGCTAAAACAATTCCGTCACCAGTAGAACCTTTTTGGTTTGTAGTAACAAAGCCTTTTAATTCTGGTTTGTATTCAGTAACCATTTCCATGTTTGCACCAAATCCACCAGTTGTTAGAACAACTGCTTTTGCAGAGACTGTTTTTTCTTTACCGTCAATAGTTACATTAACTCCAGTTACTTTACCGTCTTTTTCATTTACTTTTGTCACTACTGCATTGACGAATAATGGAATTTCTCTTTCAGAAACATTACGTAATAATCCATTTACTAAATATTCACCAACAGCTGAACCATCAGCAGGGCGGTGAGTACGTTTTTGACTCATTCCACCAGTAGTTGTTAAATTGCTTAGTGTAATTCCCATTGAATCTAACCAATCGATGGCACTCGCTGAATTATCTACTAAGTAACGAAGTAGTTCAGGGTTGTTAGTTCCATGTCCACCTTTTAGTGATTCTTCATAGAATTTATCGTTAGAATCTTGAATTCCTTCTTTTTCTTGGAATTTCGTTTGAGAAGCATTCATACCAGCTGAAGATTTTGTAGTATTTCCTCCTGCAGTTGGCATTTTTTCCAAGATGACTGGATTTAAGCCAGCTTCTTTAGCTTGGATGGCTGCTGAAAGACCAGCACCCCCTGAACCAACGATGATAACATCGTAGCTTTCTTTTAATGTTGAAGGATCTGCGTATTTTTGAGCAGAAGCACTTGCAACAGCTTCAGCAGTTGTAGTAGTTGTTTCTTTAGCTGAAGACGAAGATTGTGAACTATTATTTCCGCATGCTGCTAGTAATAGTACGGAAGATAAAGCTAAACTAGCTATAATTCCTTTTCTCATTTTCATTCTCCTTTGTGAAAAAAATGTTTTATTAATTTCCTTTGATATAATAGCACAGATTTAAGAAAACCTCAATAAAAAATAAAGAATTGTTTAAGAAATAACAATGTGTTCATAGATATTGATAAAAATAAAAGATCATCTTTTTGAAAAAAATAGTTGACACCGAGGACATTTGCGTTCATAATGAACACATCACTAGAAAAGGAGTTAAGAACATGGCAAACATTTGTATCGTATTAAAATTAAATACGCGTTGGCAAAGCCACTAGATACAGGTTGTTCTTAACGTACATTTGTACATGTAGATACAACCTTCATTGACGTGAACTTGTATCTATGTGGAATTTATCTTTTAAAGCAAACTCGACCACGTAGATCTATAGACTAGAGCTGACGTGGTCTTTCTATTTGTATGAGAGACTCGTAGTGGAATACGTAGTCTCTTTTTTTAATAGAGTTTGCAATATCATATTCAATTTTGGAGGAATTCATCATGAAAAAGAACAAAGGCATTTATTTATTCGGAGTATTATTAGTATTAGTAGTGATAGGAGCACTATTCTTCAATCAATCAGGCGATAAAAATAAAGATACAAATACAACTAACACTTCATCTACACAAACAGAAAATGTTAAAATTGGGGTATTACAATTACTTAGCCACCCAGCTTTAGATGCCATCTATAAAGGGCTACAAGACGAATTGAAGAACGAAGGATACGAAGTTGGTAAAAACTTAGAAATCGACCTTCAAAACGCGCAAGGAGACCAAAGTAACTTAGCCAGCATGTCTGAAAAATTAGTTTCAGGCGGAAACAACATCTTAGTAGGGATTACAACTCCTGCGACTTTAGCGTTGGCGAACAATACAAAAGAAACACCAATTATCATGGGTGGGATTACTTATCCAGTTGAAGCAGGCCTAATCGCAAGCGAATCAAAACCAGGAAACAACATCACAGGGGTGAGTGACCGTACACCAATCAAACAACAATTAGAAATCATGAAACAAGTTCTTCCTAACATGAAGAAAGTGGGAATCCTTTACACTTCAAGCGAAGATAACTCTGTGAAACAAGCCGAAGAAGCGCAAAAAGCAGCGAAAGAATTAGGCCTAGAAGTTAAAGTATCAACAATTGCAAACACAAACGATATTCAACAAGTAACTGAAAGTTTAGCAAGCCAAGTAGATGCCATCTTCGTTCCAATTGATAACACAATCGCAAGTGCAATGGCAACAGTCGTTCAAGTAACAGATGCAGTTAAAGTGCCAGTATTCCCATCAGCAGATACAATGGTTGCTGATGGTGGAGTATTAGGAGTAGGGGTTGACCAATACCAAATCGGTGTAGAAACAGCTAAAGTAGTTGTAAAAGTATTAAAAGGTGCAAACCCAGCCGATACACCAATCACATTAGCAAACAAAGGTGTTGTTTATGTCAACGAAGAAAAATCGAAAAAATTAGGCATTACAATTCCAGAAAGTATCTTAAAAGATGCACAAAAAGTAACACCAACAATTAAATAAGATAGTTTAGAAACGTTGATATGATAACGACTATATGATGTGGTGATTCATACACAATATGACTTAAACGTCATATTGATCGTTTCAGAGGAGGATTTTTTTCGAAATGGATTTAGTAATTTCTTCGATTTCTCAAGGGATATTATGGGGCGTATTATCCCTAGGGTTATTCATTAGTTTTCGAATTTTAAATATTGCAGATATGACGACTGAGGGGAGCTTTCCTCTTGGGGCTGCCACTTGTGTGATTTTGATTCAACAAGGGGTAAACCCATTTTTAGCAACGCTCGTAGCCATGATTGCTGGAGCGCTTGCTGGTGGAGTGACAGCGTTCCTTATGACTGTTTGTAAAATTCCAAGTTTATTAGCAGGGATTTTAACAATGACGTCTCTATTATCGATTAACTTACGTGTCATGGGGAAAGCGAATATCACACTTCTTGGACAAGATACGATTTTTAGTGTCTTTTCAAAACTAGGCTTACCAAAGTATTTTGACATTATCATTATGGGGCTTGTCGTGATTGGGATTTTAATCTTCTTGATGTATTGCTTCTTCAAAACAGAATTTGGACAAGCACTGATTGCGACAGGGGACAACGAAAAGATGGCACGCGCGCTTGGAATCAACACGCGTAAAATGACGGTATTTGGCTTGATGCTCTCAAATGCACTCATCGCCTTAGCCGGTGCGATTTTAGCGCAAAATAATGGATACGCAGACGTAAACTCAGGTCTTGGAACCATCGTTATTGCTCTAGCTGCGATTATTATCGGTGAAGTAATTTTTGCAGACGAATCATTCGTTGGACGTCTTGTCTGCATCCTTTACGGATCAATTATTTATCGTTTACTATTAATGCTTGTGTTATTACTCAATGTCTTCCAAGCAAATGACTTCAAACTCATCTCAGCAGCACTGATTGCTTTCTGTTTAACAGTGCCGCAAATAAAGAGCTGGATTCAGCAAAAAAGCACACGTCATAGAAAGGGGGAAAACTAAATGAGTATTGAAATTCAAAACTTATCTAAAACATTTTTCCCTGGAACTTCACGTGAGCATAAAGCGTTGAAAAACGTCAGCCTAACGATTACAGAGGGAGACTTCATTACGATTGTCGGCGGAAATGGTGCAGGAAAATCGACTTTCCTAAACGCGATTGCTGGTAACTTTGCTTTAGACGAAGGAACGATTTCGTTTGGAGGTCATCAAATCGAACAGACTGCGGACTTTGAACGCGCAGCTTACATTAGTCGTGTCTTCCAAGACCCAATGCAAGGAACAGCTCCTCGGATGACGGTTGCTGAGAACTTAGCCTTAGCGAATCGGAGAGGTCAAAAACGTAGCCTCTTTAAAACGTCTTCTAAAGAAGAATTGCAACAATTCGAAGCCTTACTAGCCCCGCTAGCACTTGGCTTAGAAGACCGTCTTCATACAGAAATCGGACTCTTATCAGGCGGACAACGCCAAGCCATTTCACTCCTCATGGCAACGATGAACGCTCCGCAACTATTACTATTAGACGAACATACAGCAGCGCTTGATCCGAAAACACAGCGCAAAATTATGCAGAAAACACAAGAAACCATCGAAGAAAAGAACTTAACCGCGCTTATGATTACACACAATCTATCTGACGCGATTCATTTTGGAAACAGACTCATTGTCATGCATCGTGGCGAGATTGTACGCGATTTTTCAAAAGAGGAAAAAGCAGCATTAACAGAGGAAGAACTATTCCGTTTAATGAATGCTCTTGATGAAGCAGACTTACAAGGTGAATAAAATAAAGGAAGAAGTGAAAGAAATTTCATTTCTTCCTTTTTTTATGGGCAGACTTTGATATAATGAAAGAGAATAAATTGTAAAGGATGAGTGCGAGTGGAGTTTTGGAGTCATTTGAACCCTCGGAGATACCGGAAATCAGGGTATATTGCTATTGGCGCATTAATCGGAGTCCTAGCAGGAAGTGCGGTTAGTTTATTTAGATATATGATTGGCTTTATTTTAGAACAAGTAGTGACCGTCTATTCGTTTTTAAGAGAACAACCGCAATGGATTCCGGCATGGATTCTCTTTAGCCTTGTAATGGGGGTTATTTTAGGGCAGATTGTAAAGAGCGATCCGGATATTAAAGGAAGTGGGATTCCACAAGTAGAATTACAACTTCAAGGAAAGATGGATATGAATTGGTGGTCTGTCTGTTGGAAGAAATTCGTCGGTGGAGCGATTTCAATCGGATCAGGCCTCTTACTTGGTCGTGAAGGTCCTTCGATTCAATTAGGAGCATCGGTTGGTCAAGGAGTAGCAGAGACCTTTAAGGCAAATCGTGTACAGAAGAATGTATTTATTTCCAGTGGAGCAGGTGCCGGACTAGCGGCGGCGTTTAACGCACCGATTGCAGGACTTATGTTTGTACTGGAAGAAGTCCATCATACTTTTAGTCCACTTGTCGCCGTGACAACTCTAACAGCAGCAATCGTGGCTAACTTTATTTCATTAAATGTATTTGGGACGCATCCATCGCTTAACCTTGGGAATGACCAACGTTTTCCGATGGAATATTATGGGTATGTTGTCCTTCTTGGCATTGTCCTTGCAATTTTTGGATTAGCGTACCATCGTCTCACATTAGCTTTGCCAAAGATTTACAAGACACTTTTTCCAAAAGTGGCACCATATAATTACTGTCTCATTGCCTTTATGTTGATTATTCCTCTTGGAATATGGAATCCTCATGTTTTAGGCGGTGGTGGTGAGTTAGTATTAGCACTCGTTAAAGAAAATCATACTGTACAATTTTTAGTGGGGCTATTTGTGATTCGTTTTGTCTACTCAATGATTTCATACGGAACAGGACTGCCTGGGGGAATTTTTTTACCGATTCTTTCACTTGGAGCTCTTCTTGGGTTGGCATATGCTGAATTTCTCATTGAATTTTTAGGGGTAGACCCAAGTGTACGTGTGAGCTTCGTCTTTTTTGCGATGGCAGGGTATTTTGCGGCGATTGGGAAAGCGCCCCTAACAGCTTTACTTCTTGTAACAGAAATGGTGGGAGGCTTAAACCAATTAATGCCGCTTGGGATTTGTACTTTAGTGGCGTATATTGTGGCTGACTTCTTGAAGATGGACCCAATTTATGAAGTGTTAGCAGAACGTTTAGATAAAGAACATTCTACTACTACCAAAGGAGAACGAACGACTTTTGAAATTCCAATTATGGTGGATAGCTCGCTGGTTGGAAAAGCCATTCGTGAAGTAGAGTGGCCAAAAGAGATTATTATTGCAACCATAAGACGTGGTGCTAAAGAAATAGTGGCAAAAGGAGATACGATTCTTCTGTCTGGTGACATCTTAATCGTTGTGTGTGATGAAGGTATAGTGGGTGCAATGACCGAACAAATGACCAAAATTGCAAGTGCTATCTAGAGATATTTCAAAATAAATGGTATACTGTTGAAAAGTCAAGAGGTGAAGATGAATGAGTAACTCAGGGAAAAATTTTCAAAGAACATTTAACCAATACGTCAGAAGAAATCAAGGTTGGGTATTTATTATTCTAACGCTCGTAATATTATTTTTATCAGTATTTATCTTCCGAAGTTTCTCGAAAACGACATCAACTCCATTAGAGAACTATCAAGATCAAATGACGAAAATGCAAGAACAAATTAATTCTCAAGCGGAGAAGATTCAACTCCTCGAAGAGCAAATTAAAAAATTACAGGAAAACACAAATTAGAATAAACACCTAGATACAATCGTAAGAAGGTATCTAGGTGTTTTCATTATTGAGTTGATCAAAAATATGATGTAGTTTTTTCTGCAATTTATTAAACTTTATGTCGTCTGGTTTCTTTCCATTTAAATAGAAGGAGTAAGGAATTTCTATTTGTAGAGCTTGAACACGTTCTTGCTTTCCAAAAGTGGCAACAATACTTCCACCTGAAAAAGGAGTATCTAAACGAGTAGGGAGGTTTTGTTCTTGAAAGAGAGCTTCGATTCTCTGAAGGGAATTCTTACTGATAGAAGTCTGTTTCCTGCTCGCGAGTATCATTTCATGAGAAGGAAAAAGCGAATCATCATAACTGTGTAAATCTAAAAGAAAAACCTGTTGGTGAATGCTTAATTTTTGAGTTAAGAGCTCTTGAATTTTACGATAGTAAGGCTCGTAATAATCTTGAATCCATTGCCTTTGCTTCTGTTTAGAAGGGAAGTTTTTAAATAGAGGGACACCTTCTTCATCTGTCCGAGGAATAATCGGTTGAATGGAGTGTTTCTGTGTCATTTTAAATCGATTCACATCAACAATGTATCTAGAAACAGTAGCTTGGATGATTGTATAAGAATTAGAATCGACTAATTCAGGAAGAAACCAATCGGTATGATTTCGTTTGGCATGTGGATTACAAAGAACTTCTATTTCTTCTGGAATATGGAGCCCACTATGAGGAATAGACAGTAAAAGAGAACTGTTAGAAAGTTTGTTTTGAATATACAAAGAGCCACCTGCTTTCGATTTTCTAATAGTCCTAGTATAGCAAACGCTAGGGAGATTGTGTATAATTGATACTAACTGAAAAGGAGTGAAATTATGGCTGAAATTAAATTAGTACCAAGAAGTGAAGTAGATCCTTCTATTACATGGGATATGACTTTACTTTACCCAAGCGACGAAGCATTTTATGCAGAGTTGGACAAACTAAAGAAAGAAATGAAAGCTTTCAAAGAAAAATATGAAAATAAATTAGGGGATTTAGAAGTATTAGATGAAGCGATTCGCCAATATGAAGCGATTGAATTAGCAGTATACCGCGCTTCTCATTATGCGGAACTCCCAATGACGGTTGACCGTTTGAATCCAAAAGTGATTGAAAATGCGACAGCATTTGAAGCAGTCAGCGTATCCTATGCGGAAAATATGAGCTTTGTGATGACAGAACTCATTTCATTAGACGAAGATTTCTTAAATCAATTCGTAGCCAAGAAGAGACCAGACTTAGCATACTTTGTTGAAAAAGTGATTCGTCAAAAGAAACATACGCTCTCTAAAGATGCAGAACAAGTGCTATCAAACTTAAGCAGCTTACCAAGTTTCTATCAATTATATGAAGTAACAAAACACGAAGATATGCAATTCGAGTCATTTGAAGCAAATGGCAAGACACTTGAAAACAGCTTCGTATTATACGAAAACTTACATGAAATGGATCCTGATAAAGAAGTGCGTCGTGCTGCGGCTAAGAGCTTCTATAAAACATTAAACGCATATAAAAATACAGTTGCCAATGAATACATTTCTCAATTGAAGAAAGAAAAAATGATGGCAACAATGCGTGGTTATGATAGCGTGATTGACTACTTATTAGATGAACAAGATGGAGACCGTGAATTATACGACCGTCAAATTCGTATGCTGATAACAGACTTAGCGCCTCATATGCAACGCTATATTAAATTGTTATCGAAAGAACATGGCATCTCTGATATGCAATTCATGGATGCGAAAATCAACTTAGATCCAGAATTCGAAGTGGATATGACGATTGAAGAATCTCGTGAATACTTGAAGAAAGCTTTAGGTATTCTAGGTGAAGACTACAAGGCGATGATTGACGAAAGTTATGACAAACGCTGGACAGACTTCCCACAAAACATTGGTAAGAGCACTGGTGGATTCTGTGCGACTGTTCCTAACGTTGCCGGATTTATCCTATTATCATGGACAGGTAAAATGAACGAAGTGTTCGTGTTAGCGCACGAATTAGGGCATGCATACCACTTCATGTCAACAGGGAAGCATCAATCGATTTTAAATAATGAATGTTCGTTATACTTTGTTGAAGCTCCTTCAACATGTAATGAAGTGATTGTTTCAAACTACTTACTCAAGACAAGCACAGACGCTCGTTTCAAACGTTGGGTGATCAGTAATATGATTAGCCGTACGTACTTCCACAACATGGTAACGCACTACATGGAAGCTGTGTACCAAGATCGTATTTACAAGATGATTGATAATAACGAAATGTTGAATGCGGATGTATTATCAAATGTGAAAAAAGAAGTGATGCAAGAATTCTTTGGAGACAGCTTAGATGTCAACGAAGGGGCAGAATTAACTTGGATGCGTCAACCGCACTACTACATGGGATTATATCCATATACGTATTCAGCAGGGCTTACAATCGGTACTGCAATTGCCAACCAAATCGAAGAGAATCCTGAACACGCTAAAGTGTGGTTAGATACTTTATCTAAAGGTGGAAGCATGTCTGCCAAAGACTTAGCGATTCATGCGGGTTGTGATGTTTCAACAGATGAACCATTAAAACAAGCCATTGCTTACGTTGGACATTTAGTAGACCAATTAGAAAGCTTAACAGCAGAATTAAAAGCATAATCATAGTAAATAAAAAACGCGCTACAATCGTAGCGCGTTTTTTATTTAAGTGATAACTATGACTAACTTGAGATGAAGATAGTCCACTTTCAAAATGTTCAATTGAATTCATTTATTTATCTTTGTTTTCTATTGTTACCAAAGAATTTCGCATTGAGCACCCACCGTATCTTGAAAGGATTCGACAGGAGCTTGATTGGTTACAATATAGTCAATAGCATTGTAATTAGATAACTTGAAGTAATGACTCGTATTAAACTTTGAGTGGTCCGCAAGAAGTATCGCAACATCAGAGTTTGCAATCATCTGTTGCTTAAAAAGTGCTTGACTATGATTAGCTTCATAAGCAGCGAAACGGTCAAGCCCTCGACAGCTCATAAAGCAAATATCAGCATGGAAATTATTGATAAAACCCGTCGCAAAATCTCCCAAAGCCGAGTTTGTTCCATAGCCGATATGTCCTCCGCAGAAGAACAAAGTTATATTTTCATAATTGTTCAACTTACGTGCAATTTCGATCCCATTTGTAATCACACGTAAATTCTGAAGAGTTCCTAAGTGAGGAGCGAGTGTGGCGCACGTGGATGAACTATCGATAAAAATCGATTGGTTATCCGTTAAAAAAGTGGAGGCTGTTTCCGCTATTTGTTGTTTTCCCTGAGTTTCTTCATGGCTTCTGCTATCGTAAGCGTATTCAATATTGTTTGTAGTAACAAGTCGAACTTCACCATGAGATCGAATGATTTTTCCTTCTTTTTCCAATTTAATCAGGTCACGCCTCAATGTAGAGGTGGAGCAGTACATCAACGCTTCCAATTGAAAGGTTGAGATGATTTTCCTTTTCGTTAGAATATCCATAATACGGGACATTCGCTCGAAAGATACCATAATAAAACCCCCTAGTTGAACGTTTTTGAACATTTATGAACAAATTATAGCACAATATTTGAAGGATGTTCAATAGTTCATCCACGTATTGTATCCGCTTTCTTCAGTTGCTAATATATTAATCAGAAAGGGATGATACTATGACTTTTGATGAACAAGTAGTACGCGAACAAATTTGTGATGTGTGTCATAAAATGTGGCAACTAGGATGGGTAGCTGCCAATGACGGAAATGTCTCAGTTCGTATTGATGAGGATACCATCATCGCAACACCAACAGGTATCAGTAAGAGTTTTATCACTCCTGAAAAACTCGTTAAATTAAATATGAAAGGGGAAGTAATTGAAGCCAACGAAGGCTATCGTCCTTCAAGCGAAATTAAAATGCATATTCGCTGTTATGAAGAACGTGACGATGTGAGATCTGTTGTTCATGCTCATCCACCAATTGCAACTGGATTTACATTAGCACATATTCCATTAGATACTTATTCACTAATTGAAAGTGCGATTGTTATCGGTTCAATTCCAATTACACCATTCGGGGTTCCTTCAACAATGGAGGTTCCAGATGCGATTACACCATACTTACAAGAACACGATGTGATGTTACTTGAAAACCATGGTGCATTAACAGTGGGTAGTGATGTCATTACAGCATACTACAGAATGGAAACATTAGAACTCGTGGCTAAATCAACATTCCACGGAAGAATGTTATTACTAACAAAAGGCATTGAAGAAAAAGAAATCTCAAGAGAAAAATTAGAGCAAATGTTCAAGATGCGCGAAAACTACAAAGTTACGGGACGCCACCCAGGATACAAGAAATACAATCCTGACGGAACGGTTCGTGAAGTGTAGAAGAATAGGAGGAACAAAAATGATTCAACATCCACGCATTGGGATTCGCCCAACTATTGACGGTCGTCGCCAAGGAGTTCGCGAGTCTTTAGAAGTTCAAACAATGAATATGGCGAAGAGTGTCGCTGCTTTAATCGAGTCCACATTGAAATATCCTGATGGACAACCGGTTGAATGTGTGATTTCACCATCAACAATTGGTCGTGTACCAGAAGCAGCAGCATCTCACGAACTATTCAAAAAATCAAACGTTTGTGCAACGATTACAGTAACACCTTGCTGGTGCTATGGTAGTGAAACAATGGATATGTCTCCTGATATTCCACATGCTATTTGGGGATTCAATGGAACTGAAAGACCAGGGGCTGTATATTTAGCAGCAGTTCTTGCTTCTCATGCTCAAAAAGGAATTCCAGCATTCGGAATTTACGGTAAAGACGTACAAGAAGCTACAGATACAGAAATTCCTGAGGACGTTAAAGAAAAAATCTTACGTTACGCAAGAGCAGCTCTTGCTACAGGTTTAATGAGAGATACAGCTTACTTATCTATGGGTAGCGTATCAATGGGTATCGGTGGTTCTATCGTAGATCCTAACTTCTTCCAAGAATACTTAGGAATGCGTAATGAATCAGTAGATATGACAGAATTTACTCGCCGTATCGACCGTGGCATTTATGATCACGAAGAATTCGAACGTGCGCTTCAATGGGTGAAAGAAAACGTTAAAGAAGGATTCGACCACAACCGTGAAGACCTTGTTTTGAGCCGTGAAGAAAAAGATAAACAATGGGAATTCGTGATTAAGATGTTCTTAATCGGACGTGACTTAATGATTGGAAACCCAAGACTTGCTGAACTAGGCTTCGAAGAAGAAGCGGTTGGTCACTACGCTCTTGTGGGAGGATTCCAAGGTCAACGTCAATGGACAGACCACTTCCCTAACGGAGACTTCATGGAAACATTCCTAAACACTCAATTTGACTGGAACGGAATTCGCAGACCATACATCTTCGCAACTGAAAATGATGCGTTAAACGGTGTATCAATGCTATTCAACTACTTATTAACAAACACTCCACAAATCTTTGCGGATGTTCGTACTTACTGGAGTCCAGAAGCAGTTGAACGTGTAACAGGACATAAACTTGAAGGCCATGCTGAAAATGGATTCTTACACTTAATCAACTCTGGTTCTTGTACATTAGATGGTACTGGTCAAGCTACAAGAAACGGTGAGCCAGTGATTAAACCATTCTGGGAATTAGAACAAAGTGAAGTAGATGCAATGCTTGCAAATACTGACTTCCCAGCAGCAAACCGCGAATACTTCCGTGGCGGCGGTTACTCAACTCGTTTCTTATCTAAAGGAAATATGCCTGTGACAATGGTTCGTTTGAACTTATTGAAAGGCGTTGGACCTGTATTACAAATCGCAGAAGGATACACACTTGAATTACCTGAAGATGTACACCATACATTGGATAACCGTACAGATCCAGGCTGGCCAACAACTTGGTTTGCTCCTCGCTTAACAGGTAAAGGCGCATTCAAGTCAGTATACGATGTAATGAATAACTGGGGTGCAAACCACGGTGCTATCACTTATGGACATATTGGTGCTGACCTTATCACTCTTGCTTCAATGTTACGCATTCCTGTAAATATGCATAATGTTGCTGAAGAAGATATTTTCAGACCTAAGAATTGGTCATTATTCGGAACAGAAGATTTAGAATCAGCTGACTACCGTGCATGCCAATTATTAGGACCTATTCATAAGTAAGAGAGAGGAGAGACTAAAATGACAAAAACAATTATTTTAGCCTGTGTCGGTGGATTGACAACAAGTATGCTCGTTGAACGCATTCAAGAAGTCATTTACCGTGACAAATTAGATTACTCATTCTACTCAGTAGGGATTACTGGGATTGATACTCTAAAAAATATTGATGTCTTATTATTAGGACCTCAATTAGCTTATTTAGAAGAAAAAGCAAAAGCTTCACTTCATGTTCCAGTTGCTGTAATTTCAGACGATGACTTTGAAAACATGCGCGGAGAAGAAGTTCTAAAACAAGCGATTGAATTATTAGGTTAAGCCAATGAGCGAGACAAAAAAAGCAGATACGCAACGATTGATGCAACTCATTGTCAAAAGTAGCAAAGTAACAACTTTAGCAATGCAATCCGTTAAGAGTGCTCTTGCAGGTGATATTTCATCTGCAAGAGGCCTCCTTGATGAAGCAAGAGCTAAAGGAGTTGAAGCGCATAATGTTCAAACAGAAATGATTCAGCAAGAAATAAGAGGAGAGGGAGATAGCCCTACACTTCTTTCCGTTCATGCGCAAGATCATTTTATGAACAGCCACTTGCTGCTAGAAGTTGTAGACATCATTGTAAATCAACAAGAACAAATAGAAACGCTAAAAGAGCGTATTACAAAACTGGAACAGGTAGGTGAAATGCATGAGTAATCCAGTTATTCTTGAAATGAAGGGAATTGTGAAATCGTTTGGACCTGTAAAAGCCTTAAAAGGTGTAGACTTCGACCTAAGAGCAGGTGAAGTACACGCACTAATGGGTGAAAACGGGGCTGGTAAATCCACTTTGATGAAAGTTTTGACAGGTATTTACGGCGCGAACGAAGGAACGATTCACTATAACGGAAAACAAGTAGAATATTCAAAGCCAAAAGAGGCTATGGACGATGGGATTGTAATCGTGCACCAAGAGTTGAATATGATGAACCACTTAACAGTGGCTCAAAACATCTTCATCGGTCGTGAAGAAATTAATCAAGGTCTCTTCATCAACGATAATGCCGGAAATAAAAAGGCAAAAGAATTATTCAAATTGTTGAAACTGGATATTAATCCACAAGAAAAAGTGGGAAACTTAACAGTTGGTAAACAACAAATGGTTGAAATTGCCAAAGCATTGTCAATGGATGCTAAGATTATTGTTTTCGACGAACCAACAGCAGCGTTAACAGAATCAGAAATTAATGAATTATTCGCAATTATTGATGACTTACGTGCTAAAGGTGTAGGAATTATCTATATTTCTCACCGTATGGACGAAATTGCCCGTATTACGGACCGTGTAACGGTTATGAGGGACGGGGAATATGTTGGAACTGTAAATACAAAAGAAACTACAAAGGACGAGATCATCGCAATGATGGTTGGTCGTACTATTTACGAAGATCCGAAAGCGGTTTCTGCAGTACCAGAAGGAGCACCTGTTGTATTAGAAGTGGAACACTTAAACTCAGGAAGCCACGTAAAAGATGTTAGCTTTGTGCTTCATAAAGGTGAAATCTTAGGTTTCTCTGGATTAATGGGAGCGGGCCGAACAGAAGTAGCTCGTTTACTATTCGGAGCGGATAAGAAAGATAGCGGAACAATTAAAATTAATGGTAAAGAGGTTGATATTAAAAATCCTCAAGATGCTATTAGAGAAGGTATTGGTTATCTTTCAGAAGACCGTAAACGTTATGGATGTATCGTTGATATGACCATTGCCAATAACACAGTAATGACAAACCTTGATAAGTACATTAAAGGTGGTTTAATTGATGACGGTGAAATTGTGAAAGTCAGTGATGAATTCGTTAAACAATTAAGAACGAAAACACCATCATCGAAACAACTAGTTCGTAACTTATCAGGTGGTAACCAACAAAAAGTTGTTATTGCGAAATGGCTAGAACAAAATAGCGATATTCTAATTTTTGACGAACCAACTCGAGGAATTGACGTTGGTGCGAAAAGTGAAATCTACTCATTAATGAATGAACTAGTAGCTCAAGGAAAATCAATCATTATGATTTCTTCAGAGCTTACAGAAATTTTACGTATGAGCGATCGTATTGTTGTCATGTGTGAAGGACGTAAAACAGGTGAACTTGATATCAGTCAAGCAACTCAAGAACGTATCCTCGCTTTAGCAACGGATCGATAATCGAAGAGAGGTATTGATATGGAAGAGAAAAAGTCCCTATGGACGAAACTGGTACAATCAGTTGGATTACAAAAATTAATTGCATTAATCGCGTTGATCGTGATTTTCACATTCTTTGCAGTCTCAAGTGAATCGTTCCGTTCGTTTGATACAGCGGTAAGCATTTTAGACGCATCTTATTACATTGGTTTCTTAGCAATTGGGGTAACATTCGTTATTATCACCGGTGGTATTGACTTATCAATCGGTACAGTAATGATGTGTTCTGCCATCGTTGGTGGAGTACTCCATACAAAAATGGGTTGGCCATTATGGCTAGCATTGTTGGCAATATTAGTGATTGGGGGTGTATTTGGATTATTCAACGGAATTTTAATTGCGAAATTTGGATTGCCACCATTCATCGCAACACTTGGTACAATGATGATTTCACGTGGTTTAAGCTCAATCGTATCAAACGTACAAAGTGTAACGTTCCCATTACGTGGAACTGGTGAAGGCTGGTACAAAGACTTATTCAGAACGCAAGATAATTTTCCGACCGGGTTGATCGTCTTGATTGTCGTAGCGATTATTGCAGCCATTGTTTTAAACAAAACAAAAATTGGTCGTTACATCTTTGCTATCGGTTCAAATAAAGAAGCTACTAGACTTTCAGGTGTAAACGTTATCAAATGGGAAGGTATGGCTTATGTTATCAGTGGACTTCTAGCAGGTCTAGCTGGTATTGCATATGCTGCAACATATTCAACAATCCTTCCTGGTACAGGGAACGGTATGGAACTTGATGCCATCGCCGGAGTAGTAGTTGGTGGTACTTCACTTGCTGGTGGGGTTGGTTCTGTTGTTGGTACAATCATCGGGGTATTCATTATGTCTGTCTTGAAGATCGGTTTACCATACATCGACTTACAACCACACTATCAATTATTCATTACAGGTTTTGTTGTAATCGTTGCCGTTTACTCAGATATCTTAATCCGCATGAATAAGAAAAAATAAGTTTGATATTGTACACAATGAGTTGGGAAGACTCCTTCTTGGAAGGATCAAAAGGGACATATAAAGGAGAAAACATTATGAAAAAGTCATTCAAATATGCTATTGCAACTCTAGCTTGTGCTTCTGCATTATTAGCAGGATGTACTTCAAATAAATCAAATGCTGATGGTGGAAAAACTCAATCAGGCGGCGACTTCAAAGTAGAAGTAATCGCGAAAGGTTTCCAACATGACTTCTGGAAAGCAGTTAACAAAGGAGCTGAAAAAGCAGCTCAAGAATTAGGGGCTAAAGTTACTTTCGTAGGACCTCAAAATGAAACAGCTATCGCAGAACAATTGGAACAATTAAATAACGCGATCAACAAAAATCCAAAAGCAATCGCTTTAGCTGCATTAGATACTGAAGCAGAATTAGATGCGATTAAACAAGCACAATCTAAAAACATTCCTATTATCGGGTTTGACTCAGGGGTTCCTGGGGCACCAGAAGGAGCAATTAAAGCTACTGCCTCAACAGATAACCATGCTGCTGGTGGTAATGCCGCTGAACACTTATTCCCATTACTAGAAAAGAAAATCGGCGACAAGAAAGTTCGTATCGGGGTTGTTTCTCAAGAAGTAAACTCACTTTCAATCACTCAAAGAACAAGTGGTTTCATTGATAAAATGGTTGAATTATTAAATAAAAAAGGCATTAAAACTGCTGTAACTGGACATGACAAGTTCAAAAACGATGTAAACGAAGCGGATGCAAAAGTTGTAATCGAAGTTCGTGTTCCAGCACAAGTAGATGATGCTGCAGGTAAAACAGAAGCTTCTACAGTTCTTGAAAAAGAAGATACTGTCGCAATCTATGGTTCTAATGAATTCGCTGCAAAAGCAATCATCAATGCTAACGGCGGTTTTAAAGAATCTAAACTTGGCGCAGACAAGATCTTAGCTGTTGGGTTCGACTCAGGTGCATTACAACAAGATGCTATCCGTAAAGGAATCTTCGTTGGTTCTGTAACTCAAGACCCAGTTCAAATTGGTTACCAAGCTGTTAAATTAGCAGTTGCCGCAGCTAAAGGTGAAACAGTGAAAGACGTGGATACTGGTTCTAAATGGTATGACGCTAAGAACATCGATAGCGATGAAATCAAAGCTTTACTATACGAATAAAAAATAGGGATTAGTAATGGAGGAGAAAACATGAGCTTGATTAAATTATTAGCCATTGATTTAGGTGCAAGTTCAGGACGTGTTATGCAGGCGATTTATGACGGACGCTCCCTCCAATTATCAGAGGTTCATCGGTTCAAAAACGAACCGGTGAATCTTAATGATGGTTTGTATTGGAATTTGTTGCACTTGTTTGGAGAAATTAAGCAAGGAATCAAGAAGGCTTCCAAAGATTCGATTCCGATTCGTTCCATCTCTGTTGATACATGGGGAGTAGACTATGCCTATCTAGATCAAAATGGAGATTTGCTCTATCAACCACATTGTTACAGAGATAACCGGATGGGTCGATATGAGGAGTCATTTTATAACGCTATCTCGAAGAAAGAATTATTCCAAAAAACAGGTGTGCAGCCTGCAACCATTAATACGGTCTTACAAATCTACTCAGATTTGCAAGAAAAACCACAACTTAAAAATATCGTTCAACGCGTGTTGTTTATCCCAGATTTAATCAACTACTTACTTTCAGGGGTGCTCTCAAACGAATATACTATTGCAAGTACAAGTGGGTTACTGGATATTTTCACACAAGATTTCTCTGAAGAAGTATTTGAACGCTTAGATATTCCACGTAAATGGTTTACAACACCAACGAAGAATGGTGCAGTTTTAAGACAATTATCACCTCGCATCACTCAACAGTTGAAAGTTGATTCATTTGACGTGATTGCAGGAGCTGGACATGATACAGCTGCTGCAGTACTTGCGATTCCATATGAACATGAAAAAGGGACTGTCTTTATTTCATGTGGTACTTGGTCGCTTGTCGGAACGGAATCCGACGAACCTGTTGTAACCGATGAAGCATTTGCCTCAGGACTAACTAATGAAGGATGTTTTGATGGTAAATATCGCCTCTTACAAAACACAACAGGAATGTGGATTATTCAAGAATTACAACGCGACTGGCGCTTGCAAGGGGAAGAAGTTGGCTTTGGCGAAATGGTGACATTAGCCGAAGAAGTAACGGACAACCAAACATGGATTCATCCAAACGACCCAGTTTTCGCTTCTCCTGGAGAAATGGAAACAAAAATTAAAGAATGGTGTAAAGTGAGTGGGCAAAGAGTTCCACAAACGAAAGGTCAAATCGTTCGTGTCGTTCTAGAAAGTTTAGCTTTAACCTATCTAGAGACGATTACGCAATTAGAACAATTGACAAAACATGAAATGACAACTGTTCAAATGGTCGGCGGAGGTATTCAAAATAAATTGCTTTGCCAGTTAACGGCAGACTTTACAGGACGTACAGTCATCACAGGACCAATCGAAGCGAGTGCACTTGGAAATATCTTGTCACAAATGCTAACTCTTGGAGTGATTTCAAGCCGCAAAGAAGCACAAGATATTATTAAGGCTTCAGAACCTGTGACACGTTATGAAAGTCGTGTGATTGAGAATTTAGAAGAAATTCGCTTGAATTTCAATAAAGTGAAGAGAGGAATTCAGTCATGTTAAAACAAATTCCTAAAATTTTAAGCCCAGAACTTGTGAAATATTTAATGGAGATGGGACATGGAGATGAATTGGTACTTGCGGATGCTAACTTCCCAGCTCATCGTATCGGTCAACGAGTGATTCGTATGGACGGACATGGGGTGCCTGTTGCTTTAGAAGCGATTCTACAAGTATTACCATTAGATACTTACAGTTCATATCAAGCAGGATTAATGCAAGTCGTTCCGGGAGATCCAACTGTTCCGGTGATTTGGGACGAATATAAACGTCTCTTAGAAGAAAGCCACCCAGGAGCAGCAATTAAAGAGTTTGAACGATTTGAGTTTTACGAACAAGCAAAAGACGCCTATCTTGTAATTCAAACAGGAGAAAGTGCCTTGTATGGAAACATCATCTTGAAAAAAGGTGTTTTATAAATTTACTAGTTAGGAGAGAAAAATTATGTCAACATTTTATGTACCAGCTATTAACTTAATCGGAAGAGGAGTCGTTAAAGAAATTGGACCTTATGTAAAAGATCTAGGATATCATAAAGCTCTTTTAGTAACGGATAAATTTATCGAATCAAGTGATATTCTTCCTAAAGTCACAGAACCTTTAAAAGAAGCAGGTGTAGACTTCGTTGTTTACTCTGATGTAGAGCCAAACCCAACTTGTAAAAATGTTAACGATGGGGTTGCTGCATTAAAAGAAAACAACTGCGACTTCATCATCAGCTTAGGTGGTGGTTCACCTCAAGACTGTGCAAGCTGTATTTCAGTAATTGCAACAAATGGTGGAAAACCACAAGACTACGAAGGATTACACAAATCTGCTAAAAAAGGTTTACCAGTTGTTGCTATCAACACAACTGCTGGTACTTCAGCTGAAATTACAATCAACTATGTAATTACAGACGAAGAAAGAAAAGTTAAAATGGTAATGGTTGATAAAAACAGCCTAGCTTTAATCTCAGTAAACGACCCTGAATTAATGGTATCTAAACCAGCAGCATTAACTGCAGCAACTGGTATGGATGCATTAACTCATGCGGTTGAAGCTTTAGTAACTCCTGGTGCTTACGGGGTTACTATGAAATTATCAATTGGTGCAATCGAATTGATTAAAGAATACTTACCACGTGCTGTTAAAGATGGTCATGACATCGAAGCTCGTGAAGGTATGGTGAACGCAATCTTCTTAGGTGGTATGTCATTCAACAACGCTGGACTAGGATATGTTCACTCAATGGCTCACCAATTAGGTGCTGTTTACAAACTTCCACACGGTGTATGCTGTGCTATGTTATTACCAGTAATCGAACGCGAAAATGCTAAACGTGTTCCAGCTGCATTCCGTGATGTTGCAAAAGCTTTAGGTTTACAAACTGAAGGTAAATCTGATGAAGAATGTGCAGCATACGCAATCAAAGAAATCGAAACTCTTTCTGAAACAGTAGGTATTCCTAAGAAATTAACTGAATTAGGAATTGAAGAAAAAGACTTCGACTTCGAATATCTATCTAAGAATGCGTTAATCGATGCTTGTGCACCTGGTAACCCATTCATGCCAACATTAGAAGAAACAATTGCTTTCTACAAAGAATTGTTCTAATCGGTAAAACAAAAATATTCGTATAGCTTTTTGAACGTGGAGTATTGTCCCCCCCAGTATTTGGACAATACTCCTTATTTATTTCTGGATAAGATTTTATGAAAACGCATAAATTGTGCTTGAAATTTCAGTTTAGCTAGTCTAGTATTAAGGTATAGAATAAAAATAGGAGGAAATAGAATGATAGGGTTAATTCTTACAGGACATGGGGAGTTTGCAATTGGAGTAGGACACGCTTTAGAAATGATTGCAGGAAAACAAACTGCATATAAGGTAGTGCCTTTTTTAGAAAGCGATCCAATAGAAACTCTTGAAAATAATCTAAGAGACGCTATGAAAGAGTTGCAAGAGGAAACAGAAGGGATTGTAGTATTTGCAGACCTTTTAGGAGGAAGTCCTTTCAAATCAGCAATGGTTGCATCAATGGATTTTGATAATGTTGAGGTTGTCGTAGGTACAAACTTACCAATGTTAATTGAAATAGCGATGTTACGCGAGTTTGCTTCAAGCGCTCAAGATGTAGTGACTCAAAGTTTAACAGCAGGTCGAGAAGCCATTCAACAGGTGAGTCTTCCAACGCCTCAAGATAAAGTGGTCGAAGAAGACGGAGATGGAATTTAATGACAGCAGAAATTATTTTAGTGAGTTCACTGACATTTATCGTTTTTGTTGCTGTTATTTTAGGGGTTTATTATTTCTTCTCTAGAAAGAATATGAAGCGCCAGCAACAATATTTCGAAAAATTGCACGGTGATTTGCAGGTAGGAAAAAGAGTGATTTGTGCAAATGGTCTATACGGGACTGTGAAAAAAATTGATGAAGAAAAGACTGAAGTAGAAATTGCTAAAGGAGTTATCATTACCGTTTCTCGATATGCAATTTCTGAAGTCTTATAAAGGTGAATCTATGAAGTCTTTCTTTGGTGAATTCTATACGGGAAAAGATGGAGAAAAGTATTTTTATTTACCTTTATTAAAGAGTGTTTATAAAATTCCAGATGAGGATTTAGTAACTTTTAACGCCTTTAGACATCGCCTCATTATTGCCTTAGCAATGGGTGCCATTATCTATAGCTTTTATCCGGAGAGTATCCTCCTAAGTATTTTAGCAACACTGCTTTTTTACGCATTGTCAACAATTGCTTATGTTAAAAGTATTTTGCCAAAATATCTTGTGAAAAAAGAGGTTTTTATTTCGGAAATAGAGAAAGAAGCAGTAGAGGATTCAACCGTCCCAATTGTTAAAACTTGGATGGTAAGTCTGGTTGGAATACTGATTATTGCTGGAAGTTTCTTTGTATCTGGAGAGATACTGAATCGAATGATCGTAATTGCGTTTGGATTAGTCGTCACTTTCAGTGGAACAAGTGCAATGATTAAAAATACCAAAAAATAAATTTTCTGAAGCTTGAAGTTCAAGCTTCTTTTTTTATATAAAAAACATGTTAAAAAATGGGGGAATTTAAAACATATCATTCTTTTTTCTATTGAAAGAATGAATGAAAATGATAAAGAAGAAACAATGAAGAAAATATTAAAAATATTTTTTGTTAAACGCTTCCAAAAATCGTTAGAATTAGATATAATGAACTTAGCTTTTTATGAAAGGAGAGCGAACAATGCCAAATATTTTATTAACACGAATTGACAATCGTTTAATCCATGGTCAAGTGGCGACTCAATGGTCTTCTTATTTAGGGGCCAACCTATTATTAGTAGCCAATGACAAAGTGGCGGGAGATCCGATGCGTCAAGGGTTAATGGATATGGCTGCTCCTGCTGGTGCACAGACTCGTTACTTCACGATTGAAAAAACGATTAACATCATCGGTAAGGCAGCAGATCGTCAGTTGATTTTCATTATTTGTGAAAATCCACAAGACGTTTTAAAACTAGTAGAAGGGGGGGTACCGATTAAAAAAGTCAACATTGGGAACATGCATATGGCGGAGGGTAAACGTCAAGTTGCAGGTGTTGTCGCAGTGGATGATGCAGATGTAGCTGCATTTAAGAAACTGCAAGAGTTAGGAGTCGAACTTGAAATTCAGAAAGTTCCAACTGAAGGAAAAGAAGACGTATCGAAATTATTTCAATAATTTATATTTATAAAAGGGGTCAATGAATATGCAAGCAAGTTTTATTCAAATTTTATTAGTATTCCTAGTAACGTTTGTAGCTGCGATTGACCAATTTAGCTTTTTAGAATCACTTTATCAACCAATCGTTATGGGTCCTGTGATTGGAGCTATTTTGGGAGATCTCCAAACTGGTTTAATTGTTGGGGGTACTTATCAATTAATGACAATCGGTAACATGCCAGTCGGTGGGGCACAACCACCTAATGCCGTAATCGGTGGAATTATGGCGACAGTTTTGGCTATCAGTCTTAAATTAGATCCAGCTGCTGCAGTAGGTGCGGCTGTTCCATTTGCACTTTTAGGTCAATATGGCGTTACTTTGATTTTTGCTTTAATGTCACCAATGATGGCAGTAGCCGATGGATATGCACATGATGCTAATCCAAAAGGTATTGTTCGCTTGAACTACTTAGCGATGGCTGCTCTTGGGGCTATCTTTGGTCTTGTAGTTGTATTATTCTTTATCGGTGGACAAACAATCGGGGATACTTTAACGAAATCTATTCCTGAATGGTTTATGGCTGGTTTAGGTGCAGCAGGGGGTATGATGCGCTTTGTTGGGTTTGCAATCTTACTTAAAGTAATGGTTTCTAAAGAACTATGGGGCTTCTACTTCTTAGGTTTTGCTTTAGCAAACATTGTTTCTGCAAGTGAAAGCTTAGGTGGCTCTGCATTAGTATTATTAGCGTTTGTTGGTTTTGCAATTGCATACTGGGATTTCCAAATCCATACAAAATTCAAAACAGCTGGTGCTAGCATTGTGAACGATGGAGGTGAAGAAGATGGCATATAATATTCCAGATTCTTATAAAAACCAAACGCCTGCTCCACGCTTAGATAAAGCGACTTTAAATAAAATGGCATGGCGTTCAATTTTCCTACAAGCTTCTTTCAACTATGAACGTATGCAAGCAGCTGGTTGGTTATACGGTATTTTACCAGGGTTAGAAAAAATCCACACAGACAAAGATGACTTAGCTGCATCAATGTCTCATAACTTAGAGTTCTTTAATACTCACCCATTCTTAGTAACATTCGTAATGGGGATTGTATTATCTCTTGAACAAAACAAAGCAGATATTCAAACAATCCGTGCGGTACGTGTTGCTGCAATGGGACCATTGGGTGGTATCGGTGACGCTTTATTCTGGTTCACATTAGTTCCAATCGTAGCCGGTATTTCTTCAAACTTTGCTTTACAAGGAAGCATCGCTGGACCATTACTATTCTTGGCAGTATTCAATATTGCACAATTTGCAATTCGTTACTGGTTAATGCACTGGTCTTATAATTTAGGAACAGATGCAATTGGTATCTTTACTGCAAATGCCAAAGAATTCACTCGTGCTGCTTCAATCCTTGGAGTATTCGTTGTGGGGGCTTTAACTAGCCTTTACGGTGGTACTAAATTAGGGATTCAAATCGCAAACGGTGAAAAACCAATCGTTATCCAAACAATCTTAGATGGTGTATTACCAAAATTAATTCCACTTGGAATTACTTTAGGACTATATTACTTATTAGCGCGTAAAAAATGGACGCCATTACGTTGTATCGTTCTTCTATTAGTTGCCGGAATCGGTTTTGCGTTCTTAGGACACATACTAGGAGTTAAATTCTGGGGTTAGTCAGAATACACAAAAAAATAAGCTAGGCATTAAGCCTAGCTTATTTTTTATATTTTTAATTGTGTTTTTTTGTAAGAACTTTAATACGGTCTGCAAGAAAGACTGCAATCACTAATTTCCCTAAATCAGGAAGAATGAACGGATATAAACCGAAGCCAAGGATTTGTTGAAGACTTAGTTCTTGCATCTTAATGCTTAAGAGTACAAAGGTCATATAAGGAATTCCGATGACGTAGAAAATGACTTCACCAACAAGTGCGGCTAGAACCCATCCAAAAATATTGTTGATACGGTTTCCAATAAATGAGATGACAGGTGCAGCAACCATAAATCCAATTACAAAACCAAATGATGGAGAAATAAATAATGCAGTACCTCCTCCTAATAAGAAAAGTAATAGGAAGTGAATAAATTGAGCAGCAAATGCAGCAACTGGTGGCAAGAGTAGTGATGCCAAAATAACTGTAGCAGTTTGTGCTGAGAATGGTACTGGTCCAATCGGGATTTTTAAGTAGCTAGATACGTAGCAGAGTGCACCAATAAGTGCAGCAAGTACAATTGTTTGAATTGATAATTTTTTCATGTGTTTAACTCCTAATGATTTAATTTTCTGGGCGAATACTTACTTCGCCATATGATAATGAATGAATGGATCCATCGTCTGTTTGAACGATGAGATGACCGTTATTGTCCACGCTTTTTGCAGTGGCGGGATATGTTTTCATACCGCTAATGACATTGATTTTCTTTCCGACAATAATCGAATGAGATTTATACTCTTCCATGAAGTCACGCTTACCCGAATTGATGGCCTCGTAGCATTGATTCCATTCTTTAAGGAAACGAGCTACAAATTCGTTGCGGCTAAAACTTTTGGGAATCTCTTGCGGAGAAAAGAGGGAACCGATAATTGGTTTTAAGTCCTCTGGAATAATGGCGTCGTCGATATGCAAATTAATTCCCATGCCAACAATCAACGCATCCACCCTTTGAGCTTCAATATTTGTTACCGCCTCTGTTAAGATGCCAGCAATCTTTTTATCGTGGTAGTAGAGATCGTTTACCCATTTAATTCCGACGGTTTCGTGAATGAAAGATTCTACTGCACGCGTTGCGGCAACAGCCGTAGCGCAAGTGATTAATGAAATACTATCCAAATCACCTTCAGGAAAAATACAGATGCTCATGTATAAACCAGATTTGGGAGGTGAGAGGAAGGTTCTTCCGAGACGGCCACGTCCAGCTGTTTGCTCTTCGGCAATAAAAAAGGTTGGAACCCTTTCTCCTGAAGCACCATAATTTTTAGCTAAATCATTGGTTGAAGTGGTTTTCTCAAAGACTTGAATATCCCAATCTTGTAATTGTTCACCTAGATGAGTCCGAATGCCTTCAAGGGTTAACAAATCTGTCTGTCTGGATAATTGATAACCTACTTTTGTGCTTGAGGTAATTTCGTAACCGTCTTTTTTTAATTGCTGAATAGCTTTCCACACTGCGGTTCGAGAAAGTTTCAATTGGTCAGCGATATCTTGTCCAGAAAGGGGTTTGTCTACGGTGCTATATAATAGACGTAAAACTTCCTGTTTAGTACTCATAATAGCCTCCTTTCGTCAATATTCATGTTTTTAAGTGTAACAGATTTCAATTGATTGTCAACTGTATTTTTTATGCAGGTTAACAATTGCTATAAATGGTTAAAATATAGCAGATTCTTATAGGAACATGGTATAATAACTGAGAAGATTTAGTGAAAGGAATTTTAGTATGAGAAAATTAGTCATTAACGGTGGGAAACCATTAAAAGGTGAAGTGACCATTAGTGGAGCAAAAAATAGTACAGTAGCTTTAATTCCGGCTGCTATTATCGCTGAAGAACCAGTAGTATTAGAAGGTGTACCAGACATCCAAGATGTTGCTGCATTAATTGAGATTTTAAATGATTTTAACGTGAAAACAGAATATATAGATGGCACATTAACCATTGATCCAACGGAAATGAAATCCATCCCAATGCCAAAAGGAAAAATCCAAAGTATGAGAGCTTCTTATTATTTTATGGGAGCAACTCTTGCGAAGTTTGGAGAAGGCGTGGTAGGACTTCCTGGCGGGTGTTTCTTAGGACCACGACCAATCGATCAACATTTAAAAGGATTCAAAGCTTTAGGTGCCAATGTAGTAGATCATGATGGGGCAATCTATTTATCAACCGATGAAGAAGGTCTAGTAGGAACAAAAATTTATATGGACGTTGTTTCTGTAGGGGCAACCATCAACGTTTTATTAGCTGCTGTTCGTGCTAAAGGAAAAACGATTATTGAGAATGCCGCTCGTGAACCTGAGATTATCGATGTAGTGACACTGTTAAATAAAATGGGTGCCAATATTAAAGGAGCAGGAACAAGTATGATTCGTGTGGAAGGAGTAGAAAGACTCCACGGATGTAGTCATACAATTATCCCTGACCGCATTGAAGCAGGAACTTATTTATCAGTTGCCGCAGCAGTTGGAGAAGGAGTTCGCGTTAAAAATGTCATTTTTGAACACTTAGAAAGTCTCATTGCAAAGATGGATGAGATGGGCGTCAAGATGGAAGTTGGAGAGGATGATATCTATGTTTATCCTTCTACAAATCTTAAGGCAGTGAATATTAAAACCATGCCGTATCCAGGATTTGCTACAGACCTGCAACAAACGATTACTCCATTATTTATGAAAGCAAATGGGACTGCGATGATTGTAGACACCATTTATCCAAAACGTGTTGGGCATGTTCCAGAATTAAATCGTATGGGAGCCCATGGAAAAGTGATTGAAGATATTATTACATTTGAAGGACCAACGCCTCTAGTAGGAGCAGAAGTTGCTGCAAGTGATCTTCGTGCTGGAGCTGGACTTGTAGTCGCGGGATTAATGGCTGAAGGAACGACTAAGATTTCTAATATTGAACATATTCTTAGAGGTTATTCAAATATTGTTGAGAAACTTCAAGCTCTAGGTGCTGATATTACGATGATTGAAGAATAAGAAGGGACAATATGCCAGAACAAGTAGAAACTGTTACCTTGCAAAGTTTGCAAGAAAAGACTTTAAAAGAGATGTACGGCTTTGCTAAACATTATAAAATTCCTTATTATGGCCAGATGAATAAAAAGGAATTGGCACTTGCGATTATTCGCGCCCAAGAAGAAGCTACGGGATTTTTTCAAGTAGAAGGGGTCTTGGATATTAATCGCGCAGAGGGCTTTGGATTCCTTAGACCCATCAACTACTCAAGTAGTCAAGAAGACATTTACATCTCTTCTTCCCAAATCAGACGCTTTGATCTTCGAAATGGAGATTTAGTGAGTGGAACTGCACGTCCTCCTCGCCAAGGAGAGAAGTTCAATGGGTTGATGCAAGTGGGATTTGTAAATGGAAAAGATCCCGAAGAGGCAAAAGAAAGAGATCATTTCCCAGGACTTACACCACTTTATCCAGAAAAGCAAATGATTTTGGAAACAACAAGAGGGCGAATCGCCTCTAGAATGCTGGATTTAATTTGTCCGATTGGCTTTGGGCAACGAGGGCTAATTGTTGCTCCACCAAAAGCAGGGAAGACAAGTTTATTAAAAGAAATTGCTAATGGAATTACGACCAATCATCCAGATGCTGAGTTGATTATTTTATTAATCGATGAACGACCAGAAGAAGTAACAGATATTGAACGAACAGTAAATGCTGAGGTGGTTTATTCAACGTTTGATCAGCTCCCAGAAAATCATATTAAGATTAGTGAATTAGTATTGGAACGTGCTTTGCGACTAGTGGAGGACGGGAGAGATGTCATTATTTTAATGGACAGCTTGACACGATTAGCTAGAGCATATAATTTAACGATTCCACCTTCAGGAAGAACTTTAAGCGGGGGGATTGATCCTGCTGCTTTCTATCGCCCTAAAAAATTCTTTGGTTCGGCTAGAAATATTGAAGAAGGCGGAAGTTTGACGATTTTAGCGACTGCTTTAGTTGAAACGGGAAGTCGAATGGATGATGTCATTTATGAAGAGTTTAAAGGAACTGGAAATTCAGAAATCCATCTTTCAAGAGAACTTGCAGAAAGAAGAGTGTTTCCTGCGATTGACGTTAAGCGCTCAGGAACGCGTAAAGAAGAAATGTTACTTTCAAAAGAAATCATTGATGTGATATGGAAAGTGCGTCATTCGATTAAAGGTGATGGGCTTGAGACAAGTGAGCAACTAGTGAAACAGTTGAAAGAAACAAAGTCCAATGACGATTTTATTCGTCGATTAAACTTACTAGGTTAATCTAACATCCCCTAAGTTTTTTCTTAGGGGATGTTGTTTTTTATGTCAAACGGAATTTTATTTAGAATGCTCCTTATGGTAGAATAAAAGAAGGAGTGATTTCACGTGAAAAAGAAAAAAGTAATCAAAACAAATGCTGTAAGAATGGTAGAACAAGCCAAGATCCCCTATGTTATTCATGAGTATGATGTGGATACCGCTCATTTAGATGCGCTTCATGCTGCAGATGGAATGGGAATTCCTGTTGAAGAAGTGTATAAAACGATTGTGTTAACAGGGGATAGAACAGGGCATCTAGTTGCTTGTATTGCCGCTCATAAGGAATTAGATTTAAAACAGGTGGCAAAAATTTCAGGGAATAAGAGAGTTGAATTACTATCTCTAGATCAGCTCGAACCTCTTACTGGGTATGTGCGCGGAGGTTGCTCTCCCATCGGTATGAAAAAGAAATTTCCAACTTTTATTGAGGAGAGTGCGATGCACCATAAGACTATTCGCATCTCAGCGGGAAAGCGTGGTTTGCAAATGGAATTGGCACCGAAAGACTTACAAAAAATGACTGAAGCAACCTTGTTTAATAATGCTAGTCATGAGGAAATTGATGAGTGATTTAACGATTCTTCACGTGAATGATATGCACTCAAATTTTCATTCGTTAAAAACGCAAACGAATTTTATGAGGGCCAGAAGGAAAGAACTTGAAGAATTAGGTCACACTGTTTGGGCAGTTGATTTAGGAGACTTGATTGATCGAGTTCATCCTCTTGTGGAAGCAAAAAATGGGCAAATTGCGTCGGCCATTTTGAATCAGCAAAAAATAGATTTTGTAACACTAGGAAATAATGAAGGGACTGCTTATACTCCAGAAGAACTAGAAGGTGCCTATAAGGAAAAGGAGTTTAAAGTCATTATCTCTAATGTGAAGTGGCAATCTACAGGGGAAACACCGCCTTATGCAACTGAAATCCAATTCGAAAAAATTGATCAGTGTAGTATTGCGATACTAGGGCTGACAGCTTCCTATCCAGAAAGTTATGAACCGAATGGATATTGGATTGAAGACCCTTTAAAAACGCTTGAAAGATTAGTTCCTAGACTTGCTAGTGAGGGACACCAAATTATCCTTTTATCCCATTTAGGTATTGATTTGGATACCTTGATAGCCGAATCGTATCCAGAAATTCAAGTGATTCTTGGAGCACACACACATCATTTATTTAAAGAAGGAAAAAGGGTAAACCAAACACTCTTAACGGGTGGGTTCAAATATGGTGCTTACATTGGAGAGCTCCATTTAAAAACCGAGAAAGAAAAGCTGATTTCTTTAGAAGAAAGTATGATTGAAGTTGAAACGCTAAAAGAGGATTCTGCCACAGATGAAGGAAAAATCTACCTAGAAGAAGGAATCAAATTACTCAAAGAAAATATTGTTCTTCGTCAGATTCCAGATTATTCAGTAAGAGACTTGGCACAACTTTCCCTTGAAGCCATGATTAGGCAAACAGGGATTCCAATTGCATTTACGTATACTGGTCTCTTCGTGCATGAGTTTAAGAAGGGGGCGTTAACGAAGTTTGATTTACATGACTGTATGCCTCATCCGATTCACTTAAATAAAAGTCAATTTTCTGTAAAAAATTTCAAACAATTACTCCGAGTTTTTGAAGAACAACAACCAGAATTACTAGAAAAAGCTATTCGCGGATATGGTTTTCGTGGTAAACTATTTGGAGAGATCTTATATACTGGTTTTTCTAAAAAGGGTGAAGAAATTATCGTCAATGGAAAAGTTTTAGCAGACGATGAAATCATTACATTTGTGTGCCCAGACCATATGCGTTTTGTTCCTTTTTTCCCGATGATTGAAGAAAAAGGCATCAACCAAATTTTATATCCAGATTTATTAAGAACGATTATTGAAAAAGAATTAATTTTTAAAGAAAGGAACTATCATGACTGAGAAAACCGTAGAGACGCTTTCAGATGAATTGAGTCAAGTTTTGCAAGAAATTGTGACGAATCCTGAAGAAGAACCAAAAAGAGCGGTGGTAGTGGACGAAAAGACAATTTTGGTCGATGAGGTACATTACCAAATCATTGAAGATTATAGAAACGGCTTTAATATTGAAGCATTCAATGAACGATATAACGATATTTTTGAGCGTTATGACTATATTGTAGGGGATTGGGGCCATGAAAAATTACGATTAAAGGGCTTCTTTAAACATTCTCATAAATTAGCAACACCAGATAGAGATATTGATTATTTACAAGAGTATATTTTGGAATATTGCAATTTTGGCTGTCAGTATTTTGTATTAGAAAGAGATCCTGAGGCAAAACACAAACCTGTTCTTGAGGAAGAAAAACCACAACGACCAAGACGTGAGAGAAGTTCTCAAAGAAAACGCCAAAATAATCCAAGACGAGAGCATGTATTTAGTCCAGTAGATTTAGATGCTCCTGCGAGAAATCAACAAAATCGTAAATTCAAAGAGAAATCTCAAAATCGTCAAAAGCGTCGCAATAATGAAACAAATCCGCGCAATAAAAAAGAACAAGATTTTAATCTAAAAGAATTTATTCCAAAAGAGACAATGAAGGAATATGGAGAAAAGACTTTTAAACCGAAAACGAAGAAATCAAATTCGCAACATTTCTCAATGAAAGAAGTTGAAAAATCTTCAAGTAGCAAGGTGAAAAAAAGTGTCGTTAAAAATCCTCAGAAAAAAGGATTCCATATTAGAGAAAACCAACAAAGAGGGAAATAAATGTATAAAGCGTATTTTATTGATTTAGACGGAACCATGTATAAGGGAAAGGAACGGATTCCCACTGCAGAAGCTTTTATTAAAAGACTACAGGAAGCCAATATCCCGTTTTTATTCGTAACAAATAATGCGACGAAAACTCCTGAACAAGTGGCTCAAAACTTGCGTGAAAATTATGGGACAAATGTTGAAGCAGCTGAAGTGTATACGAGCGGCGTTGCTGCTGTAGATTACATAAAATCGCACTACCCAGTGGAGCGTATTATGGTAATCGGAGAAGAAGCGATTAAGAACCAAGTAAAAACAGCGGGCTTTACACTGGATTCAGAAAATCCTGAATTAGTTTTACAATCTTTAGATCGAAATGTTACTTATAAAGATTTAGAGAAAGCGACTTTAGCTATTAGAGGTGGAGCAACTTATATTGTTACAAATATCGATTCCAATTTACCGAGTGAAAAAGGCCCTGTTCCTGGTTCAGGAGCAATAACAGGATTCTTAAAAGTAGCTACCCAAGTGGAACCGATTGTTATTGGTAAACCTAGTAGTATCATTATGGAATCAGCATTAGACTATCTTAATACGAAGTTCCCTAACTCACATTTTTCAAAAGAAGACATTGCCATGGTTGGAGATAATTATCAAACAGATATTCAAGCAGGTATTCAATATGGAATGGATACAATTATGGTCTTAACTGGATTTTCTACAAAAGAAACATTGTTGAACGTAGAGGAACAACCAACCCATTTAGTAGAGGATTTGAGTAAATGGAACATTTAATGAGACCTTATCGAGTTCAAAAATGGGGGATCGCTACTGCTCTATTTTTATTCTGGTTAAGTTTAGGAATTACCTTTGTGATCTTTTTCGAACCTCTATACCATTGGTCCATTCAGTGGTTTGGAGTAGAAAAAATGACTGGATACAGTGCAGATGTTCTTAAAACAAATTATCATGAACTGATAGGATATTTGACGAATCCATTGAATGATTCACTGGTGATGAGTAATTTTACGAGTTCTCAGCAAGGATTATTTCATTTTTTTGAAGTCAAAAGGCTATTCTTTATTAATTTTGCGATATTCCTTTCATCTGGTTTAGTCAGCTTTTTTGGAATTCGGTCCTTAAAACAAAGGCGTCTAACATGGCTTTTGAGAAGGCCAATTCGGTGGCTAGTTCTTGTTCCGATTTTCGTTTGTGTTGGTATTGCAAGCTTTTTTAATACATTGTTTATTAAATTTCATGAGCTCTTTTTTAACAATGATGCTTGGATTTTTGATCCCAAGAAAGATCCTATTATTTTAGCTTTGCCAGAAGAATTTTTTATGGTTTGCTTTATTGTGGTCTTTAGCATATTACTACTCGGGTTATTGGGAACCAATGTATTGATTAAAAATTTAAAAGAAATCTAGTCTTTTTATACGAGAAGTGACCTTTTATCGAAGGTTGCTTCTCTTTTTTTATAAAAATATTCATTTTTGGAAGCACTACTCATGAAAAAATGATATGATAGGGATAGCGAATTTTTTAAGGATTGGGGGAATGAATCAATGAAATTATCGATTGTAATTCCATTTTATAACGAAGAAAATATGATTCAAAAAATGTATGATGCTTTAGTAAAAGAAATTAATCAAATCACACAAGCTGAATTTGAATTAATTTTTATTAACGACGGGAGTAAAGATCGTACTTTTGAGAAGATGCTGGCCATTGCAGATGCAGATTCTCGCGTAAAATACATTAGTTTTAGTAGAAATTTTGGTAAAGAAGCTGGGACGATAGCAGGTCTAGAATACGCAACTGGGGAAGCTGTGATTTTAATGGATGGAGACTTACAACATCCACCTGCACTATTACCTAAGATGATAGCGGCTTATCAAGAAGGCTATGATGTTGTTAGCGCGAGACGTACACGGACAGGAGAGAAACCGCACCGTACGTTTTTAGCAAAACATTTTTACAAATTAGCCAATAAGATGATGGACATTGAATTAATGGATGGAGTATCAGAATTCCGTTTATTCAGTCGTAAAGCCGTTCGTGCCATTTTATCTTTACAAGAATATAACCGTTTTTCTAAAGGAATTTTTTCTTGGATTGGCTTCAAAGAAAAAGTAATTGAATATGAAAATCAAGTTCGTACAGTGGGAGAAACTAAGTACTCATTGAAGTTTTCGTTGAATTATGCTATTCAAGGGATTTTATCTTTCAATGACAAACCATTGCGAATGTGTATTAACTTAGGTCTTTTCTGTTTAATGATTTCAGTCGCTTATGTATTGTGGTCATTTGTACAATATTTTGTAGCCCCTGACACGATGGTTAGTGGATATTTCACAACTATTTTTTCAGTAGTTCTTTTTGGAGGAATTCAACTGATTTCTATCGGCGTGTTAGGCGAATACATTGGAAAAATTTATTACGAAGTTAAAAAACGCCCTCATTATCTTGTGGATCAAACCAACATGACTCAGAAAGGAGAGCAAAATGACAACTAAGAAAAAAGTCTATTTAGCTAGTTTCCTAGCTCCGATGCTAATTATGCTCGTAGCTTGGATCATAGATGGATTTTTCCCTTTTGGTGCTAAATCATTAATGGCGGTTGATTTTAATGCACAATATATTGGTCTCTATGCCTATTTTAAACATTTATTTTTAAATGGAGATTGGAGCAGTTTTTTCTATTCGTTCTCTAAGTCGATTGGAGGAGGAATGCTTGGGATTTGGGGATTTAATTTATTGAGTCCTTTTAATTTTCTGTTTCTATTGTTTTCTGAAGAGAATTTTCAATGGGTTGTTCCTGTGACCATTGCCTTACGTTATGGAACGATGGGTCTAACAATGACGCACTTTTTAGTAAAGCGATATGATGGCTTAAAGAAAAAAGCCTATTTATTACCAATTGTAGCGACAATCTATGCATTAAATGGGTTTAATGTTAGTTATCAAATGAACCCTATTTTTTACGATGGCATGATTGTCTTGCCACTTGTATTAATCGGAGTAGAACAAGTTTTAGATAATGAATCTTCAAAGGGCTATATCGGAATGCTTGCTCTTGCATTGTTTGTTCATTTCTATATGGGCTATATGACCTGTATCTTTGTGGTGATTTATGCATTCTTTTATATTATCCGCTCTAAAGAGTTTACGAACTTCAAAATTACGTTTGAACGTTTGTTGAAATTAGCGAGTGCTTCCATTATTGCAGTAGGGATGGTTGCAGTCATTCTATTGCCGATTATTATTAGTTTAGTTTCTACAAAAGGTGGATTACAAAGCTCTTTAAAATTTGAATGGACTTTGCAAATCAATCCTTTAGAAATTTTGGCTAAATTATTTTTAGGAGCTTTCGACAATGAATCTTGGCCAGCAGGACCAAACTTGCCAAATATTTATGTTGCAAGTTTAGGTATTTTAGGGACTATTTACTATTTTGTTTCTAATAAAATTACAAAATGGGGCAAGATTGCAGCAGGATTTGTATTAACGATTTTCCTCATTTCATGTGCCCATGAGTTTACAAGTAAATTATGGCATATGGGTCAAAACCCTGCCGGATTCTTCTATCGTTTTTCATGGATTATTGCTTTCTTCTTGATTTATCTTTCTTATTTAAGTTTAAGAGAAATGGAACGTTTTACTCCAAAAGAAGCGAGTATTTTATTTGTCGGTATGGCCATTATTTTTGTGATTGTTCAGTATCAAACTCATTCATTCTTGACGGTTTGGCAACGCATAGCCACAATCGGAATTTATATGATTATCCTTCTTGCTTTATTCTGGACAAAGGTAAAGAAACCATGGGTCGTTATTGCAGCACTCACGGTGGTTGAACTGACGGCAAATGCGGCTATTGTTCAGTCTAGAGTGGGGTATACAGATGCCTATAAGTATCATGATGCGGTACTTCAATTAAAAGAAGCGATTAATCCGATTAGACCAGATCATTCTGATTTTTATCGTATTAATAAATCATTTAATTTAAGTAAAAATGATCCATTTATGGTGGATTATCCAGGGTTATCTGTATTTAGTTCTAACTTAGAAAATAGTACGAGAGATTTATTTGACCGATTAGGAAATAACGGAATTAATGCTACTACTTATTATCAAGGTACGCCTTTCCAAGATGCGCTATTCTCTGTGAAATATTTAGTAGCTCCAAAACCTGTATATACGAAGGAATATCCGGATACCTCTAAAATGTACGTATTTGGAAATATGGTAACCAGAAAAGATATTACGACTAAAGAACCTGTGTTTGAAGCAACTAGAACGATTACTTATCAAGGTGGTCCAATTTTACCAATTGCATTTGGAGTGAATGATGATACGACGAAGGTTAAACTTGAAAATCATCAACCTATTCAAAACCATAATAAAATTGTTCAAGCAATGGGACAAACGAGTGAGTCTTACTTAACGATTCTAGCTGCCAATGATGTGCAATTAGAAAATATGGAAGTGTTTGATTCTTCAAAACCTGAAACGTATCGACGAATTGATTCTTCAAAACCAGGAAAGATTACATATCATTTAGTTCCTCAGTCTTCTGAAGACTATTGGGTATCGATTCCTCAGATTCTTTCTCATTCGAATAAAAATAACGTTAGAATTTTGCTGAATGGAAATAGTTATGATTTCCAAAATAAATTTCAACAAGCACAATTAATTCAAATTGCTCACAACTCACTTGGAAAAGCAGTAGATTTGACGATTGAAATTGATTCGAATGAAGAATTTAACCTTTCAGGCTTACGTCTAGCAAGAACGAATGGCACTTTAGCCAATCGCATTATCGAAGAACGACAACGCCAAGGCTTAAAAGTAGAACACTGGAATCAAAGTAGTTTTAAAGGAACTGTAAATATTACGGATGATAGTACTTGGATGATGACAAGTATTCCATATGATAGAGGATGGACAGTGAAGGTAGATGGAAAAGTAGTTGGAACTAAGAAAATTTGGGATAGTTTATTAGCCTTCCCAATTACTTCTGGAGAACATACTATTGAGATGACCTATTTACCAGATGGCTTTATGGCAGGCTTAATCATTTCTATTTTCTCTATCGTAATTTACGGAGTTGCAATTTATAAAAAGTGGATTTAATCCAGTAGGAGTAGACTGTAATGACAATTTCAAAATTGAAATTAAAGTATAGTTCGTTATTTTTTATTCCATTTATATTGATGTTGGGGGTCTTCCTATGTTTAGGTTTGACCCCTTTTTCAAAAAGTTCTATTCATAGTGGAGATTTTCTTTCTCAATACTTTCCATTATATATAGGATTACATAAAATGTTTTGGAATGGCGATTTTAGCGGACTGTTTTGGTCATTTGAAAAATCATTAGGAGGAGCAATGCCGAGTGTGTGGGGATTTAATAGTTTAAGTCCGTTCACTTTTTTATATGTGCTTTTTCCTATCTCGAGTTTTCATGTCATCAGTTATATCATTCCTTTAATTCGTTTTGGAGTTATGGGAGTGGTATTTGGTTATTTTATTGAGAAAAAATATCAAGCTGTATCGAAACGATACTGGCTCGCAGTTGGATTATGTACTTCTTATGCTTTAAGTGGTTTTATCATTTCTCAGCATTATAATCCTAATTTTTTAGATAATTTGGTTTATGTTCCTTTTATCTTTTTGGGGATTGAGGATATTTTCCATGGAAAGAAATCCATAAAACTTCCCGTATTTTTAGCACTTAGTTTGATTACCAATTTCTATACAGGATATATGATGTGCCTTTTGATTATTCTATACACCATGTATATCGCTTTTTCTGAAGAAATAGCGTGGAAAGAAACTTTTGCAAAAATCATGCGAGTAGCTCTTTTTTCTCTCATTGGAGTAGGGATGGCTGCATTTTGGCTGTTACCGGTTTTCAGTGCATTATTAGAAAGCAAAGCCAGCGCTAGTAGTACATTTGAATGGTCCTTTAAAGCGGTTAATGACTTAGTTTCAATGAGTCAAAAATTTATCGTAGGATCTTTCGGGGAAAAAGAATGGGGAGATCCGCAAGCACTTCCTCAGCTATTTGTAGGGAGTCTAGGATTGTTTGGGTTGTTCACCTTTTATGCCTGTCAGGAAATTACCTTAAGGAAAAAAATCATGGCGTCCATTGTGCTAGTTGCAATGATATTGTCTTTTCATATTCAAGGGTTAGATCAAATTTGGCATATGGGACAAAGACCAGTAGGCTTCTATTTTAGAAACTCTTGGATTGCTAATTCGTTTCTATTTGTACTTGCTTCAGAGAGCTTAATGAAATGGAAGGCTGAATTTAATTGGACTCATGTAATAGTGACATCTGTCGGATTTGGGAGTATCCTAGTTTCTTCGTTGATGACTTCTCTAAAAATTGTGGATGCCTCACAAAAAATACTCGCTTTCGTCATTTGGACAATCGTTTTAATGATTGTTTTTATTCCAAAAATCAATATTCGAAGAAGATATCAGCTATTGAGTGGAATTGTGTTGTTTGAACTCGCTTTAAACGCCTTTATTGGTTTAAGAAGGGTTCCTTATTTTGTCAGTCGCGATAGTATACAAGAGCAAATGACATTAGCCTCCAAGTTTGACGAAAAATATGGACAAACTCGCCATGATTTTCAGCGGATGGAAATTCATAAAGGACTTTCCTATGCCAATTTTCCGATTGCGTTTGGCTACAATGGGGGTTCTCATTTTACTTCTAGCTTAGAGTATTCGTTGATTCAAAAGTTGGGACAATTAGGCTTAGCTACTTCTCAATCAGTCGCTAATTATAGCAATCGAAATGTCATTCTCGATTCGATGCTTGGTGTTTCTAGAATGATGATGACAGGAGATGAGAAATCGGCTTTTCCTGATATGAGAGGCCTGTATTTAAAAGAAGATTCCTTTGAAAAATATACGGTCTATAAGAATCCATATGTTTTCTCCTTAGGCTTTTTAACCAATGAATCGACGGCTAGAAATGTTCGCTTCAATCAAAATGCTCCGGTTTCGAATCTCAATCAGTTATTGGAAGTCATTGGATTAAATTCGACTTCAGCTCTCAAGGAAATCACTATCCCTAAACCGATTGTTAAAAATCTAAATCAGTCTGGAGAAAAGTTTACGGCGATTAATGAGGAGGAAGAGACACAAATCCAATGGACGATACCGTTGAGTCCAAATAAACTTTATTTTGTTCAAATCCCTGTATCGCAATCAGGAAATATTAATAAATCTAAAGTAATGCTTGACGGGACGAATTATTCTTATGAAGTTCGGTTCCATTCGAATCAGCTTTGGCCAATTGGAAATGGAAATCTTGCTTCATCCTTAAATTTCTCTTTTGAAAAAGGAAAGGTCAAAGAATGGAATGTTCAAGACATTAAATTTTATGAATTGGATATTCCAACACTCGCAAATGCTTTAGAACAAACCAAAAAAGAAAATTCTATTACGATTGACTCTTACTCTAATTCGACTGTTAAAGCACATGTAACAGTTACAGATTCGAATCAAGGATTTGCGACCTTTACGATTCCTTATCATTCTGGATGGAGTGTATTGGTCGATGGAAAAAAACAAGAGGTGAAAAAATCACTAGATTTGTTTATGGGCGTGACACTAACAAGAGGTGAACATGAAATTGTTTGGGCTTATGATCCGCCAGGGTTGAAAGTCGGAAGTCTCATTTCCTTATTATCAGTCTGTGTACTAATTTTCCTTTTAAAATACAGTGAAATGGATACCTCAAAGTAAAGAGACAACATCAGAAATAGGAATTATTTCTGATGTTGTTTTTTTTAGTGTCTTTATAGAATCTTATCTTTGAAATCCGCTTAAATTCATGGTTATAATGGCCTGTTAATAAAATAGTATGAGAAGAAATGGGAGGAAGATGTTTTGGATGCAACCACTTTAGGGCAAATGGTTTTGTCAAAAGAAATTAGCCCACTAGAATTAGTTGAAGAGTCTATTCAAAAAGCTACATTATTGAATCCTTCCTTAAATGCTATCGTTTATACACAATATGAGGAAGCCATAGAAAAAGCAAAACGTTTTTCATTAAAGAGTCAACCTTTTGCGGGAGTGCCTATCTTTCTAAAAGACCTAGGGCAAGAGCAGAAGGGGACTATCTGTACTTATGGCTCACGTTTATTCAAAGATGTAAAAAGCATGCAGACAGATAACTTTGTCAAACGTTTAGAAGAGCTTGGGTTTATTATTTTGGGACGTACGAATACGCCGGAGTTCGGCTTTAAGACAGTGAGTGACTCCTTGTTACATGGTCCCGTTCGAAATGCGGTGAATCTTGATCGAAATGCTGGTGGTTCTAGTGGTGGATCTGCTACTGTTGTAGCAAGTGGAATCACGCCGGTTGCTGCAGCAAGTGATGGCGGTGGTTCAATCCGAATTCCCGCAAGCCATAATGGTTTGATTGGACTGAAGCCTTCTAGAGGACGTGTGATTGCAGGCCCTGGTTCATATCGTGGCTGGAATGGTGCAACCGTTCATTTTGCACTGACGAAAACCGTCCAAGATACGAGAAATTTATTGTTCCACCTGCAAGAGTGCCAAATGGAAAGTCCGTTCCCGTTGCCGAAATTAAGTGTTGAAGAACTTTATCCAGCAGAACAGTTAAAACCATTAAGAGTTGCCGTGTTAGTAAAGTCGCCAGTGAGTGAAGCGGTCTCTAAAGATGCTGTGGATGCGGTGATGAAGGCGGCCCATTTTTTTGAAAATCATGGTCATTCCGTGACCCTGCTTCAGAAAGATCCAGTCGACGGTATCGCTCTGCAGAAGGGATTTTATATTATTAGTTCGGTGGAAACAGCGTTGATGTTCCAAAATATTGAACGACAGCTAGGACGATCAGTAACGCGTGGCGATATGGAACTGATGACTTGGGCTATTTATCGAAGTGGGCTTGATATTTCAGGGATGGAATATTCAAAAGTAGCATCCAGTTGGGATCGTTATGCGAATCAGATGGCGCAGTTGCACGAGCAGTATGATGTGCTGTTACTACCAACGGTTGCCCAGCCTGCTCCCGGTCTTAATCCATATGAGTTATCTACAGAATTAACGTCCAAACTCATTCGAATCGATGAGTTTACAAAAGACCAGAAGCAACAATTACTCTGGGAAATGTTTGAGGAGAGCGTAGCAGATACGCCGTTTACACAGCGGTTTAATATTACTGGTCAACCAGCGATTAGTTTGCCAGTTCACTGCACCAAAGAGGGACTTCCAATTGGTGTGCAACTCGCTGCAGCAAAAGGAAGGGAAGACCTTCTCCTACAAATCGCAGAATGGTTTGAGCAAGAACAATTATTACAAGTAACAAAACAGTAGAAAGAAGTGAAAGTGTGATAGAAACAGAAGATTTATTTAAGTCTTTCGAATTAAAAAAAGGAGTCACATTGGACAATCGCTTTGTGCTTTCTCCAATGGTGACGAATTCTTCGACAAAAGAAGGGCATATTACAGAAGATGATTTAAAATACGCCGAGCGTCGTGCGCATGCTGCAGCCCTTCAAATTACAGGAGCGGCCTACGTGAATAAGCATGGACAGCTTTTCGAGTATGGATTTAGCGCGACATCTCTTGATGATATCGAAGGCTTAACTAAACTAGCTAAAGCGATGAAATCAGGTGGAGCTAAAGCAATCCTGCAATTAACGCATGCAGGACGTTTTGCAAGCCATGCCTTAAATCGTGACCGCTATGTGTATGGCCCAAGTGCGATGACATTGCAATCGCCGTTCCCACATGAAGTGAAAGAATTAACCGTAGAAGAAATTCATGGTATTATTGGAGATTATCGCCGCGCTGCACAAATTGCCGTTCAATCTGGATTTGACGGGTTAGAAATTTCATCGGCACAACGACTCCTCATTCAAACCTTTTTCTCCACGTTCTCAAACGAACGTACTGATGAGTATGGCTGTAAGACATTAGAGGACCGTTCAAGAATAGGGATGGAAGTTTTAACGGCTGTCCAAGAAGTGATTGATGAAACTGTTTCAGATGATTTTATTTTAGGATTTCGAGCAACTCCTGAAGAAACGCGTGGAAACCAAATTGGATACACGGTGGATGAGTTTCTTGAGTTCTTCGAAGAAGCTCTTCAGAAAGTGAACATTGACTACTTAGCCATTGCAAGCTGGGGACACGATGTCTTTAGAAATAAAGTTCGTGCCAAAGGACCCCATCAAGGCGAACTCGTTAATAAAGTCGTCTATGACCGTTTGAAAGGACGCGTCGCAGTGATTGCTTCAGGCGGTATTAATTCTAAAGAAAAAGCCCTCGAAGCATTGGAAAATGCAGATTTAGTTGGTCTGTCAACACCATTTATCACGGATCCAGAATTTGCCGTGAAGATTCAAGAAGGTAATGAATCAGAAATTCAATTAACGATTAAACCAGAAGCCCTCGAAGCCTTAGCGATTCCAAAGGCAGCCTTTAAAGATATTGTTCCTTTAATGGACTTTGGGGAGTCGCTTGAAAAAGAAGCTAGAGATTTCTTCAGAGGACTAGAAGTGAACTACGAGGGGAGAAAGACAGATGAAAATTAGTCTTTTAGATTATGGTCTCGTAGATGAAGGAAGGACGAGTGTAGAGGCCATTCGTGAAACGCTAGAGTTGGCGCAATTAGCAGATGAACTTGGATTCCATCGTTTCTGGGTAAGTGAACATCATAATGTGCCAGCACTATCGATTAGTGCTCCAGAAGTGGTTATTCCGTACCTTGCTAGCCACACGAAGAACATTCATATTGGTTCTGGTGGAATTATGGGCTTGCATTATTCGCCGTATAAGGTAGCTGAAATTATGTCAACGCTTGAAGGACTATTCCCGGGACGTGTGGATATTGGTCTTGGCAATTCGCCAGGGACTCCTCTTGTAGGTCGTCACTTACAGTCGCCTTATTCGAAAGAGCAATACGCCCTTTGGTTAGAAAAGCTCCAACAGTATTTAAATGAGGCTCGTCGTAAAGGTGTGGTTGTTCCGGAAACTGTAACGGTTCCTGAACAGTTCCTTCTTGGGATGGGAGGTCAGTCGATTGAGTCTGCGGCCTCTCTAGGATTGAGTTTTGTGTATGGTGTATTTCCATATATTCCTCAAGATCCTGTGGAGTTGGCGAAATCTCTTTCCAAGAAATATCGCAGCAACTTTAAAGCAGGTCCACATAGCAAACCAAGTAACTTTGTACTAGCAGTATTTGTGGTTATTGCAGACACGAGTGAAGAAGCAGAAAGAATGGCGAAACCACTAGATTTATGGATGCTTGGAAAACAGGATTTTGCGGAGTTCCATACCTTCCCAACTCAAAAAGATGTGGAAGAATATGAATTTACACAGCGGGACCGTGAGAAAATCGCAAGCAACCGCAGTCGACTCATCGTGGGAAATCCACGTGAAGTTTACGAGCAAATGGAGGCGCTAAGAGCAGTCTCTAATCCTGACGAGCTCTTATTTATTCCACTCGTCGGTTCAATTGAAAAGAGAAAACGTTCAGTGGAATTACTTGCTGAATTGTATAAAGGAGAAAATTAAAATGAGAAAATTTGCAAACTTTTTATGGATTGATAAAGAAGGAGAAAACTACACGATTCGTATGACTCCAGAACTTCAAGATGATGTCGGTACGATTGGTTTCGTTCAATTTAACATGGATGACCAATTAGAAGCTGAAGACGAAATCTTAAGCTTAGAAGCAAGTAAAACAGTGATGTCGATTGTGACTCCACTGGCAGGGAAAGTCGTTGCTAGAAACTTAGCAGCAACTGAAGATCCTAAATTATTAAACTCTGAAAAACCAGAAGAACACTGGTTAGTAACATTGACGGATGTTGATGAAGCAGCATTCTTGGCATTAGAAGATGAATAATCATACAGAAGAGCAGTTGCTCAAACAAATGATTGAGCTTTTGGCGCAGGAAGCAGGAGAATCCCCTGAAGTTGAAGGGAAAACGGTAGAAGAGTTGAAGGAGAAATGGCGTGGGCTTGTGAATATCAGACAACCAAAAGTTGCCCCGGCAGAATATGTCACTTTGGAAAACGAGTATTTAAAAGAGTACCATGCTCCTAGAGTGCAGACTTTAGCAGATTGCATATCAACAGCAAATGACCAAATCAAACTCTATTATGGTGATTTATGTGAACTGAAAGTCGATGCGATTGTGAACGCGGCGAATAGTGAGATGCTAGGATGTTTTATTCCAAACCACCGCTGTATCGATAATGCTATTCACACTTTTTCAGGCATTGAACTTCGAACCTTTTGCCATCATTTAATGAAAAAGCAAGGGAAGAAGGAACCTGTTGGAAAAGCAAAAATTACGCCAGCATTCAACTTACCTTCAAAGTACATTATTCATACGGTAGGGCCATTTTTGTCTCCAGGGCAAAAAGTAACGCCACTACGTGAACAATTACTTGCTAGTTGCTACAAAAGTTGTCTGGAAGCAGCTAGAGAAGCAGGTCTAACCTCGATTGCTTTTTGCGGAATTTCAACAGGAGAGTTTGGATTTCCAAAAGAACCTGCAGCGCTTATTGCGGAGGATACCGTTAACAAGTGGTTACAGGACACGGCTTCAACTATAACCGTTGTCTTTTCGACTTATACCAAGGAAGATCAATCAATTTATCAGAAATTATTATCAGGAGAACAGTAGAATGACGAAATGGAATGCATTACAAAAAGAAAGAACGACTGAAGCTAGTCTACTGGCGGATTTATTCCAGGAAGCAGATGCCATCGTGGTTGGTATCGGAGCTGGGATGTCAGCGGCTGATGGGTTCACCTACATTGGCAGTCGATTCGAAGACGCCTTTCCTGATTTTATTGAAAAGTATCAATTTTTAGATATGTTACAGGCGAGTCTATTTCATTTTCCGAGTTGGGAAGAGTATTGGGCGTTTCAAAGTCGTTTTATCGCGCTTAATTACTTGGACCAACCTGTGGGACAATCCTACGTGGAACTATTAGAAATGCTCAAAGCCAAGCCATACCACATTATCACAACGAATGCGGATAATGCGTTTTGGGTAGCAGGTTATGACAAAGAGAAGGTTTATCATATTCAAGGAGAGTATGGGCTGTTCCAGTGCAACCAGCATTGTCATGCAAAAACATATAGCGATGATGCCTTAGTTCGCAAGATGATTGCCGAGCAAAAAGATATGAAGGTTCCTTATGAACTAATTCCATTCTGTCCAGAATGTGGAGCTCCTCTTGAAATTAATAAGCGTAACGCTGAAAAAGGGATGGTCGAGTCAGCAGATTTCTTTGCGCAAAAGGCACGCTATGATGCGTTCTTAGAAGAACATAAAAATGATAAGGTTCTCTTCTTAGAAATCGGAGTAGGTTTCACAACGCCGCAATTTATCAAGAACCCTTTCCAAAAATGCGTGCAATCTAATCCAAATACGCTGTTTGTGAGTATGAATCATAAGCATTACCGCATCCCACTGGCGCTAAGAGAGCAAACCGTACAATTGTCAGAAAACATCGCCCCATTAATTCATGGGACCTATCAAGAGCTTAAAGGAGAATAAACGATGTATTTAATCGAACCAATCCGTGATGGAAAATATGTAAAAGATGGTGCAGTTGCGCTTGCGATGCAAGTATATGTGCAAAGTAATGTCTTCTTAGATGATGACATCTTGTTCCCATATTACTGCGACCCTAAAGTTGAAATTGGAAAATTCCAAAATACCGTTGCTGAAGTAAACGAGGAATATTTAAAAGAAAACAATATTCTTGTTGTTCGTCGTGACACAGGCGGTGGTGCCGTATATGTGGATTCTGGTGCAGTGAATGTATGCTATTTAATTCAAGATAATGGAATTTTTGGCGACTTCAAGAGAACATATGAACCAGCGATCAAAGCTTTACATGAACTTGGTGCAACAGCTGTCGAACAAACTGGTCGTAACGACTTAACGATTGAAGGTAAAAAAGTATCCGGTGCTGCGATGACGATTAGTAATGGTCGTGTATATGGTGGATTCTCACTCTTATTAGATGTAGACTATGATGCGATGGAAAAAGTCTTGAATCCAAACAAAAAGAAATTACAATCCAAAGGAATCCAATCAGTCCGTGCGCGAGTGGGAAGTATTCGTCCGTATCTTGCTCCAGAATATCAGAATGTGACGGTAGATGAGTTCAAAAACTTAATCACTTGTAAGATTTTAGGAATTAATTCGATTGATGAAGCGAAACGTTATGTATTAACCGAGGAAGATTGGAAAGCAATCGATGAACTCACAGCTTCTAAGTATAAAAACTGGGAATGGAATTATGGCCAATCTCCTCAATATAGTGATTACCGTGATGGCCGTTTTGCATGCGGAACGATTCAATGCTACCTAGAAGTAGAACAAGGGCGAATTTCAAATTGCCGTATTTACGGAGATTTCTTCGCTAAAGGAAATGTTCAAGAAGTCGAAGAAAAACTAAAAGGCGTTCGTATGGTGAAAGAGGACTTAGTAGAAGTCTTAAGTGCCATCGATTTAAGAAACTACTTTGGCGCAGTCACTGCAGAAGAATTTGCTGGACTCGTTTTAGGAGAATAAAAATAGAGTGATACCGTATAAGGTATCACTCGATAAATTTAGAAAAGGATGAAGCGTTGTGCTTCATCCTTTTTGCATGATTAGTCTAATTCTTCTTTTGCTGGAATGCTGTGTGCTAGACGGCTTGCTGCAGCGGCTGCAATAGCTCCTACTAAGTCGTCTAAGAAGATGTTTACTTTACCAGTTGATTTGTCATCTAAGTTTTTAAGAATTCCTGGTTTTACTTTGTCGATATAACCGTAGTTTGTAAATCCAATAGAACCATATACGTTAACGATTGATAATGCTAAGATTTCATCGACTCCATATAGAGGTTCATCTTCAGATAAGATATCGTTTAATAATGGATGTAATTTCTTTTCCTCAGCAAGTTTATCCATTTCAATTCCGGTAATGACAGCATTTTGTACTTCACGTTTCTTTAAAACGCTGTGAACATTACTTAGGCATTCTTCCTTTGTCAAACCTGGAACATATTTTTCTTGTAAGAAATAAACTAAATCAGCAATTTGATCTACGTCTACACCACGTTCAGATAACAATTCTAAAGAACGTTCGTGTAATTCTTTTGGGCTTTTCATAAAAATCCTCCTTTTTATTAATTATGAAACCCTTTTAAAAAGAGTAGCTTTTTATTTTAACACAAAAAAGAAAAACGCCCAAGTGAATTGAGCGTTTTTTTGAAATTTTGTAAACGGTTAGAACATGGATGAACTGTGAATCGTGCTTGGTCGACTATTTGGGTTCACATACGTCATTGCAGCATTAATGGCAATAGGTGCTTCACCAAATCCAGTAGCAATGATTTTTACTTTGCCGTCATATGTTGCGATATCTCCAACCGCAAAGACACCAGGAAGTGTGGTTTCCATTTGGCTATTTGTCATAATACAATTTCTTAGAACTTCAAATCCCCAGTTTTTCATGCCCCCGATAGAAGAAGAGAAGCCGTAGTTCACAATGAAATCGTCAACAGGAATTTCAATTTGATCTTCGCCTTTAGCGTGTTTTAGTACAACGGATTGAATTTTCTCACCATTTCCGATTATTTGCTCAGGAAGATAAGGGGTTAAGATTTCAACGCTTGATTCTTCTAGTTGTTTTACGCTATGTTCTTGAGCTCGAAACTGCGGACGACGATGAATGATAGAAACCTTTTTTGCGATGGGTTCTAAGGCAAGCGCCCAGTCTACAGCAGAGTCACCGCCCCCACAGATAGCGACAGTATGGTCTCTAAAGCGTTCTAGGTTATTGACAAAATAATGTAAATTTTTACCTTCGTAATGTGAAGCTTCATCAATTTCTAGTTTTCTTGGTCGAAAAGCTCCATTTCCGCAGGCAATAATCACCGTTTTTGCTAAATGGGTTTGTTTTGAAGTAATCACTTCATATCCAAACTCAGTTTTGTTTAATTCTAAAGCTTCTTCTTCTAAACAGTACTGAGTGCTTGGGAATCTTTCTAATTGTGCTAATAAGTTTTCAATTAATGTTCCTGCTTGGATTTCAGGAAAAGCAGGGATGTCGTAGATTTTCTTTTCAGGATATAACATCCATGGTTGACCGCCTAATTCTGGTAAACTCTCTATAATTTTAACAGAAGCTTGGCGTAGACCAGCGTAAAAAGCGGTGAAAAGCCCGACAGGCCCACCGCCGATAATAATAATATCAACAATCTCTTGAGTCACTTTGTACCTCCGATTAATAGAACATTCTTAAAATAAAGGCCATTATAATTCCTGTTAATACCCCGGCAAAGACCTCTACTGGTTTGTGACCTAAATACTTTTTAATGATTAATTTTTTATTTTCTTCCGTATCGAAAATATTGATGGGATCATCTTCCGATTCGATTTCAACATGCTTTAGTGCACTAGATTCTTCTCGTAATTGTTCTTCATATAATTTTTGCAATAAAATCCCTTGTTCACCGCTTTGTCGTCTTACCGCCATTGCATCGAACATCACGATTAAGCCAAAAGTAGTGGCAATAGCTACTAAAGGAGAAGTGAATCCATATTCGATAATTAGAGCAGTAATCAAAGAGCTAACTGCTGCAGAATGAGAGCTAGGCATTCCACCAGTACTCGTTACTAAAGAAACATGAGCATCTGGTTTCTTTGAAAAATAGGCAATAGGAAATTTAACAAATTGTGCAAACAGAATCGAACAAATAGAAGCGACTAATGGATAATTCTGAAATATTGTCATTCAACTACACTCTTTCTTTTTTTATACTAATCTACTATACCATGAATTCATCAAAATCACTAAAGAAAATTTATAGAATGAAATGATTTTTTTCTTAAGTTTTGTAGAAAGGCTAAATTGCACCTGTTTGGCTTTTGTGGTTTAATAGAAGAGGTTAGATGAGCAATTCATCATTAAGAAGTAAAAGGAGATGGAAGAATGAGTCAATTTCCACAACTAAATGAATTAAATACAAGTAATCCACTTGTAACGGTGCATACAAATCATGGAGATTTCAAATTGGAATTATTCCCTGAAATTGCACCTAAAACAGTAGAAAACTTTGTGACACACGCTAAAAATGGTTATTATAACGGAGTGATTTTCCACCGTGTTATTGAAGATTTCATGATTCAAGGCGGAGACCCAACTGGTACAGGGATGGGTGGTGAGTCGATTTATGGCCGTACTTTTGAGGATGAATTTTCAAGAGAAGCGTTTAACTTATATGGAGCCCTTTCAATGGCGAATGCGGGTCCAAATACAAATGGGTCACAATTTTTCATCGTTACAGCAAAACAAGTACCCGCTCAAATGTTAAAACAATTAAAAGATGGCGGCTGGCCTGAAGAAATCGTTGAAGAATATGCTAAAATTGGTGGTACACCATGGTTAGATCATCGTCATACTGTATTTGGACGCGTTGTTGAAGGAATGGACGTTGTTCTTGAAATCGAAGGCGTTAAAAGAAATGGACAAGATCGTCCACTTGAAGATGTAGTGATTGAATCCATGGAAGTAAACGCGTAGGGAGGTCCTATGAGTAAAACTTTTAGAATTGGTGACATCGTTACTGCAAAAGTAACAGGTGTACAAAATTACGGAGTTTTCTTAGAGCTAGACGAAGATACGCAAGGATTGATTCATATTTCTGAGTGTAAGCATGGATATATGGATAATGTGCATGCTTTTGTGAAAGTAGGACAGGAAGTGACAGCGAAAGTTATTGACGTCGATGAATTCTCAAATAAGATTAGTTTATCGATTCGAGCACTTGAAAAATTAGATGTACCGGACTTTCCACAGCGTATTAAGAAGAATCGCAAACGTTACACTCCATCGATTGGTTTTTCTAGCTTAGCAAAGAAACTACCAATATGGATTGAAGAAGCTCAAGAAAAATTTGTAAAAGATAAAAATAAGAGTTAATAGATTCGCTTTTTAAACAATCTGTTTGACGAATATTAAAAATTTTAAGGAGGTATTCAAATGGGACATATTTCATTTGATTATTCAAAAGCATTAGGTTTCTTTAATCAAGAAGAAATCGATCACTTGCAATCTACTGTGACTGCATTAGATAAAGATTTGAGAGAAGGGTTAGGAGCAGGAAACGACTTTACAGGTTGGATTAACTTACCTCGCGACTATGACAAAGAAGAATTTGCTCGTATTAAAGCAGCTGCTAAAAAGATTCAAGAAGAATCTGAAGTATTAGTGGTAATCGGTATCGGTGGTTCATACTTAGGAGCGCGTGCAGCGATTGATTTCCTAAACCACGCTTTCTATAACTACTTACCAAGCGACAAACGTAAAACTCCTCAAGTGTTATTTGCAGGAAACAGCATTAGCTCAACTTACTTACAAGGCTTAATTGACTTAATCGGAGACCGTGATTTCTCTGTAAACGTAATTTCTAAATCTGGTACAACAACAGAACCAGCGATTGCTTTCCGTGTATTTAAAGATTTATTAATTAAAAAATATGGTAAAGAAGAAGCTGTAAATCGTATTTACGCTACAACTGACCGTGCTCGTGGAGCATTAAAATCTGAAGCAGATGTGGAAGGATACCAAACATTTGTAATTCCTGATGATGTCGGTGGACGTTTCACAGTGTTAACAGCAGTAGGCTTACTTCCAATCGCAGTAACGGGTGCAGATGTAGATGAATTAATGCAAGGGGCTGAAGATGCACGTGTGGCATACAGCTCACCAAACTTAAAAGAAAACGAAGCTTACCAATACGCTGTAGCACGTAATGTGTTATACCGTAAAGGAAAAGTGACAGAGTTACTCATTAACTACGAACCAACATTACAATACTTCTCTGAATGGTGGAAACAATTATTTGGTGAATCAGAAGGGAAAGACTTCAAAGGAATTTATCCTTCAAGCGCAAACTTCTCAACGGATTTACACTCGCTAGGACAATACATCCAAGAAGGTCGTCGTAACATCTTCGAAACAGTTATCAAAGTGGGTAAACCAAATGAAGAAGTAACAATTCCTGAAACAGAAGAAGATTTAGATGGATTAGGATACTTACAAGGTAAAACAATGGACTTTGTAAATACAAAAGCTTTCCAAGGAACATTACTTGCTCATACAGATGGTCAAGTTCCAAACTTTGTAGTGAACATTCCTGATATGTCAGCTTACACATTAGGACACTTAATCTACTTCTTCGAAATCGCAGTAGGTCTTTCAGGTTACTTAAATGGTGTTAATCCATTTGACCAACCAGGGGTAGAAGCATACAAGAAAAACATGTTTGCTTTACTTGTAAAACCAGGATTCGAAGACTTAGCAAAAGAATTAAACGAACGTCTATAATCGACTTACCGCATTCTCATATTGAGGGTGCGGTATTTTTGTATGTTTTTGGGTGATGGATGTAAAAAGAACTTGCGACAATATCGGTTTTGAACTAACATAGGTCTTACAAGAAGTGTTGGAGGAAAAAGATGAGAGTTATTGGATTAACAGGCGGGATTGCTAGTGGCAAATCAACCATTTCGAATATATTCAAGAACGCGGGCATTCCGATTATCGATGCAGATGTCGTTGCAAGAAAAGTTGTTGAAAAAAATTCAGTAGGACTGACGTCTCTTACAAAACGATTCGGGAACTCTATTTTACTAGACGATGGTTCATTAGATAGAACGCAATTAGGCAGAAAAATGTTTAGTGATGCTTCTGTTTTGAAGGAGGTCAACGACTTGCTTCAACCTCTGATTAGAACGGAAATTGAACTTCAAATACAAGAGGCGAAAAAACAAAACCACCCTCTCATTATTCTAGATATCCCGCTATTATTTGAGATGCATTATGAGACTCTCTGTGATGAAATAATCGTAGTGGTTGTTTCGGTGGAAACTCAGATTCAGCGCCTAAAAAATCGCAATGGATTAACTAAAGAGGAAGCTCTAAAGAGAATCGCCTCTCAAATGTCTTTAGAAGAAAAAGTTAAAAAGGCGGATATCGTTTGGACTAATGAAGGGTCTATTGAAGAATTAGAAGCTAGAGTTCATCAGTGGCTACTCGAAAATTTCCGAAAAAAATGATATAATTAATCGAATAAGCACAAAAAGGAGAGGTGTTTTTTATGCAATGTCCAAAATGTAAAAATAATGGTTCTCGTGTAGTAGATAGTCGTCCGGCAGATGATGGACGTTCGATTCGTAGAAGAAGAGAGTGTGAAGAATGTGGCTACCGCTTTACGACTTTTGAACGTTTAGAAAAAGCACCATTACTCGTCATCAAAAGAAATGGCAATCGTGAAGAATTTAGTCGTGAAAAATTATTAAATGGATTAGTTCGTTCAGCTGAAAAACGTCCTGTATCATTGGGACAGTTAGAAACCATTGTCAATGAAATTGAGCGTTCGATTAACCAAGAAGGGGAAAATGAAGTATCCAGCACTTTAATTGGAGAAATGGTCATGGATCATTTATCTAAAATTGACGATATTGCTTATATTCGTTTTGCCAGTGTGTATCGTCAGTTTACAGACCGAAAAATGTTCTTAAAAGAATTAGAACGCATGTCTTTTGAAATGGACAATAAAGATTAAAGAAAGGAATTGAAGGAATGCAGTCAAAAGAATTTCCGTGGTCCAAATATAAACCAATGGACGGAATTTTGGTGATTCAACCGGTTTGGATTACTGAAAGAGAAATACAATTTTTAATGCAATTATATGCTCCGTTTATTGGAAAAGAAGCCACACTTTTGTATGCTACTTTATACGGTGAATTATCTCCATCTGCCTATCAGAGCGAAGTGTTCTCAATTTCTGAATTACTGTCCATGACAAATTTAGGAATGCCAGATTTTCATTTAGCAAAATCTAGACTTGAAGGAATAGGGTTGTTGAAGACCTATCATAAGGAACCCACTGCTTCTCGTCCTCAAACCTATACAATGGAATTATTAGCGCCAACTTCACCACGTCTCTTTTTTAAAGATGCCCTTCTGTCCACTTTACTGTTGAATCAGGTGGGAAATCATCGGTTTGAAAAATTAAAACAGAGATTTTTAGCTGCTAACGTAGGAGATTTAGGAGATTCAACAAGCGCTCAATTTGAAGAAGTGTACCGACTTCCTTACAATATGGAGTCTTATACGAGAAATCTCTCTCAAGAAAAAAGAATGGTAATGGATGTAAAACAACAAACACCAATGGAATTTTCATCTGAGGTTGATTGGGAATTGATTGAAGGACTGTTGAAGACGGAATTTGTTGATTTGGATTCTTTGACGAAGGAAGTCAAAAGAATCGTTGATGTATTGCATAAAGCGTACGGATTTTCAGAGTCAGAAATCGCTCAATTCCTAGTGATTGCTTCAGATTTATCGACTAAAGTGATTGATGAAGAATTCTTACTGAAATTAGGTCAAGAAGCCGCCCAAAATAAGGTGAATCTAATGAGAGAGAAGAAAGATCATTCTGTCACAGAAGAAATGAAAGAAAAATCTGAAACGTCTGAAGAAGTCTCTTCTGTAGAAGATGACGCAATCGGGATATTAATTCAAGCAGCAAAAGAATTGTCCCCCATTGATTTTGTCTCCAGTATAAAGACGCAGAAAAAAGGGTATGTTTCCAAAGCAGAGAGACAATTAATTTTTGATCTTGTCTCTGTGAGTGGTCTGCCAAATGAAGTGTTGAATATTTTATTCCACTATACGCTAGTTCAGTTGGATCATGCGACGCTTGCAAGGAACTTTGTAGATGCGATTGCTAACGACTGGGCGACCAAAGGGATTCAAAGCGCTAAAGAGGCCATAGATGCTGTAAGGAACCGTGATTTACAAAGAGAGGTTAAGCGGAAACAGCAATTGCATAATGCAGGTAAGAATAACTACAGAAAAAATAGTGGTTATCAAGAGCAATTACCAGAGTGGGCGAAAGAGTCCAAGACGAAGGAAAAACAAACGCCTACACCAAGTAAGAGTCAACCAGAACAAGTTTCAAATCATTTGGCCAATCAAATTGCAAAATTAAAAACGAGTCAACAAAAAGAACAACAATAATGGAGGTGACCACAATGGAAGGTTTTAAAGGATTATTAAATCAAAGAGAGGCGGATCAAAAGATTCCTAATTTAAAAGCCATCGAAGAAAAAATTTATTCTGATGAAGATGTCAAATCTTTTTTAGAGCGTCATAAAAGTGAATTAGATCCGCAAGCCGTTCGTAAAGGAACCTCTGCGTTGTTAGAATTCATTATGGAAAGAGATGCCAGAAAAAATCATCAAGTTGTAAAGGCTCCAGGATTAGAACCATCACTTGAAGTGCATAATGGTTTTATTTTAGTAAATTATAGTCGGACAGAAGAAGCGATTCGCCAGGAAAGAGAACGCAAACGTAGAAAATTGATTCATTCGATTAATATGCCGAAAAATATCGCAGAAGCACGTTTTTCAGATACGGCGCTTACGCCAGAACGACAAGAGGTCATTGGGGAATTGTTGAAATTCATCGAAGGATATAAACCAGAGGATGCCGAATATCAAAAAGGTTTATACTTAGCAGGGCCTTTTGGAGTTGGAAAGACTTATATGATGGGGGCATTAGCGAATGAATTGTCTGAACATGGGATAGAGACGACTTTAGTCAATGTTCCAACTTATAGTTCAGAAATCAAACAGGCGATTGCGACAAATTCGGTTGAATCAAAACTAATGACGATTAAAAATACACCTATTTTAGTTCTAGATGATATTGGTGCTGAAATGAATAGTGCATGGTTTAGAGATGAAGTATTGATGGTGATTTTACAGCACCGTATGTTGCAAGAATTACCAACGTTCTTCACATCGAACTTCACGATTGAACAGTTAGAAGCGCATTTTGCTCATTCGAACAAAGGAGACCAAGAGCTTCTTAAAGCAAAACGTCTGATCGAACGTATTCGTTTCTTAGCAAAAGAATTTTTTGTAGATGGTATTAATCACAGAAATCCATCTTAATTAAAATGCTTGAAAATAAAATAGATTAGTGGTTAAATACTAATGAACTAAATAATTTGAAAATGATGAAAAAGACAAGAAACTATCTCTTGGTTACATTTTAGAGAAAAGTGGGTTGGTGCAACACTTTATCCGGAATAGTTTTACCACTTTTGAATCCTTGCTTGAAATCAGTAGAGTAAGGCGTATCGGAGCGTTAGTCCGTTTAAGATTTGTCAATGAGAGACAAATGAATTTGGGTGGAACCACGTAGAGAATGACGTCCCATAGTTTGCAGTAGCAGACTATGGGATTTTTTGTTTGGTTTAAATTTTTCAAAAGGAAAGAAGGAAGAAAATGTCAATGATTAAAATTACTTTTCCAGATGGTGCCGTTAAGGAGTTTCCAAAAGGAATTACAGTAAAAGAAGTTGCCGAAAGTATTAGTAAAAGTTTAGCGAAAAAAGCATTAGCAGGTAAAGTGAACGGAGAATTAGTAGACTTTGACCGTTCTATTGAAGAAGATGCTTCTATCGAAATCGTTACACCAGATCATGAAGATGCATTAGGAATCTTACGTCACTCAACAGCACACTTATTAGCGCACGCATTAACTCGTTTATACCCAGGAATTCACTTTGGGGTAGGACCAGCAATCGAAACAGGATTCTACTACGATACTGATATGCCAAATCAATTAACAGAAGATGCTCTTCCAGAAGTGGAAGCAGAAATGATGAAAATCGTTAAAGAAAACTACCCAATCGTTCGCCGTGAAGTAAGCCGTAAGGAAGCGCTAGAAATCTTCGCAAATGACCCTTATAAAGTAGAGTTAATTAATGGTTTACCTGAAGACGAAACAATCACTGTTTACCAACAAGAAGATTTCGTTGACTTATGTCGTGGTATCCACGTTCCTTCAACAGGACGTATCCAAGTCTTCAAATTATTATCACTTGCTGGAGCTTATTGGAGAGGTGACTCTAACAACAAGATGATGCAACGTGTTTACGGTACAGCATTCTTCGATAAAGCAGACTTAAAAGAATTCTTGAAGATGCGTGAAGAAGCCAAAGAACGTGATCACCGTAAACTAGGGAAAGAATTAGACTTATTTATGATTAGTCAAGAAGTTGGTTCAGGATTACCATTCTGGTTACCAAAAGGGGCTACAATCCGTCGTACAATCGAACGTTACATTGTGGATAAAGAAATTAGCCTTGGATACCAACACGTGTACACTCCAGTTATGGCTGATGTAGGTCTTTACAAAACTTCAGGGCACTGGGCTCACTATCAAGAAGATATGTTCCCACCAATGGATATGGGTGATGGCGAATTATTAGTATTACGCCCAATGAACTGTCCTCACCACATGATGGTTTACAAAAACCACATCCACAGCTACCGTGAATTACCAATTCGTATTGCTGAATTAGGAATGATGCACCGTTATGAAAAATCAGGTGCCCTATCTGGGTTACAACGTGTACGTGAAATGACTCTTAACGATGGACATACATTCGTTCGTCCAGACCAAATTAAAGACGAATTCAAACGTATCTTAGACTTAATCCGCGAAGTATATAGTGACTTCAACGTTAAAGACTACCGCTTCCGTTTAAGCTATCGTGATCCTGAAGATAAACATAAATACTTCGATGATGATGAAATGTGGAACAAAGCAGAAACAATGTTAAAAGAAGCAATGGATGAAATGGGATTAGAATACTTCGAAGCTATCGGCGAAGCAGCATTCTACGGTCCAAAATTAGATATTCAATTCCGTACAGCAATGGGATTAGAAGAAACAATGTCTACAATCCAATTAGACTTCCTATTGCCAGAACGCTTCGACTTAACCTATGTTGGGGAAGATGGAGATAACACTCACCGTCCAGTGGTAATCCATCGTGGGGTTGTTTCAACTGCAGAACGTTTCGTAGCTTACTTAATCGAAGAGTACAAAGGAGCATTCCCAACTTGGTTAGCTCCAGTTCAAGCAACAATCATTCCTGTAAGTGTAGAACATCATTATGATGCTGCACGTGAGTTGAAAGAAAAAATGGCTCGCTTAGGAATGCGTGTGGAACTTGATGACCGTAATGAAAAAATGGGGTACAAGATTCGTGCCTCTCAAACTCAAAAAATTCCTTATCAATTAGTAATTGGGGATAAAGAGGTTGAAGAAGGTACTGTAACGGTTCGTCGTTATGGTTCTAAAGAAACTAAATCAATGTCTATCGAAGCGTACTTAGAATACGTACAACGCGAGATTGCAAACTTCTCTCGTCCGCTTGAAGACTAATTTTTCAAAGGCTCGTAGCAATACGAGTCTTTTTTTGTGCTTAAGTATAAATATAAAATCAAAATGCGGTAAAAAAGACGAGTCTTGTGAGAAATTAGTTATCGCTAAAATTGGAGCGTCCGCGACCGGTTTTATAGACTACGCATGATTCTTCAGAACGAGTATTAAAATGTTATTCGTATATTTTATAAGGTGAACTATGCTTCTTAGACCGCCATAAATCAAAATGCGGTTAAAAAAGGACGAGTCTTACGAAAAATTAGTTATCGCTAAAATTGGAGCGTCCGTTGCTGCTTTTTTATGGAGCGCTCGCTGGGGTTTCTGAAACCGAAATAGTGGGATGGGATGTTTGACAAATTTAGGTTGCAAAGTTAAGATAAATGTATTGGTAGATCTCTCCGCGGATGGAGGGACTTTTTTTTATGCGTATATACAATTGATTGAGAAGGAGAGTTTTGATGGTAGTTGAAGAAAAACAAAATCCGTTGGGATATGAAAAAATTAGTACATTGGTTCGGAAAATGGCGATTCCTGCGATTGTCGCGAATGTGGTAAACGCCCTCTATAATATCGTTGACCAAATTTTTATCGGGCAAGGAGTAGGGTATTTAGGGAATGCGGCTACGAATATTGCCTTTCCAATTACGACTATCTGTATGGCGATTGGATTAATGGTAGGAATTGGTGCTGCCTCGAACTTTAACTTGGCGCTAGGACGAAAGGAAGATAAACATGCGCGTGAAGTGGCAGGAACTGCAGTTGTGTTACTTTTAACAGCTGGATTAATGATTATGAGCATTGTACTCTTGTTCTTGCAACCTTTACTGAATTTATTTGGTGCAACCGATCAAATTTTAGGGTATGCCAGTGAATATGCTGGTATTACAGCGCTGGGGATTCCATTCTTTATGTTTTCAATTGGCTTTAATCCACTCGTTCGTGCAGATGGTAGAGCAACATATTCGATGATGGCGATTATTATAGGAGCGTTACTGAATACAGTGTTAGATCCGTTATTTATCTTTGGATTTAATATGGGGATTGCTGGAGCTGCTTGGGCAACGGTAATCAGTCAAATCGTTTCTGCTCTTGTATTGGTGGCGTACATTCCAAGGTTTAGATCCGTCCATTTTGAGAGAGGAGATTTTAAATTATCATTTGAAGATGTAAAAGTCATTGCATCTCTTGGGTTAACCTCGTTCATCTTCCAAATTTCTGCGACCATCGTTCAAATCACATCGAACAACTTACTTCGTTCATACGGGGCACAATCAGTTTACGGTAGTGATATTCCGATTGCGGTTGGTGGTGTTGTAAGCAAAATCTTCGTTATTTTCATTGCAGTTGTGATTGGGTTAAATCAAGGAGCACAGCCGATTTTAGGATTTAACTATGGTGCAAAAAAATATTCACGTGTCCATGAAACGATGAACTTGCTATTAAAAGTCACTTTAATTTTATCGATAATACTATGGATATTATTCGAAGCTTTCCCACTCCAACTCATTCAAATGTTTGGAAGCGGGGACGCTCTTTATTATGAATTTGGCGTTCGATATGCGCGTGCTTACCTATTTTTCACTTTTATTAATGGGATAACCATTATTGTGACAACATTTTTCCCTGCAATCGGAAAAGCGAAATTAGGGGCAATTTTATCTCTCACACGTCAATTATTTGTTCTACTTCCAGTGATGCTTCTTCTTTCAACATTGTTTGGAGTGGATGGACTTATTTTTTCAGGACCTGTTTCAGATTTCGTTTCATTCATAATTTGTATCACAGTTTATCTCAATCAAATGCGCAAAATTCCAAAGGTGGACGAACTTTTGGTATAATGGTAAGAGGTAACGGAAGGGGTATGATTTATGGAATGGTCTAAATTACTATCAACAAAACGTATTTCTGGGAAAAAAGCGACTCACCGCAATGAGTTTGATGATGATTACAAACGGATTGTAACGAGTCCGGCTTTTAGACGTTTGCAAGATAAAACGCAGGTATTTCCTTTAGAAAGACTTGATTTTATCCATACGAGACTGACGCACTCATTAGAAGTTGCTATGGTGGCGAGGTCCTTGGCTAAAGAAATTGTGATTCTTTTACAGGAAGAAGTTAAAAAACAACCTGATAGCAGTCGTCAAGAAATGATTGATAGACAAGAAGATGTCTTGAAAATTGTTGAATGTGCGAGTTTAGTTCATGATTTAGGAAACCCTCCGTACGGACATTTTGGAGAAGATATTATCCGTCAATGGTTTAAGAAAAATCTTCCTAATATCTTGAGAGAACGAAGTGATGTTGCTGATGAGTTTTTATCAAGTCCATATGTAAATGATTTTTATCGTTTTGAAGGGAATGCTCAATCCCTACGCATTGTTTCGAAACTTCATGATTTTAAAGGAAAATTTGAAGGTTTGGATTTAACAGTGGCTACTTTAAATACGATTTTAAAATATACTTACCCATCTTCTTATAAAAAAACAAAGGAAATAACTTCTAAGAAAGTTGGGTATTTCTATTCAGAAGAACATGCGTTTAAAACAGTGACGGAAATTACGGGAACAGGCACTAATCGACATCCACTGACCTTTATTTTAGAAGCAGCAGATGACATTGCATATTTGGTTGCAGATATGGAAGATGCGATTGGAAAAGGCGTGATTTCTTTTAGAGATGTGCGAGAATTTCTACTAGCTAATTTGAGTAATGATGCATATAACGCACCACATTCCGTTCATACTCGTGAAATATTAACGACTATCGATGAAGAAGTTTTCAGTGTGAATCGTTTCTTTGTGGATTTACGAGATAAATTAATCGATGGAGCACGTCATAATTTTGTGAATCATTATGATGAAATTATGGAAGGAACGTTTAACCAAGATTTATTCAAAAATTCTTGGGCTGAAGATTTATATTTCATCCTTCGAAAACTTTCTGAAGAACAAATTTATGATCATAAAGGGATTTTGAGACTAGAAATTGCTGGCTATACGACGTTGACCTATTTATTAGATAGTTTCGTGCCTTCTTTAGTTGCGTATGACACGAATCGCCAATTAGACTATGTAGAATTGAAGAAGATTGGTATCATTTCTGAAAGTCAGAGACGCTCGTATCATTATTTTGCTAAAGGAAAGAGTGAAGTAGAAAAATTATACTTACGTCTTCTTTTAGCAACAGACTTTATATCAGGGATGACAGATAGTTATTCACATCGCCTCTATTTAGACATGGTTGGAATCTAAATCAGCAAAAAGACCATATATGATCTTTTTCGGCTCAATATAAAAAAAGAGTACCGCTAATGAAATTGCTTCATTAGCGGTTTTTGATTGCTTCCGTTAATTAAATGAGGGTCGTTTTTTCTCCACAGGGATACTAATTTCAACAAAGTTATCTGCATGGATAATATCAAGGCCATCAGGTTCCATATGGAACAAACGATGAACGACAAATTCAATTTCAACATCTTTAATGCGTCTTTTTTTATTTAAGATGACAATATCACGGTGAGTGGCAGCGTCAGCATAGAAAACAGTTGTTTGGCCAAGAGAGTATACTTTGATATAGAAAGCATCCGTGTTAGCTAACTGTTCATTGACAAGTTGAGAGTGAGAATTAGTAATATCGATAAGTTTCATTTCAGACACAGCCTCCTTTATTTATGTCGAATATTAATATTATTATACAGCGTTTTTAATATTATTTCATCTCTCTTTTTTTGAAAATTTAATTTTTTTGAAAAAGGATGAATAGCTTGCTCTCAGTAAGATGAAAGTGCTTTTAAAAAATATATTGAAATAGTTGTTAAAATCGAAAAAAAATGGTAACCTTATTAAATGAAAGGGTTGTATTTTTGAGGACTACATGCTCTCGAATGTACATTTCTTAAAACAAAATTTACTTTCAAAGGAGACTTTCAATATGGAAAAGAAAGAATATCATGTAATCGCAGAAACAGGAATCCACGCTCGCCCAGCAACTTTATTAGTTCAAACAGCAAGCAAATATAGTTCAGATATCCAATTAGAATACAAAGGAAAATCTGTTAACTTAAAATCAATCATGGGCGTTATGTCATTAGGTGTTGGCCAAGGTGCTGACGTAGTGATTACTGCTGAAGGTGCTGACGAAGCAGAAGCATTAGCAGGAATTGACGAAACAATGAAAAAAGAAGGATTAGCTGAATAATATGAAACCAACATTACAAGGGATTGCTGCTAGTGATGGTATCGCAATTGCCAAAGTATATACTTTGACTGAACCTGATTTAACAGTGACAAAAGTGACTGTAGAAGATTCAGAAAAAGAAGTTTCACGCTTGGATGATGCATTAGCAGCGTCAATCAAAGATGTCGAATTAATCAAGGAAACAGCTTTAAAAAACTTAGGTGAAGAAGAAGCACAAGTATTCGATGCTCACTTAATGGTTTTAAGCGATCCAGAATTAATTGGACAAGTAAAAGATAGCATTACATCTAACAAAGTTAATGCGGAATCTGCATTAAAAGAAGTAACAGATATGTTTATTTCTATTTTTGCAGGAATGGAAGATAACCCTTATATGCAAGAACGTGCTGCGGACATTCGTGACGTATCTAAACGTGTCTTAGCTCACCTTTTAGGCGTTAAAATTCCTAGCCCAGCAACTATCAAAGATGAAGTGATTATTGTAGCTGCCGATTTAACACCGAGTGATACAGCTCAATTAAATCGCCAATACGTTAAAGCTTTCGTTACTGATATTGGTGGACGTACTTCTCACTCAGCGATTATGGCTCGTTCTTTAGAAATTCCAGCAATCGTTGGTACTAAAGAAGTGACTTCAATTGCTAAAGACGGAGATATCATTATCGTTGATGGTTTATCAGGAGATGTATTCCTTAACCCATCTGAAGAAGTGATTGCTGAATACCGCGCTAAAGCTGAAGCATTTGCGGCTCAACAAGCTGAATGGGAAAAACTAAAAGACTCAAAAACTTACACTAAAGATGGCCATCAAGTTGAATTGGCTGCAAACATTGGTACACCAAAAGACCTAGAAGGTGTTGTAAACAATGGTGCAGAAGGTGTTGGTTTATACCGTACAGAATTCTTATACATGGATTCTCACGAAATGCCAACAGAAGAAGATCAATTTGAAGCTTACAAAGCTGTTTTAGAAGGAATGAATGGAAAACCTGTTGTCGTACGTACAATGGACATCGGTGGAGATAAAGAGTTACCATACTTACCATTACCACACGAAATGAACCCATTCTTAGGATATCGTGCAATTCGTATTTCATTAAATGAACCTGAAATGTTCCGTACACAATTACGTGCGTTATTACGCGCATCTGTATACGGTAAATTACGTATCATGTTCCCAATGATTGCGACATTAAATGATTTCCGTGGCGCTAAAGCATTATTAGAAGAAGAAAAAGCTAAATTAATCGCAGAAGGTGTTGCAGTCAGCGATGATATCCAAGTAGGTATCATGATTGAAATTCCTGCAGCGGCAGTTTTAGCTCACCAATTCGCGAAAGAAGTGGACTTCTTCAGTATCGGAACAAACGACTTAATCCAATACACAATGGCTGCTGACCGTATGAACGAACGCGTTTCATACTTATACCAACCATATAACCCATCAATCTTAACGTTAATCAAACACGTAATTGATTCAGCACACAAAGAAGGCAAATGGGCTGGAATGTGTGGGGAAATGGCTGGAGATCAAACAGCTGTGCCTCTATTAGTTGGTCTTGGATTAGATGAGTTCTCAATGTCTGCATCAAGTGTTCTAAAAACACGTAGCTTAATTTCTAAATTAACATTAAGCGATATGCAAGCATTAGCAGCTAAAGCGATTAACGAATGTGCAACTGTAGAAGAAGTTGAAGCATTGGTAGCAGAAGCTGTATCTAAAATCTAATAAATAGATAGCCTGAACACCTAAGGGGAACCTTAGGTGTTTTTTATTCGGCAAAATATCTAAGAAAGTATTAAAACTTTTAAATGTATTTTAAGGGGGATATTCTTCAGCATAGGAATGTGGTATACTTTCCTAGAAGAAACAGAGGATAGGAGTTTAAGAGGGATTATCATGAAAAAAAGAATTGAGAACTGGGTCAAAAAGTTAGACTCACTAGTTGGATGGACACTGTTGTTTTATGTCATCATTACATGTATTATCCTGTATAGTATTTTTACTGATTTTACGAATGCGACAGATTTTATATATAATGCTTTCTAAAAAACTGAAAATAGCTGATTAAAGTTGAATTTTGAAGCTATTTTCAGTTTTTTTGCGTTGATTGGGAGTAGAAAGCTTAGTATAATACAATCATTAAGACTAGAGGTGACAATATGAAAAGAGAAAAAACTTTTCAGATGGTATTAAGTGCGATGTTTATTGCCATTATTATTTTGCAAAGTTTTGTACCATTTTTAGGGAACTTACCCTTATTTATTTTAGATATTACCATTATCCATATAACGGTTATTGTTGGAGGGATTGTATTAGGACCTAAAGCAGGATTCCTTCTTGGGTTCGCATGGGGATTCAGTTCCTTTTTACGTGCGTTTACTTCAGGAAATGCAGTAACTTTTATGATATTTACAAATCCTTTCATTTCAATACTTCCAAGGTTGTTAATGGGAGGACTCATTGCCTTGTTTTATCATAAAATGAGCAAAGTAATTACTTATGACAAATTAAGAATGGCTTTGTCAGGATTTTTAGGAAGCCTGATGAATACCATTTTAGTTTTAGGACTGATTTATCTATTGATGGCAGGACAATATGCAGAATTAACAGGAAAGACGGTAGCTGAATTGCCTCTTGTACTTATGGGGATTGTAATGTCAAATGGGATTGCAGAAGCGATAGCGGCGTCTATTATGACACCGATTATTGCATCTGTTTTACTATCGGTTTCTAAGAAAAGAGGATAGTGTATGTGGAAGGGTAAAAACGTAACCGTCTTTGTAACAGGTGGCATTGCCGCGTTTAAAGCTGCAACACTCGTCCGCTTGTTTGTAAAAGCAGGGGCAAATGTTGAAGTAGCAATGACGAAGAGTGCGTGCGAATTCATCACACCATTAACATTTCAAGTGTTAACGAAGAATAAAGTTCACATCGATACCTTTGACGAAGATGAAGCGAATAAGGTTCAACATATTCATTTGGCGGATCAGACAGATGTGGCTATAGTTGTACCTGCAACGGCCAATACGATTGCGAAAATGGCTAATGGAATTGCTGATAATTTCGTTACAAGTACTTTACTAGCAACAACTGCTCCTATTTATGTAGTTCCAGCGATGAATGAACATATGTGGGAAAATCCAGCAACGGTTCGAAATGTGAAGCAACTTGTTGAAGATGGCAAGTCAGTGATTGAACCTGCAACTGGATTTTTAGCTGAAGGCTATGACGGAAAAGGACGCCTTCCTGAGCCAGAAGAAATCTTCGAACAAGTGACATTTTTCGAGAGTAGAAGAGAATACAAGTCTCCTTTAGAAGGAAAAACAATCTTAATTACTGCTGGTGGGACAAAAGAGCGCATCGATCCAGTTCGTTATATCTCAAATGATTCTTCTGGGAAAATGGGCTATGCACTTGCAAAAGCTGCATCCATCTTAGGGGCTAAGGTGCAATTAGTTTCAACTACAAAGCAATTAAAAGTTCCGTATGGCGTTCAAGTGACTTATGTAGAAAGTGCACTTGAAATGCATGATGCGGTCACACAGCTGTTTCCAAAAACAGACATTGCCGTAATGGTTGCCGCAGTATCGGACTATTATGTGGCCAAACGTTCGAATCAAAAAATAAAAAAACAACAAAATGAATCTGGATTAATGCTAGAGTTGCTTGAAAATCCTGATATTTTAAAAAAATTAGGTCATTCAAAACGAGAAGGACAAGTAGTTATCGGTTTTGCAGCAGAAACGACGAATGTGCTTGAATATGCAAAAGCAAAATTAGAAAAGAAAAAAGCAGATGTCATCATTGCCAATGATGTTTCAAATTCTCGTATCGGTTTTAATTCGGATCATCACCAAGTCACTTTGTTAACAAAAGATGGACATATAGTGAATCTTCCAGAAAAATCTAAAGAAGAATTGGCATTAAATATATGGGAAAGCCTTCTTGAAGAAAAAATTATTCATTAAAGTAGAAAATTTAATAAATAATGATTGAAACTGAAAATGTCGAGTAGATATTTTCAGTTTTTGTTTTCAAAAATTTACCATTAATTTATTCAAGATTAATAGAGAAATTTACCTCAAAAGAAGAAAGTATGGTATAATGGGAAAGGTTATTTAGGCATGAAGGGAGAAGTTATGGAAGAAAAAAATTCTTTGCCAGAATTTATGAGGAATGAACTCGTAATTAACAAACAAAAAGAACTTCGACAGAAAAAGGGGTATTTAATTTCAAAACGCATTTTTGATATAGTAGTGTCCTTGTTACTTTTAATTCCTTTGTCAATTGTGTTTATCATCATTGCAATTGCGATAAAATTAGAAGATGGAGGACCGGTATTTTATAGACAAGAGCGGGTCACTACCAATGGCCGTATTTTTAAAATCTTTAAATTTAGAACGATGATTTTAAATGCAGATAAAGTAGGACCATTAGTTACTCAAGATCATGACCCACGAATTACAAAAGTAGGACGTCGTGTAAGAAATTATCGCTTAGATGAAGTGGCACAATTGTTGAATGTACTTATTGGAGACATGTCTTTTGTAGGGGCTAGACCTGAAGTTAAAAAATATGTAGATGCATATACTCCAGAAATGCAAACAACACTTCTACTACCAGCAGGTGTTACTTCACTAGCTGCTATTGAATTTAGACATGAGGCTGAAAAAATTGCAAAGTGGACAGAACAAGGGTTGAGCGTGGATGAAGCGTATATCCAACATATCCTGCCTGAAAAAATGCAATACAATATTGATTATTTAAATGAATGTAGTTTAAAAAAAGATATTGCAATTATGGTAAAAACTGTGATTGCTGTTTTAAAATAACTTGGAGGGAACAACATGAAAGTTAGAAATATTCCATTTTCACCACCTGATATTTCAGAAAAGGAAATTAATAATGTAATCGAGGTATTAAAGTCTGGTTGGATTACAACCGGGCCTAAAACAAAAGAATTTGAACGTCAATTAGCAGAGTTTATGGGGACAGAAAAAGTGGTTTGCTTAAACTCAGCAACAGCTGCTCTAGAATTAGCGTTACGTGTACTAGGCGTTGGACCTGGAGATGAAGTGATTGTTCCAGCATTTACGTATACGGCTTCTTGTAGTGTGATTGAACACGTTGGTGCAATACCAGTAATGGTGGATATCCAAGAAGACCATTTTGAAATGAATTATGATGCTCTTGAGGCTGCAATTACTGAAAAAACTAAAGTAGTGATTCCAGTAGAATTAGCAGGTGTCCCATGTGATTATCGTCGTATTTTTGAAGTGGTTGAATCTAAACGAAACTTGTTTAAACCAAAAACAAACTTACAACGTCACTTCAATCGTATTGTTGTCGTTTCAGACTGTGCACATGCGATTGGAACGACTCGCGAAGGTGTTTCTATAGCTCAGTTAGCTGACTTTGCGTCCTTCTCATTCCATGCCGTTAAGAACTTAACGACTGCAGAAGGTGGATGTATTACTTGGAATCCAGCAAATGAATTGGATTCTGAAGCAATGTACAAGGAATTCCAAGTATACTCATTACATGGACAAACCAAAGACGCTTTAGCAAAAATTAAACCAGGTTCTTGGGAATACGACATTGTCATTCCAGGATATAAATGTAATATGGCAGATGTGATGGCTGCTATTGGGTTAGGTCAATTAGAACGTTACCCTGAATTACTAGAACGTAGAAAAGAAATCGTTCGTCAATTAGATGCAGGATTAGCGGTTGATTCACGTATTCAAGTATTAAAACATGAAGGTGAAAATTATCAATCTTCACGCCATTTATATATCACTCGAATTAAAGGGGCTTCCTATGATCAACGTGGTGAGATTATCATTAAAATGGCTGAACGTGGAATTTCATGTAATGTTCACTACAAACCACTTCCATTATTGACAGCTTATCAAAATATGGGCTTCAAAATGGAAGATTATCCAAATGCTTACCGCTTCTTTGAAAACGAAGTAACTTTACCATTACATGGATTACTAAGTGATGAGGATATTGACTATATTGTTCAAAATTATTTAGAAGTAATTCAAGAAGTACTTGGACAATAAGAGAGGATGATTTCATGAATAATCGATTTAGAATTTTATTATTATTCATTGTCGATTCGTTACTTGTTGTTGGTTCAGTATTTTTAGGATTTCGATTAGTAACAGAAGGGTTGATTCGTAATATTCACGGATTAACGATTACGGCGATTCTATCTTTAATCGCCTACTATATTTTCTCTTATTTCTTCAATTTATATTGGAGAGATTGGGAATATGCCAGTGTCTATGAAGTCATTACGGTTGTGAAATGTGTTTCTGCAACGGTAATTGTTTCTACAATTTCAGGCTTAGCGTTCTTTGACACGAAAGTAACATGGCAATTTTTAATCGTATGTTGGTTATTGCTGGTGATTTCAATCGGTGGAGTTCGTCTATCGATGCGTGTGTTCCGTGAATTCTTTGCAGATACTAGCGTTATGGAAAATGCGAAACCTACTTTAATTGTAGGAGCAGGAGCTGCAGGTACTTTATTAGTTCGTCAAATGCTCATGCATCCAGCAATGAGAATGGACCCGATTGCCTTTGTGGATGACGATCCAGATAAACTTCGTAAAGATATTTATGGAGTTCGTATTCTTGGTGCTATTAAGGATATTGAGCGTATTGTGGATACAATGGGGATTACAAAAGTAGTTATTGCGATGCCATCTCTTCCAATCAAGAAACTCAATGAAGTATATGATGTAGCCCGTAAGACCGGTGCAGAATGCGTTATTTTACCAAACATTGATGATGTTATGAGTGGAAACTTACATGTTCAACAACTAAGAAATGTGGAGATTGAAGATTTATTAGGGCGTGACCCAGTAGAACTCGATCAAACGATGATTGAAAAACAATTACGTGGTAAGAAAATCCTTGTTACCGGAGCAGGGGGGTCGATTGGTTCAGAAATTTGCCGTCAAGTAGCGAAATTCAAACCAAAAGAAATTATTATCCTAGGACATGGTGAAAATAGTATTTACCAATTGAATATGGAATTAGTTGGCAAATATTCGCAACACTTCACGATTACGCCAGTGATTGCCGATGTGCAAGATCGAAAACGTATCTTCGAAGTGATGGATAAGTATAAACCAGATGTGGTTTATCATGCTGCGGCTCATAAACATGTACCTCTAATGGAAATTAATCCTCGTGAGGCTGTTAAAAATAACATTCTTGGAACAAGAAATGTTGCAGAAGCTGCTAGTCATGCGCGTGTTAAATCGTTCGTAATGGTATCGACTGATAAAGCTGTTAACCCACCAAATATTATGGGAGCGACGAAACGTCTTTGCGAAATGATTGTGCAAGATATGGCGACTCGTAGTGAATATACAAAATTCGTTGCGGTTCGTTTCGGGAATGTTTTAGGTTCACGTGGTTCAGTAATACCGCTCTTCAAGAAGCAAATTGCTGAAGGAGGACCGATTACGGTAACTCACCCTGATATCGTGCGTTACTTTATGACCATTCCAGAAGCTGCCCAATTAGTCATTCAAGCAGGTTCTCTTGCTCGAGGCGGAGAAATCTTCGTTCTTGATATGGGAAAACCGGTGAAAATTGTCGACTTAGCGAAAAACTTAATTCGTCTTTCAGGATTTAGCGAAGGTGATATTGAAATTAAGTTTACTGGATTACGTCCAGGTGAGAAGATGTACGAGGAATTATTAAATGAAGGGGAAGTAAATCCAAAACAAGTCTTTCCGAAGATTCATATTGGAATTGCAGACAATTCTCAAATTAATCGTGTATATAATTTTATCGAAAATTTTGAAAGTTATTCTGAACAAGAATTACATGATGAATTGATTGATATTGCGAATAAAAAGAAATAAAATAAAAAGGATTGGGATGTTTTGTTCCAATCCTTTTATCATATGACCAAGAGGTGGAAAAATGTTAGTTTCCGTTAATATTAGCGCATATAATGAGCAAGATTATTTGCCAGAAATTTTTGAAAGCTTAAAAAATCAAACGTACCCATTAAAAAACATTGAAGTTGTTTTAGTGAACGCAATGTCGACTGATGGTACGCGTTCTTTAATGGATCAATTCAAACTAGAAAATGAGCACTTGTTCTATGGTGTTAAAATTTTAGATAATCCAAGAAAAACATTAAACACTGGCCTTAATTTAGGATTTAAAAATTCTGAAGGGGAGTGTTTCTTAAAGATTGATGCGCACTCCAAAATTCCAGTGAATTTTATTGAAGCAAATGTGAAAGTCATTGAATCTGGAGAAAAGGTTTGTGGAGGAAGAAGACCGACTATTGTGCAGGCGGATGATGATTTTTCAAAAACGTTACATATTGTAGAAGAATCTGCGTTAGGGAGTAGTATTGCTAACTACCGTAAAGGGGATGAGAGTCGTTATGTAGATTCTGTGTTCCAAGGGATGTATCACCGTGATGTTGTAAATCAGGTTGGATATTTTGATGAAAAATTGACTCGTACAGAAGATAACGAATATCATTATCGTATTCGTAAAAATGGATTTAAAATTTGGTACGATACATCAATTGAATCATTTCAATATATTCGCCCGACATTGTCTAAAATGATCCATCAAAAATTTGCCAATGGATATTGGATAGGACTAACATCACATGTTTGTCGTGATTGTTTATCTCTATTCCATTTTGGGCCAGGAGTATTTGTGGCAACTTTATTAGGTTTAATGTTGGTAACGCCAATTAGTTTTGCACCGCTCGTGACCGTATTTTCACTTTATGTTTTAGCGGTCTTGGGATTATCAGCGTTTGAAATTTCTAAGCAAAAATTTAACCCTACATTATTATGGATTCCGTTGATTATGATAGCCATTCATTTTGCGTATGGAATTGGAACCATAAAGGGTTGGATTTTTGGGTTTCAGTTTAAAAAGGATTATTTTAACGAAGAAGTTAATTCTTAAAAAACTATAAATACTCATGAGTTCAAGGGAATCTATGGTATAATTAACTGATTGTATAGTTATTGGAGTGGAATGAATGAGAGTAAACGAAGAAAAAATATCAAATAGAAGAAAACAAAGAAAAAGTCAAAAAAATAGAAAAATTATCCTTACCGTAGCAATCGCTATTGTTGCTGTCCTAATTGCGGGAGTAGCGTATGCATGGAGCCGTATTTCACAAGCTGAAGATGCAATTCACCAGAAAGTGGACACGATGCAGCTTCGTGATAAAGAATTAACAGATGATAGTAGTTTTTCAGTATTACTTTTGGGGATTGATAATGGTGCCTATGGCCGTGATACGGAAGTGGGTCGTTCAGACACAATGTTGTTGGTAACCGTTAATCCAAAACAAAAGAAAACAACGATGATTAGTATTCCTCGTGACTCTTATACGGAAATTATCGGGTATGGTACTTTTGACAAATTGAACCATGCGTATGCATTTGGGAAAGAAAAATTTGCGATTAATAGTGTTCAAAATATGTTAAATATCCCGATTGATTATTATGTAACAGTAGACATGCAAGGGTTAATGGGGCTTGTAAACGCAGTGGGTGGATTAGAAATTACTCCTGCATTGACATTTACTTATGAAGATGAGTCGTTTACTGAAGGTGTAACACGCCATGTAGATGGGGAAGCGGCATTAAGATATGCACGTATGCGTTATGATGATCCAGAAGGAGATACAGGTAGACAGAAACGTCAACAATATGTGATTCAAAAATTAGTCGAAAAATTACTGTCATTAGGTTCAGTAACGAAATATGAAGAGATTTTAAAAACCTTAGAGAATTCGGTAAAAACGAATTTTACAGTTGAAAAATTATTCCAAATTGTTCAAACTCACAAAGAAGCACTTCAACATTTTGAAACAGATACTATTAATGGGGACGGAGCGATGATTAATGGAATTTATTACTTTGTCATCCCAGAAGAAGAAAAAGTGAGAATTTCGAATATATTGAGAAAGTCACTTGATTTAGAAACAATTTCTGAATTGCAGCATATTGAGACAAAAGAAACACAATCAACTGTGGATATTCAAAAGAATGCGCCACAGCAAAGCTCACCAGTACAAGAAAAAGAAGACACTTATGTAGAGCCAAATGTGACTCCAAATTATAACTATAACTACAATAACAATAACAATTACAATAATAGTAATTCGAATAATAATGCTGAGGAAAACGATGCAACGCCTTCAACACCGTCAAGTGCGGCGGATACAAGTGCAGCTACACCGGTTGCTCCTGCTACAAGAGCTCCTGAAGTAACAGCGGCTCCAGAGCAACCTCAAACCCAGGTTCCAGCTACACAAGCAGCACCTGTGACCCAGGAGCCGGTAAAACCAACTCAGCCAACTAAAAACCAAAATCCATAGAAATAGTATTGGAGTGAAACGATGAACGAATCAAACGAATGGAGTAGACAAAGCAGACGTCAACAAAAGAAAAAGAAAAAAGGACGTGTAGCATTTGTATTCATCTGTCTTTTTGCAATTATTGCGGTTCTAGGAACGTATTATGCAAGTAAAATTAATAATACGATTAATACGATTACTCAAAGCGTTGGAAATCGTACAGAACAAGAGGCTAATGAGATTATAAAAAATGCTAAACCAATTAATGTTTTGCTACTAGGAATCGATAATGGTGCATACGGACGTACCGAAGAAGACGGGCGTTCTGACACGATGTTACTTTTAACAATTAATCCTACTACTAAAAAATCTCAATTATTAAGTTTACCTAGAGATACTTATACTGAGATTGTCGGGACAGGTGGATATGATAAATTAAACCACGCCTATGCATATGGGAAAGCTCCTATGGTAATCAATTCTGTAGAAAAATTGTTAGATACAACCATTGACTTTTATGTTCAAATTAACATGGAAGGATTAATGGAGTTTGTTGATGCGGTGGGTGGTATCGAAGTGACGAGTCCATTGACCTTTACGTATGAGGAACGAACATTTATCCAAGGAAAAACAGAAACACTAGACGGAGAAAGTGCTTTACGTTTTGCACGTATGCGTTATGATGATCCAGAAGGAGATTATGGCCGTCAAAAACGTCAAAGAATCGTTATTGAAAAATTAGTTGAGAAACTAATGAGTTTTAGCTCAGTAGCAAACTTTGAACAATTAATGAATGCAGTAAGCAAAAATGTGAAGACTGACTTACCAATTGGACAAGTAATGGCTTTAAAAAATACTTATGGTCCAGCTGTAACCAGTCAAAATTTAACACAATCATTTATTGAAGAAAGACAATTGTTGTTGACTAATAATGCGGGAGAACAAATTTATTATTCTTATGCAACAGATGATGTCTTGTTAGAAAACAGTAATTCTATCCGTAAATTGATGGGACAACCAACTGTTAAAACTTATCCATTATTACAAGAAAGACAAGATTTATATTATTTAACAACTCCTTAATTGGAGAATAAGAGGTGTAGAAAATGATTTATGCAGGGATTTTAGCCGGTGGTACCGGAACTCGTATGGGAATCCAAGAAATGCCAAAACAATTTTTGCCATTAGGAAACAAACCAATTATTATTCACACAGTTGAAAAATTCTTGTTTGTTCCAGATGTAGATGTTGTCTATGTGGCTGTTCATCCAAACTGGGTGAGCTACTTCAATGATTTATTGGACAAACACATTTTGACAAATAAAGATAAAATCCGCGTAGTGAGTGGCGGGGGAAATCGAAATGATAGTATTTTAAGTATTATTTCAGATATTAAGAATAGCAGCTCGTTTTCTAGTGAAGATGTTTTGATTACACATGATGCGGTTCGTCCGTTCGTTTCATACCGCATGATTGTGGACAATATCGAGGCAATGAAAAACTACGATGTTGCAGATACGGTAGTAATGGCAAATGATACCATTGTAGAATCTGTTGATGGTAAAGTGATTTCTTCCATTCCAAACAGAACACATATGTATCAAGGTCAAACTCCTCAAACATTTAAAATCCAAGCCTTCACTGATTTGTATGATGGTTTGGCAGATGATGTCAAAGAAATTTTAACGGACGCTTGTAAAGTATTCGTAGTTAATGATGTAAAAGTAGCTCTTGTCGAAGGCGAATACTCAAATATCAAAATTACGACCGTTACGGATTTAAAAATTGCGCAAGCGATGTTAGGAGAGATTTAAAATGATTAATCGAGTGTATCAACTCATTCGTCCATCGTTTTTCTCAATTAAATATGAAGATGTATCTTTTTATGAAAAAGATACTGTAGTCGTAAGACCGAATTACTTAGCCTTATGTCATGCAGATCAACGGTATTTTCAAGGAACTAGACCTGCTAAAATTCTTCAAAAAAAATTACCGATGGCATTGATTCATGAATGTTGTGGGATCGTCGTAGCGGACCCAACCGGAACCTATAAGCCAGGAGATCATGTGGTGATGATTCCAAACCAACCCCCACGTGATTTTGACCATGATACTGAGTTCTATGAAAACTATGTGAATGGAACATACTTCCGTTCGAGTGGTTACGATGGATTCATGCGCGAATTTGTGACGATTCCAATCGACCGCGTTGTGAAATATGAAGAGGTTCCAGATAAAGTTGCTGCCATTTCTGAATTCGTATCAGTGGGAGTTCATGGACTTCGCCGCTTTGATAAAGTAGCCCATAGTCGTCGTAATCGTATTGTGGTCTGGGGTTCTGGAAGCTTGGCGTATGTCGTAGCAACGATTGCAAAAGCAAAATTCCCTGAATCAACAATTATTGTAGTAGGGAAAGATCCAGAAAAATTACGTTTATTCTCATTTGTTGATGAAGTATATGATGTGAGCAATCTTCCGGAAGATTTTACCTTCGACCATGCGATTGAATGTGTGGGTGGAAGTGGAACACAAGATGCTTATCGCGAAATTATCAGACATATTCAACCTCAAGGAGCAGTTGTAATGATGGGGGTTAGCGAGTTTGAAGTTCCCCTAAATACACGAGATATTCTTGAAAAAGGATTGACATGGGTCGGAAGTTCTCGTTCTGGTCGTAAAGATTTTGAAGAGGCTGTTCAATTCATGTCTGATCCTAAAGTACATGCACGTTTAAATCTAATTATTTTTGAATCCAATCCAATTCAAGAAATGAAAGATATTTATCATTTCTTCGAGGAAGATAAATTAACGCCATTTAAAACAGTGGCAAAATGGGATATTTAAGGAAGTGGGGAAACAATGGAACCATTACAGGAAAAATGTTTAGAAATGGCAGAATACTTTGTGTCATTTTGCAAACAACATGAATTATTATGTTATTTATGCGGTGGTGGGGCCATTGGAGCACTTCGCCATAAAGGATTTATCCCTTGGGATGATGATTTAGATTTCTTTATGCCACGAAAAGACTATGAAAAACTCATCGAATTGTGGCCTAAAGAAGCGGACGCGCGTTATGTGATGTCAAACAGTGACGAACATTACTTAGATCGTAATTTATTCGTAACGATTCGAGATAAAGAAACGACTTGTGTGAAACCATATCAACAAGATTTAGAGATTCCGCATGGTTTAGCGATTGATATCCTTCCATTAGATTATTATCCAAAATCAGAATCTGAACGTAAGAAACAAGTCCGATGGGCATTGATTTATTCATTATTCCGTGCACAAACGATTCCAGAAAAACATGGTGGTTTGATGAAATGGGGAAGTTTATTTTTATTAGGATTATTCCCAACTCGTTCATTACGCTATAAGATTTGGAGCAAGGCTGAGCGCGAGATGACAAAGTATACTCGTGAAGAAAGTGACGGGATTACAGAGTTGTGTGCAGGCCCTGGATATATGAAAAATAAGTATCCAATTGAAAGTTTTGAATCGGCATTGTTCCTACCGTTTGAACAAACAGAGATGCCAATTCCTGTTGGATATGACGCTTATCTAAAAACAGCATTTGGAGATTATATGACACCTCCTCCTGTTGAAAAACAAGTTGCACATCATGATGCTGTATTTGTTGATTTAGAGAATGGATATGAAAAATATAAAGGGGAGTATTATGGAACCAAAAATTAGTATTATCGTTCCTGTTTATAACGTTGAGCAGTACTTAGAACGATGTGTAGAATCTTTAATGAATCAATCCTATAAAAATATTGAGATTCTTTTAATTAATGATGGTTCTACCGACAATAGCGGAAAGCTTTGTGATGAAATTGCGAAACGTGATTCACGAATTACCGTTTACCATAAAGAAAATGGTGGGTTGTCCGATGCCAGAAACTACGGTGTTGATAAAGCAACAGCTGATTTCGTTGGATTTGTGGATAGTGATGACTATGTTGATGAAGATATGTATGAAGTCTTACTCTCAAATCTTTTAAAATATGATGCGGAGATTTCTTTCTGTCGATTATATGATGTTTATAACGATCAAGTTCTAAAAGATGAATCAAAGAATGAGCCTTACTTAATGACAAGTGAAGAAGCCATTAAGATGGTTCTTGAGGCAAAGATATTTTCAGTAACTGCAGTAAATAAACTGTATAAGAAGAGTTTATTTAATCAAATCCGATTTGAAAAAGGAAAAATTGCGGAAGATGCATTTCTAATGGTGGATCTTTTAAGTAGATGTCAAAAAATTGCAGCTACTGAAGTTCATAAATATTATTATATGCATCGTGAAAACAGTATTACTACACAAAAATTCACTCCGAAATTTTTAAATGTGATAGAAGCCTATGAAAAGAATGCAAAAATAGTTGCAGAAAAATATCCTAATTTACAATATCAAGCAGATACGCGTATCTGTTGGGCTTATTTCTACGTTTTAGATCGTCTTTTAAAAGATGAAGCGTACAAAGACAGTGCTTTAGAAGCTCAATTAATTCAAAATTTGAAGAAGTATAAGAAATTTATTTTAGGAAATTCTTTATTCAATAATAAGCGGAAATTATCATTCTTATTACTATTGATTCATAAGAATCTATACAAAATAATTATTAAAAGAGTTTAGGGAGTAAACATAAGATGTTAAAATGGCTAAAATCAACAATGGCTCATTTATTAGGGAACCACAAAGAGAAAATTTTAAAGTTGCCTATTATTAAAAACTTAAATGATTTAGCAAATAAGAAGATTGATGGAGACCGTCAACTCTTATTGAAAGAAAATGCTCACCAAATTTTGAAAGAGTTTGAAGAAGTGAATCGTCAGTTAGGACACAAAATTTGGATTGAAGCTGGAACTTTACTAGGTTATGAAAGAGAAGGGGCTATTTTAGCTCACGATATCGATATGGATTTTGCAATGATGAGTCCCAAAGACTCGAATGAATTAGAAACCATTATTGAGTTTTTATCAAAAAGAAATTTTGTATTGAATCGTAAATTAATCTATCAAAATCAAGTGAAAGAAATTTCGTTTTCCTATAATGGGTTAAATGTTGATATAATTTTGTTTGACCGAGTAGACGATAATGTGATTTCTACGACCATGATTTGGTACGGAATGAATGCATTAAATAAACCTGTCAATGTTGAAGCTTTTTATTATGAACTACCTATGGAAGACCTTAAAGAAGTCACTTTTATGGAAGCAAAAACTTATGCGCCAACAAATGCAGTAGATTATTTGAAAGCTTATTATGGTGAGGATTATTTGATTCCAAATACCAACTATGATTGGCGTCAAAATAAAATCTATGTTCCTGTAGACGGTAAAGAAGCAAAAGTAGAATTGATTTAAAACGAAAGAGAGTGTTCAATGAGTAAAAATAACATTAAAGTGAATGCGATAGCGAGTACTTTAGTGAGGATACTAAATATTATTTTTCCATTATTAACAGGTCCCTATTTAACAAGAATTCTGGATCCAGAATTATTTGGAGAATTTAATAAAGTAAATTCATTAGCAGCATGGTTCATTCCTTTTGCTGGATTTGGAGTTTACAACTATGGGATTCGTCTGGTTAGTGGAGTAAGAGAAAATAAGGCTAAAGCATCTCATAATTTTTCTCTTTTATTTTATGCTAGTACATTGAGTTCAATCGTAGTTACATTGGTTTATATTCTATATATTTGGTTTGCAAATCCTAATAACATGCTATTATACGGGATTTTTATTTTCCAAATTATTGTACAGTTCCTATATGTTGAATGGATGGCAGAAGCGTTCGAAAGCTACAATTTTATTTTGTATAAGACGCTATTTGTTCGTGTATTCATGTTAGTTTCCATCTTCGTATTCGTAAAAAATAGTGACGACATCATTCCTTATGCAATGATTATGACAGTAGCAAACTTCTTAAATTATTTTACAAGTTATATTTACATTCGTAGGAAAGTGAAATTAGTTCGCATTCCATTAAAAGAATTAGTAAAAGTATTTAAGCCTTTGTTTTCAATGCTACTACTTGCAAATGCGAATATGTTATATACGATTTTGGACCGATTATTCCTTTCTTCAGTAAAAAATAATCTTTACATCAGTTATTATACGATATCACTTAATTTATCGATGATGATTACGGGTGTAGTAGTTTCTATTATTATTGTTAGTATTCCGAGACTGGCTAAGTATAATGCCGAAGAACAGTTTGAAAAATTTAATGATTTACAGTTAAAGACAAGTAGACTTTTTCTATTCCTTGTGATTCCAATTTCTATGGGATTAGCCTGTGTTAGTCAATCCATTATATTTTTATACGCAGGCCCAAAATATATATTAGCCGTACCGACCATGATTATTTGTTCGATTCGAATTTTATCATGGACTTTAGATACGATTTTTGCAAATCAGATTATTTTCCTAAAAGGACATGAGTTGAGTTTAACAAGAATTTATTTTGTCGGTGGATTCTTCAATTTGATTTTTAATAGTGCGTTATATATTTTCGGTATAGAAAATCCAGAATATTATATTTTAACGACTGTGTTCGCGGAAGTTATCGTATTATTTTTAGAAGTTAAATTTATTCGAGATCGTTCTTTATATGATATTCGAAAGATAAAAAATAATTTTATACGATATACAATTGCTTCCTTACCTTTTATTGCAATTAAATTAGCCGTTGATTATTTCATTCCATTTGAATATAATTTAACGAAAGGCTTTATGTTAAATACTGGATTGGTAATTGTAGGCTGTGTCGTCTATTACGCATTATTTGCTATTATTTCAGGCGATATTAAAAAAGTAATTAAACTTTAAGGAGGTAAAAGTATACAAGGTTATACAAACTGATTATGAAAATTTTAGACTTTTTCGAGCAAAACTATTTTAAACTTGGAATATCCTATCTATTGTTCTTCACTTTATATATGATGACGAGTATTATTGTTCCACTAAATTTTTTCAATGCTAATAGTTATGTAACAATTTTATTAAGTGGATTAGGAGCTCTTTTCGGACTTTATAATATTGTTGTGAAGAAAGCTTTGACTAAAACCAGAGGAATTCGACCTCTGATAGTGTTATTTGTTGTTATCATCATTTCATTAGTGGTGAATATGAAATACGGATATATTGATAATGTTAAAGACTTAATCGTGTTTTTCGTATATTTCTTTTCAATCTATCCATTTATTAGTTTTATTACTAAAGAACAAGCCAATCAAACTTTATTAAGTGTTGGTGGTGTTCTAGCAGTGTTATCTACAGGGGCGGTTATCGCTTCTCTATTCCAATTTGTGACCTTTGATGGTTATATTATTGAATCCTATAAAGGGAACGTGTTTCGACAAGGATTTATCGACTCTCGTTTGTTTGGGGTATTTACAGATCCAAATATTCAATCTGTGGTTTCACTATTAACCATTACATATTTAGGGTATTTGCAAAATAAAGTTTCTAGACCTTTAAAAGTCCTTCTTTATTTAGCAATATTCTGTAACTTTACTTATATTGTCCTTTCTGGTTCTAGAACGGCTTTAATTATTATTTCTGCAGTATTTGTATATATTTTTATCGTTGCAATCTGTAAGAAAGATCGAAAAAAACAAGTTCTAAATGTAATAATGTTTGGTTTAATTACTTTTGGATCATATCATTTAGTTTACCAAGGCTCTCAGGTGATTCTAAAGGCCAATACACAGGTTATTACTAAGATTAATCAAGAACATAAAAATACCGGGAATTATAAAGTTTTAGCAACATTGCAACGAAATGATACCGATGCGAAAAACATTTCAAATAACCGTTTTTCAATTTGGCAGGATGCTATTAAATTCTCAGTGAAAAGACCGATTTTTGGATATACTTCTGGGAATTGGGAAAAAATTGCAAAAGAAATTGATCCAGATAGCTATATTGTTAAAAAGAGCTATAGGGTCCATAACGGATATTTAGAAATTTTATTCTATAGTGGATTCATTGCCCTACTGGCATTCTTCTGGTATGTAGGAAAACCTATTATCAAAACGATCGTGAATGAATTAAAGACGAATAGTCAAAACCTAATTATAGAGTTTATCTTGATTGGATTAATCATCCTAGGTGTGACCAATATGTTTATTAGTGCAACAATGTATGGTTTTTCAATCTTGGGATTAGTGTTACATTTATCGATTAGCTATTTAAATAATGGGTATTTGCCTCAGTTAGAAACTAAAGACAAATAAAAAGGTCCGGCAGGAATTACCTGCCGGACCTTTTTCTATTTATAATTCAAGATGGTTAATGCTACTTGTAGAACAATAGCCCCAAGGGTTCCGATTAACATTAATACAGCAACCACACGTGTAATTTTTTCAACGGTTGAAAGATTACGTTTTTTCTTTGCCAACACAATCGCTCCTTTTTTCTAGCTTCTGTAATAGTTTACCGTAAACTAGAGTGAATTACTAGTCTTAAATGCTTAAACTACCTTTATAAAATTGAAAATGATTGAAATGAAAACAGAAGAGATGAAAGAAAAGCGGCCAAAAATCTTTCAAATATTAACGATTTTTGTTAACATAGGAATGGAAAATAAAACAAATTGGAGGAAGATTCATGACAAAACAACAAATTGGTGTCGTTGGTATGGCCGTAATGGGACGTAACTTAGCGTTAAATATTGAAAGCCGTGGATATAGTGTTTCAATTTTCAACCGTTCATCATCTAAAACAGATGAGGTTGTTGCACTACATCCTGATAAAAAATTAGTACCAACATACACTGTAGAAGAATTTGTACAATCTTTAGAAAAACCAAGAAGAATCTTATTAATGGTAAAAGCTGGGGAAGCTACTGATAAGACCATTCAAAGTTTACTTCCACATCTAGATAAAGGTGATATTTTAATCGATGGAGGAAATACATTCTTCAGAGATACAATGCGCCGTAATGAAGAACTAGCAAACTCAGGAATTAACTTCATCGGTACTGGTGTATCTGGTGGGGAAGAAGGAGCCCTAAAAGGACCTTCAATCATGCCTGGTGGACAAAAAGATGCTTATGACTTAGTAGCACCAATCTTAGAAGAAATCTCTGCTAAAGCAGACGATGGCGCTCCATGTGTCACTTACATTGGACCAAACGGAGCAGGTCACTACGTAAAAATGGTTCACAACGGAATCGAATATGGGGACATGCAATTAATCGCTGAAAGTTACGATATCTTACGTCGTGTTGGTGGATTATCTGTAGAAGAATGCGCTGAAGTCTTCCAAGAATGGAATCAAGGCGAATTAGATAGCTACTTAATCGAAATCACAGCGGACATTTTAACAAAGAAAGATCCTGAAACAGGTCGTCCAATGGTAGACGTAATCATGGATACTGCTGGAAACAAAGGTACTGGTAAATGGGCTTCACAAAGCGCATTAGACTTAGGGGTGCCACTTCCATTAATTACGGAATCTGTATTTGCACGTTTCGTTTCTACATTGAAAGAAGAACGTGTGGCAGCAAGTAAAGAATTAGCAGCAACTAAGATTCCTGAATTAACAAATTCAGAACGTCAAGCTTTAATCGAACAAGTTCGTAAAGGATTATACTTCTCTAAAATTATGAGTTACGCGCAAGGATTCGCTCAAATGCGTGTAGCTAGTGAAGAGTTCGATTGGGACTTAAACTATGGCGAAATCGCGAAAATCTTCCGTGCAGGATGTATCATCCGCGCACAATTCTTACAAAAGATTACAGATGCGTTCGAACGTGATCCTCAATTGAAGAACCTATTATTAGATAAATATTTCTTATATGTGACTGAATCCTACCAAGATGCAGTTCGTGATGTTGTTGTAACGGCTGTTCGTGCGGGTATTCCTGTTCCAACATTCTCAAGTGCATTAGCATACTATGATTCATATCGTTCAGAAACATTACCTGCAAACTTAATTCAAGCACAACGTGACTACTTCGGTGCTCATACTTACAACCGTGTAGACAAACCAGGAACATTCCACTTCGAATGGACACAAGAAAAAGAAATTGAACAATAATTGTAAAACCAGTCTTTACAGACTGGTTTTTTTATTTTAGGAAGCAAGTGGAGATTTGTTTCGAAATTGGTAACTACCAGTTGATTACGATATCGTTTTCATCTATAATAAACGTATCTATTAGGAGGGAGAATGGAAATGAAATTAAGAAAAGTATTTTTGTGTTTGATTACGTTTTTAGTAGTGGGAGTAGTTCCGTTAAATGATTCAGTAAGTTCTGAAGAGGCTAATTTTAGAAACTGTTCTGAAGCATGGGCTGCAGGATATGGAGACATTTCAGTTGGCGAAGACGGGTATGCGGATCATCTTGACCGAGATAAAGATGGAGTAGCATGTGAAATTGTAAGATCAAAGGGACAATATCGTTCCCGTAGAGCAGATGGAACGCCTTTGAATAAAGTAAAAGCTACTTATTGGGAACAAGTGGGTGGCAATTGGTATTACTATGAAAAAAGTGTTCAAGTTACTGGCTGGAAACAAATCAGCGGTACTTGGTATTATTTCAATAGTAATGGAGTAATGCAGACTGGTTGGAAACAAATCAGTAATATTTGGTACTACTTCAATAGTAACGGATATATGCAAACGGGTTGGAAACAAATCGGCTCTAACTGGTATTATTTAAAAGATTCTGGAGCAATGGTAACAGATTGGCAATATTTAGATGGTACGTGGTATCTATTTAATTCTTCAGGTGAGATGCTCACTGGCTGGCAAAAAAATAATAATGTTTGGTATTACTTCAGTAAAGAAGGATATATGCAAACCGGTTGGAAACAAATTAGTGGTAACTGGTATTATCTAAATCAATCAGGTGGTATGGAAACTGGATTGAAACGCATTAGTGGAGAGTTCTATTATTTTGCAGAGTCTGGCGTGATGCAAACCGGTTGGAAACTTATCAATGGAATTTACCATTACTTTAAAGATAGTGGAGCTATGTTAAAAGGTTGGTATCAAGAATACAATCATTGGTATTATTTAGATGAAGATGGAAGAATGGTGACAGGCTTCTATACGGTTTATAAATCAGATTATTATTTTGAAAAATCGGGTGTGATGCAAACTGGTTGGAAATTCATTCAAAATAATTGGTATTATTTTGAACAATCAGGAGCAATGTTAAAAGATCAGTTAACACCAGATGGGTATCGAGTTGATAAAGATGGTATTTGGAGAGTTACAGTGGAAACTACGACTACTACTACAACTACAGCTGTGCCATTGACAACTTCTCAAGAAGCACCAAGAGAAAACACAGAACCCACTACGCAAGAGACAACTCAAATCCAAATTACAACTGAAGAAGTGAAAGCTCATTAATTTTCTAGTGAAAAGAATTAAACGATTTAATCGTTTAATTCTTTTTTTATCATATAGAAAAAATTCATTAAATTCTGTTAAGAAACTTATGAATATGGTATGATAATTCTATTAGGGAGAATAATGGAAGGGAGTTTAAATATGCAAGGAAATCAACGTATTTTAATTATTGAAGATGAAAAAAATTTAAGTCGTTTTGTAGAATTAGAGTTGCAGCACGAAGGATATGAAACTAAAGTTTGTTCTGACGGAAGAACGGGATTACAAACCGCAATGATGAGTCTTGGGATGCTATTTTATTAGATTTAATGTTACCAGAAATGAATGGATTAGAAGTTGTTCGCAGACTACGACAAGTCAAACAAACACCAGTCATCATTATGACTGCACGTGACTCTGTGATGGATAGAGTAGTTGGACTAGATCAAGGGGCAGATGACTATGTGGTAAAACCATTTGAAATTGAAGAAATATTGGCTAGATTACGAGCTTTATTTAGACGTCTTCAAATGGAAGAACAATCTCGTAATATAAAACAAACAAAAGTGGAATATCGTGATTTAGTGATTGAAGTTGAAAATCGTGTAGTACGAAGAGCTGGTGAAGTCATTGACTTAACTAAAAAAGAGTATGAACTCCTTCTTCTATTGATGGAAAATATTGATATTGTTTTATCTCGAGAAATCTTATTGAAAAAAGTCTGGGGATATAAAAATGAAGTTGAGACGAATGTTATCGACGTTTATGTTCGATATATCCGTAATAAAATTGATGTCCCTGGAAAGGAAAGTTATATTCAAACAGTCCGTGGTACGGGTTATGTAATGAGAAGTTGAGGAAAAGATGATGAACTCAAATAGTCAACATAAATCAGTAGCAAAAAAATGGTGGTGGGTTATTTCAGCCACCATTTTTGCCTTGCTGGGGATATTAACCACAATTCTTATTCATGGTCAAATTATGACCTTACGTGAAAACGAAAAAAATCAGACAATTGTTTATGCTCAAGTAGTTTCCGACTTACTTTCAAGGAAGTCAGAAAATTTAACGGCTGCGGATATTGTTTCTATCTTAAATGAAGCGGAGCAGTATGAGCAAGGACAAAACGGTATCTATAAAAAGAACAGTAGCTTTTATCCAATGAATGAGGAATTAAACATTCGAGTATTTGATACAAGTAGGGAACTAATCTTCCAAACGCAACAATGGCAAGATCCTTTGCAAGTATCTAGTACGCTAGAAACCAAATTCGTTCCTTTATCAACCGGAGAAGAAAGCATTCAAGTAACAATGCCGATTTTATCGAGAACGAATCGTTTGCTAATTGGTCATTTGCAAATTATTAATCGGATGGCAAAATTAACAGAAATGAAAAAACAGTTGCAGAAATTATATATCCAATTGTTGATTATGGAAGCTTTGGTATCTATTGGGTTGGCTTATTTCATCTCTAGACTTATTTCCAAACCTATCGAACAGATTCATGATATTATTGCGTCCATTAACGAAGATAATATTGATAGTAAGCGGCTGATTATTCCTAAGAAAAATGATGAATTTGCAGTAGTTTCTCAACAGTTTAATGAATTACTAGATAAAATTAGTTTTTATATATCTCAGCAAAAACATTTCGTGGAAGATGTTTCTCATGAGTTACGAACGCCTGTAGCAATTGTCGAAGGACACCTTAAACTGCTGAATCGATGGGGAAAAGATGATCCAGAGGTACTTGAAGAGTCTTTAGAAGCCTCATTAGCAGAAATAAAACGTATGAAAACTCTTGTTCAAGAGATGCTCGATTTGTCTAGAGCCCCTCAAGTAAGAGAGCAGTATAAAGACGCGACTACAGAAGTGGTGGATACTTTAACCCAAATAGTGGCTAATTTTAAAGTATTGTATCCAGATTTTACGTTTGTCTTGGATATTGATTCAAAAGCTGACTTATTGTCACCTATTTATAGAAATCATTTTGAACAAGTCATTATCATTTTGTTGGATAATGCGGTCAAATATTCAACGAATCGTAAAGAAATTATCGTTAGCTTATCAACGGTAGCGGATCAAGTGGAAATTGGAATCCAAGATTTTGGGATGGGGTTAAGTGAAGAAGATAAAAAGAAAGTGTTCTCTAGATTCTATCGAGTCGATAAAGCCCGTTCAAGAGAACGTGGGGGGAATGGATTAGGTCTCTCAATTGCAAAAGAACTGATAGAAGGATACAACGGAAGTATCAGCTTAACGTCCCATTTGGACCAGGGAACAGTTTTTAAAGTGAAATTACCGATTGTAAGTTCATAAAAAAGATTAAAATTTCACCCGATTTTACTAGATATCTTTCTAAAAGATGGTAAAATTGGGTGAAAATTATTTTTGAATGGGGAGAATCATTTGGTTAGGATAAAAGCTTTTGGTATTGCAATCGTGCTATCGATTATTTCAGTGGTAGCTTTTCTATTTTTCTATATTCCTTATATTAATAGTTATTATAAGGTAACAGATAATTCTATTAGATATGGGATTAGTCAGGAAAAATATAAAAGCGTTGATATTATTAAAGAGAATTTAGATAAAAATACGCTTGTATTATTCGGTTCATCAGAATTAGAAATTACAAATCACAAAGAATATAGTTTTAATAAAGTATTCAATACAGAAGATTTTCATATTATGCAAATTGGAAGTGGGAATTATCAAAATATTATCCATGCAGCAATGATGGGAGCTCTAGGAGATTCCATTCCAAAGAAAAAAATTGCGATTGTTGAGTCGATGCAATGGTTTGAAGAAAATGATCAGAACCGCAAAGCTTTCGCAAGCAAGGTTTCTAAAGAAGCGGTTTATGGTGCTTTAACAAACGAGAAACTTAGTCTGGATACAAAGACAAAACTGATTGATCGCATTATCAGTTTGAGTAGCGAGAATAAATCTTTAAAAGAGACATTTGAACGTTACAAACGAGTGCTAGTGGATAAAGAACCTCTTCCAGGAGACGAATGGATTATGCAAGTAGATTTAATGCAGTACAATCAGATATTGAAATCCGGTTTTGCAAAAAACAAAAAATCTTTTGGACCAAAAGGGGTTAAGTCTGAAAAAGCAGCAGATATTGATTGGGCAAAACTTGAGGATAATGCCGTTAAGGATGCTGAAAAAAATACTCAAGATAATCCTTTTGACATGGATGATGCCACTTATAAAAAATATTATGCGGACAAAGTAAGTAAGGTAAAAGATTCTAAGAAGAATGTCAATTTTGAGAATGCAGCGGAGTTTGATGACTTCAAGTTATTTCTACAGATTGCTAAGGAGCTTGGCATTGAAACTAAAGTAGTGCTGTTTCCTGTAAATGGAAAATGGTATGATCATCTAGGGCTAAATAAAGAAACTAGAGAAAAATATTATTCAAAGATGAAATCTATTATTGAATCTTACGGAGCTTCTGCTTGGGATTTATCTTCTAAAGAATATGAACAAGATTATATGCATGATGGAATTCATCCAGGCTGGAAATCCTGGATTGAAACCAATAAAGCATTGTATGATTTTTTTAATAAATAAATGAAGTTCACTGTTATTAACAGTGAACTTTTTTTGTGATACAATTTACTTGTTGAGAAAATGTAAAGATTAAGCTTTGTTCAACAATGGGAGGAATAAAATGAAAAAAAGAGTAAGTGTGTTACTAGGGCTTGCATGTTTGCTATCCTTGAACATGAAAAATGTATACGCAGATGAACATTCCGTGAATAGAATTCATTTCATTAATACAAAAGGGAATTCAGGAAGCGATGCAATTTTATTAGAAAGTAATGGGCACTTTGCCCTTATTGATACAGGAGAAGATTTTGATTTTCCTGATGGAACGAATCCGCTGTATCCTATTCGTAAAGGAAATACAACTCAAAATTATAAAGTGCTGGAGGACAGGGTCCTCCGTCATCTGAAAAATGTTGGAGTGAATAAATTAGACTTTGTTCTAGGTACCCATGTGCATAGTGATCATATTGGGGGAGTAGATGAAGTATTGAATCACTATTCTGTCGAAAAACTATATTTAAAACGATACAGTGATAATAGATTAACAGATTCTACTAGACTATGGGATAATCTATTCAATTATGACAATGCCCTAAAAGCAGCCAAAAATAAAAATGTTAAGATTATTCAAGATATTTCTGAAAAAGATAGTCACTTTAAATTAGGGGATATGGATATCCAACTTTATAATTATAAGAATGAATATGACAATAATGGAAATCTAAAACGAGTCTATGATGATAATTCAAACTCAATTGTCGCAGTCATTACCGTGAATGGGCAAAAAATCTATTTAGGTGGAGATTTGGATAATGCAGAAGGTGCAGAAGACCAATTAGGACCACAAATTGGGAAAGTGGATTTGATGAAATGGAATCATCATTCGGAATCTACTAAATCCAATTCTATTAACTTCTTAGAAAATTTAAAACCAAGTTTAGTTGTTCAAACAACTGGACAAGATATTAATGTTCCTTCTACGAAAAAATGGTTAGAAGATCGAGGAACAAAAATTGTAAAAGCTACAAGTAAACAATATGATGCAACTGTTTATGACATCAACCAAGCTGGATTTACAGATGTTTCACATCAATTTCCTCAAATTCCAACAGTTGAAACAAAATGGTATGTAAAAGATGGTTTCCGTATGTATCAATTAGATTCAGGAGAAAAGGCCATTGGATGGCATACGATTGATAATGAAAGTTATTTCTTTGATGGAAAAGGACATCTACAAACAGAAAAGTGGCAATTATCTGATGATTATTGGTATTACTTGCATAAAGATGGGAAGATGGCCAAAGCTGGTTGGCTCCAACTAGGGGATGATTGGTACTATCTAAATCCAAGTGGATCAAGAGAAAATGATAAGTTGTCGCAAATTAATGGCAAGACTTATTTATTCGATGAGAATGGAAAAATGCAGACAGGTTGGAAGACGGTGAATAAGGAAGCAATGTTCTTTGAAGAGAGCGGAGCTTTAAAAGAAACAAATCTCAAACCGTCCTCTTGGAAGCAACACGATTCAAAATGGTATTACTTTGATGAAAATAATCAGATTGTCAAAGGGACAAGAATTGTAAATGGTAAAACATATTACTTTGATTCTAAAGGAATTATGCAAACTGGTTGGAAATGGCATAATGGAGCGTATCATTTTTATGAAGAAAATGGCTCTCAAAAGACAGGGTGGTACGAAGAATCTGGTAAGTGGTATTATTTAACTCCAGAAAATGGCGAAATGGCTGTAGGAACTGCTAAAGTATATGGTCTTACTTATTATTTCAATAACGCAGGTGAAATGCAAACCGGATGGAAATGGCATGATGGAGTATACCGTTACTATCAAGAAAGTGGTTCTCAAAAGACAGGATGGTTAAAAGAATCTGAAAAATGGTACTATTTAACTCCAAAAGATGGAAGTATGGCTGTTGGAACGCATGAAATTAAAGGGGCTAAGTACTATTTCAATACTGCAGGTGAAATGCAAACAGGTTGGAAATGGCACGATGATGCATATCATTATTATCAAGAAAGTGGTGCTCAAAAGCTTGGCTGGTTCCAAGAGTCCGGTAAGTGGTATTACCTACAAGCTCCAGAAGGAAGAATGGTAATAGGTCTTCATGAAGTAGCCAATGAGTATTATTACTTCAATACTGCAGGTGAGATGCAAACAGGCTGGAAATGGATTGAAGGATATTATCATTATTTCCAAGAATCTGGGAAAATGATTCGTGACGGAGAAACTCCGGATGGATATAAAGTAGATCATAAAGGCAGATGGTTACAAGGCGAAGAAACGACTACTACAGTTGAGACAACAGTAGTAGAGACGACTAAAGAAACCACAGTTGTTCCAACGACGGAAGTGACTTCAACTCAAGAACCAACAACAGTTGAACCTACAACCGTTGAAGAAACGACAACAGAACCAACGTCTCAAGAAACAACCACGAAGGAAAAAATTACCATTCCGATTATTCGAGATGATAAGATAATTCGTAGAGTTCAGGATATTTTTTAAGCAAAACGCCCTTTCTGAGAGGAAGGGCGTTTTATAGTTTACTTTTCTATTCTTATAACTTACACTAGAAAAGTAGTATTTTATCAATTGCAGGCTGCATGCTTGCGTATTATATTCAAGGAGGACAACTCATGCGCGAACAACATGTACTTATTACATTGTTTGGAGCAACTGGTGATTTAGCTCATCGTAAACTTTATCCTGCAATTTTCCGTTTATTCCAAAAAGGATTCATTAAAAATCATTTTGCTGTCATTGGGACAGCACGTAGAGAGTGGACTGATGACTATTTTAGAGATGTCGTAAAACAGTCTGTACAATCTTTAGTAAAGAGTGAGGAAGAATTAAATGAATTCTTATCGCATTTTTACTATCAACCACATAATGTGAATGATACTCATCATTATGTCGTTTTAAAAGAGCTTTCTGAAAGATTAGATGAAACTTATCAAATCAATGGGAATCGTGTCTTTTATCTTGCGATGGCTCCAAATTTCTTTGGGACCATTACAGAGCATTTAAAAGCAGAGCAATTATTAACACCAAATGGTTATAATCGCTTAATTATTGAAAAACCATTCGGAAAAGATTTTGCATCGGCTCAGGAGTTGAATCATCAACTTCGTCAATCATTTGATGAAAACCAAATTTATCGAATTGATCATTATTTAGGAAAAGAAATGATTCAAAATATTTCAGCGGTTCGATTTGCAAATCGTGTTTTTGAGGCATTATGGAATAAAGAAAATATTGACCATGTCCAAATTTCATTGTTGGAGCAAGTCAGTGTAGAAGAGCGTGGCGGGTATTACGATACTAGTGGCGCACTTCGTGATATGGTCCAAAACCATATTTTACAAATCCTTGCTCTAGTAGCGATGGAACCACCCGTTTCATTTGGAGACATTCGTAAAAATAAAATTAAAGTATTAGAACAACTTCGACCATATACTCCCGAAGAAGTGAAGGAAAACTTTGTCCGCGGGCAATATGGGCCTTCCGAAGATGGATTGAAGCCGGGATACCGAGAAGATGCAAATGTAGCAGATGATTCGAATATGGAAACATTTGTTGCAGGAAAAGTATTAATTGATAACGAACGTTGGCAAGGGGTTCCTTTCTATGTCCGTACAGGAAAGAGCTTAAATGCCAAAGAAACCATAATCGATGTTGTGTTTAAGGAAGCAAGTTCTCCATTATTCTGTGGAGTAGAAGGATGTCCTTCAAACCGTATTTCCATTCACATCACTCCTCGTGAGGGATTCTGTTTTGTGATTAATTCGAAAGCAGTTGGAAATACCATTGCACTGCAAACGAGTCATTTAGAAAAAATCTTTGATGAAACATTCTCGCTAAGAAGTCCAGAAGCCTATGAACGTTTAATTTTAGACTGTATTGAAGGCGATATGACAAACTTCACTCACTGGGAAGAAGTTGCGGCTTCTTGGAAATATGTAGATACGATTCGACAAACTTGGGACAGCGAAATTGCTGAAGAGTTTCCAAATTATGCTGCTGGAAGCAAAGGACCAAAAGTCAGCTTTGAACTTTTAGAGCGTGAAGGTCGTAAGTGGGTTGAAAGAGATTAATAGCCAAAAATGAAGACTAGGGAGTTCCCTAGTCTTTTTTTGTTCTATAAAAAGTGTAGAAAGCACAATTATTCCCATCTTCAAAAGCGAAGAAAAGCTTCTAAAGGAATTCCTAAAAAAACGTGGATTTCTTATAGTAGCAGTAACGTGAAGAACATCGAAAGTGAATTATGCGGAGTAGGGATAAATCCCGTACTCCGCGTTTGAATCTTCGAAGGTGAGAGACAGAATGGCTCGAACCGGTGTAACGTTACCGCTACTATAAAAAGAAATCCGTAAGGATTTTTAGGAATAGTCATAGAAGCAATTCCTTCGCGCAACCTTGTTTTCTTGAAATGGACGCGCTTTTTCTGTAAACTGTTCTCTATATAGGAGGCGCGCATGACGATTAAAGAATTTATTCGACTTAGTTTATTAAAACCTAATAAAATTTGGACTATTTTACAAAATCCATTGAAAAAGATAAAAGGAATTTTTTTCTTGTTGGTCCTTATCATTTCCATTCCGAATTTTCTTCGAGCAAATGAATTTATTGGAAAAATTGCGGAGAATATAAAAGTAGTAGAACAAAAATTTCCTGAACTTTCAGTAAAGGATGGAAAATTAGTTGCGGATCAACAATCTGGTTTCTTGTATCGTTCGGACGCCTTTAATGTGTTGTTTGATCCAACTGGAAAATCTACAGATAATGATGTTAGTGCGGAATCTAACCAAGGAATTCCAACTATTGCATTTCTACAAGATCATATGGCCTTAGATACAGTCTTAAATTCAGCAAAAATTTCTTATAGTGATATTGGTGAGTTAAACAAAGAGATGATTCATCAGTATATCCAAGAGTTTAATGCGAATCTGTGGATGGTATTATTGGGTGTCATGTTATTCATGTTTGTATACAACAGCTTATTATTATACGTAATATTGATTATTGTAGGCTTTATTGTTCGATTGTTTGCAGCTTTATTTATGGGGGCTTGGATTCAAATGCCAACCTCCGTTTCGAAGCAATTAACGATGGCAGCAGCCTTTCTTCCAGCTGTTTTGTATAGTTTGATTGCCATTTTAGGCGTCGGTGGAGGAATCAGTATTTTCTATTACTTATTAGTAACAACGACTTTTAACTGGCTTCTCGGAATGAAAGAATTTATTGATATAGAAAGTAAAAAGAAACAGTAATTTAAAAACCACCTAGAAACTAATTTTAGTTTCTAGGTGGTTTTCTTTTGATAAAATCTACAAAAATAAATAGCAGAGACTGAATTTCTAAACTAAGATGACGAAGAAATATACGGATTCTATAGTAATAGTGACGGGAAGTCGCGTTAAAACGAGGGAGAAAGACAGAAATGGCCAAAATAGATTCTTCTATTTTGGCCATTTCGTTTTCTTTCCCCCACAAAGTTGAATAGGAACGAGCGAGTTACATGTAGCGAAGCTCGTTCCATTCAACCACTGTGCATAGGGGACGTAGGAATATAATTCCGTACGTCCCCTTTGAGGCTTTAAAGGTGAGAGACCTTAGGCTCGAACCGGTACCCCATTACAGCGATTATAGAAAAATCCGAAAGGATTCGAAGTAATCTGATAGTAAGGAAAGTAATCTGTACTATTTATTTTTTGTACGATTTTGTCTGCGCTGTTTTTGACGGATTTCCTGCCCGAGTTTTTTCTTATAGCCTGGTTTTACTTTTTTCTTCGCCTTCTTAATCATTCCTTTAAGGCGTGGATCCAAGTCTTTTGATTGCGTGTTTTTACGTTTTTCGCGACGAGAGCGGTCATAACTTTCCACAAGCTCGCCATTTTTCAATTCAACCGTTTCAAATGAAATACCTTTTCCTTCTAATGTTTGGATGGCCTGCTCTTGATCTGGTGTGTAGAAGGTGATGGCTGTTCCTTCAAGACCATTACGTCCTGTACGACCCACACGGTGAATGAAGAATTCTAATTCGCCAGGAATTTCTAAGTTAATTACGTGAGAAACACCTTCGATATCAATCCCACGTGCAGCAAGGTCCGTTGCGACCACGAATTGATAATCCATTTGTTGGATTTGTTTCATCACACGGCGACGTTCTCTTGAAGGGATATCTCCGTGAATCGTTGCCACTTTGAAGTTATGATTGCGAAGGTCTTTTGTCACTTCGTCCGCTTTTTGTTTCGTATTGACGAAAATAAGGACTAGGTAAGGATGTCCCATCACCAGTAATTGACGAAGAACGTCCATTGGATTTTGAGCCTTTGTTACAAGCAATTGATTTTTAATCGTTGGTGAAACGAGTTGTGTATTCTCGATTTGAATGACCTTTGGATTGCCCAAGTATTTCTTCAAGAATGGTCTGATCTTATCTGGAATCGTTGCAGAGAAAACGGACATTTGTAAGTTTTCTGGCATACGAGATGCGATTTCATCGACGGTTTCTAAGAATCCTAAGTCAAATGTCATATCCGCTTCGTCGACGACCATCATTTGTACCGTTTGAACGAAGAGGGCATTCTCTTGCATTAAATCAAAAATACGACCCGGTGTCCCAATCACGATATGTGGTTGGGTTTGCGTCAGTTTAGCCACTTGACGTTTTTTATCGGTACCACCGATACATTTTTCTAATAGAATTTCTGTATCACTAAAGGTAATCAACTGGGCTGCTACAGCTGTTAATTGCTCGGCGAGTTCACGGCTTGGGACTGTAATCACTAATTGCAACTCTTGGCGACTAGGGTCAATTTTGTTGATGAGTGGTAATAGGAAACTATGGCTCTTTCCGCTTCCTGTTTGCGATTGACCAATCACAGATTCTCCTTTTAATAAAAGAGGAATGATGCGTTCTTGAATAGGAGTTGGTTGTGTAAATTTTAAGTCAGCCAATGCTTTTTGCAAATAAGGCTGTAATGCGTAATCTGTAAATTTCATGTTTTCATCTCTTTTCTTTCTCTGTGTAGCGGGATTATTATACCATAAATTGAAGATTAAAGGTGGAATTGGGAAAGTGGGCATAATTTTTGCCTATGGTGTTTAGTGGATGGTATGATAATTAAAGAAAGAAACAGTTTTCAAAACTGTATTTAAAATTAGGAGGAATCTAGTAATGACTTATGAATTACCAAAATTAGAATACGCATTTGACGTATTAGAACCACATTTTGATGCACGTACAATGGAAATCCACCATGACAAACATCACAATGCATATGTTACAAATTTAAACGCAGCGGTAGAAAAACACCCTGAATTATTCGAAAAAACAGTTGAAGAATTAGTTAGCGATTTAAACGCTGTTCCAGAAGATATCCGTGTAGCTGTTCGCAACAATGGTGGTGGGCATGCAAACCATAGCTTATTCTGGACTCAATTATCTCTTGATGGTGCAAAAGCTCCAGAAGGTGCTTTATTAGCAGCTATCAACGAAGCATTCGGAAGCTTCGACGAATTCAAAGCAGCATTCGCACAAGCAGCAGCAACTCGTTTTGGGTCTGGTTGGGCTTGGTTAGTTCTTTCTAACGGAAAATTAGAAGTCGTTTCTACTCCAAACCAAGATAACCCTCTATCAGAAGGCAAAACTCCATTATTAGGATTAGATGTATGGGAACATGCATACTACTTAAACTACCAAAACCGTCGTCCAGACTACATTTCAGCATTCTGGAATGTTGTGAACTGGGATGAAGTAGCTCGTCGTTTCGAAGCTGCTAAATAATCTATAAAAACGAAGACCGATGTCTCCTAGGAGTCATCGGTCTTTTTGCGTCTGGTTAACAAAATCAGAATAATAAACACGATAGAAGCAAAGCTAATCATCGAACCTTCAATCAGATAAGGAGTCGTATAATGATATTCGACAGAATGTTTTCCTGGGGAAATACTAAATCCGAGAAGAGAATCGAGAATTTTAAAAGTTTCTACAGGTTGACCATCTACACGAACCGTCCATCCAATTGAGTAAGGAATCGTCGTTAAAACTGTACTTTCTTCTTCTACCGTCATCGTTCCAGAAAAATGGGTAGAGGAGAAGGTATCTATTTTTAATTCTTGAGCTTTCGTTTGTTGAATTCTATCTTGTAATAATGTTTCATTTAAGGAATAAAGATTCAATCTTGTAAATGAAAATTGATCTTTTTGAATCGTGAACTCTATCGTTTGAGGGATTCCTTTTTTCTTGGAAGCAATACTTAAAAGAACGGGTCTTGATTCAACAGGATAAAAGAAATACTCTTTTCCATTTAAGGTCATCGTGAAACTATCTTCTTCCATATCTCCCGCTAATTCTAAATAGATAGGATCATCGGTTTCTGGCGTGAAGGTTAATTTAATGCTCCCTTTTTCTTCACTATTTTCCAACTGTATCGTTTGGTGAGCAAAAGGGCGACCTTTAATATTACTGTAAGCCATTTGAGAAGGAATTCTCGTGAAAATATCCTTTGGTGAATGGGTTCCTGCAAGAGCGTTAGATAATTGATTTTGCATGGCAACCGGCTGATTAACGGGGACTTTCATCGCTTTTAATATGGGTTTCATTGGATAAGCAATAGAAAGAACATTGTCATTTTGAACAACAGTACCTTCTTCAAATTGCTGTGCAACGTCCATCATTTCTAAATCTTTTCTTTCCCATCGATGATTATAAGAAGCCTGGTCATTTGCTATAAAACTTGTTTTAATTCCAAGAAGGGCATCCGTTAGTAACGTTCCATTACTATAACTTACGTAGGCCACTCCTTGTCGAACACCGATAGCTTCAAAGAAACGTTCACTTTCTTTTTCAAAGGTAGATGAAAAATGAGAGATTCCGTAAGTAGGAACTTGAAGACTATCATTTTTTGAACGCGCAATTGTTTTTTCACTTCTAAAGAACGTGTTGTCAGGTGCTGATAGAGATTTGCTCCAAAGCTCTAAAGAGGCTTGATAGTTAGTGAAATCTGAATTCATCACATATCCCAGTCTAGCCAAGTTAATTCCACTATTCAACACAAGTTCAATGAGGACTAAACTAATCCATAACCCACGAGAACGCTTCTTGAATCTGGTTTGAGCAATTAATCCATAGAGAATACCCATTGAAATTCCAAACCCTAGGACGATTTGCCAGGATTGAAGGTAAGATTGGGGATAAAGGATAAAACCAATACTGATGCTAAGCATAAAAAAGAAAAATGTAAAAGCTTCAAACATTGAAATCTTTGAGGACTTCAAGGTTTGTTGATACCCGATGTAAACAATCCAGAAACTAAATAAGAATGAGAAACGGTAAGGATACCAATTCGGAAGTTGACCAGCATGCCAAATTCGATCTAAAAAATCGATATTAAAACTCACTAAAAAGAAGAGAGTAATGACAAAGGCGATGATTTTTTCAGCGAGTCTAATTATCTTATGAGTAAAATAGGTAAAAAAGGAAAAGAGTGCCAAGCTACCAACAAAAATATTTGGGTATCCTTTAGGCATTTGCTGAAAGTCAAAACTACCAATGAATAATTTTGATAGCATCAACAAAGGATTGTATTCTGATTTTAGAGACCAGAGACTTTGCTTTGCTGCTCCTTTACTTCCAAGTAAACTATAAGCACTTGGAAGTAGAACAATCATAATGAGCCCAATTGCTAATATACTGTATAAAGCAAAACGAGCTCCGGTTTTAAGAAAATCCTTCCATTGAAAGCTTCTTTTTTGAAGCAAATAAGCATAAGGAAAATAAAATACTAAAAAGAGGCAAATCATATATCCTGTATAATAATTGGCCAAAACGGTGATTGCCAAAGGGAGAATATAACGAATCGGATTTTCATTGTTAATGATGGAGTCGACCCCTAATAAAATGAGTGGAAGACCTATCAAGGCATCTAGCCACATAATATTGAGTTGGTTGACTGAAAGATAACTCATAAATCCATAAGAGAGTGAAAACAGGAGTGCATTCATATTTCTTTCCCCAAATTTCTTATCTAAAAAATAGGCAAAGCTGACCGTGCAAAAAATGAGTTTCAAGAAAATCAAAAGAGAAACTCCTATTGTAATGTATGATTTTGGAATCATGAGAAATATCAAGTTAAAAGGACTGAATAAATAATAAGACCATAAGCTTACCATTTCTCCACCAATGGATTTGGAAAAGCTGTAAAAAAACTGTTCAGGATGGTGTAATAGAGTATCCTGATAATAAGCAAAGAAATCGACGTATTGTTGACCCAAATCGACGGTCAGCCAGGTACGATTTCCAAAAGGAGTCATTGAAAAAAGAATAAATATAAAAAGTAGAAGGAATACGGGGATTAAAATACTAAGGCTATAGTATTTTCTTTTATTCCAATTGCTTTTAGATTTCATAGGGACCTCCTTAGTTGTATTCAATGATAGCATAGCACGTTCTTAGATTTGCTGCACGAAAAATTTGGTGAGAAGACCAAAATCTTAGTATTTTATTAACCCCTTTTTATATAGTTCAAAAGGGAATTTATGGTATACTGTTATGAGTTACTAGAATATGCATGGAGTTTATTATGTTGAATAAAAGAAAATCAAAAAACAAAAAGAAAAAATCACATATTCCATTTCGTTTAAATTTATTATTTTTAATAGTATTCTTTTCATTTATTGCGTTGATTAGCCGTTTGGCATATGTTCAATTGGTTAAAGGGGATGAATTTGTTGCTCTCGTTCAACGAACTGAAACAACCACTTCTAAAAAAGCTGTTCCACGAGGATCTATCTATGATAGCCAAGGTCGAGTTTTAGTAGGGAACAAGCCTAAATTATCGATTAACTATACAAGACCTGCAGATGCGAAAGCCTCAAAAATGTTAGAAATCGCCAAAAAATTAACTTCATTGATTTCAGTCGATACTTCTGAATTAAAAGAGCGTGATTTGAAAGATTATTGGGTAGCTTTAAATCCTGACAAGTTAGATGGATTACTGACGGCTGAAGAAAAGAAACAAATTTCAAAAGAAAACCTCTCTTCAAGTCAAACGTATGAGATGCAATTAGCTCATATTCCTTCAGATGAGTTAAACTATAGTGAAGCTGAAAAACAAGTGATTGCTATTTTCACAAAGATGAATAGTGCTTATTCTCTTTCAACTGTTACGCTCAAAAATGAAGGAGTAACCGAGCAAGAAGTCGCAAAAATCAGTGAACGATTAGGCGAGCTTCGTGGAGTAGATATTGATTCTGATTGGGACCGTGAGTATCCAATGGGGGACATGTTAAAAACAATCCTTGGAACGGTTTCTTCTGAAAAAACAGGATTGCCTTCTTCAAAAGTAAAATCATTACTATCTCAAGGATATTCACTCAACGATCGTGTCGGAACGAGTTATTTAGAAGAACAGTATGAGAATGTTTTAAGTGGTTCTAAGACTGTCGTTCAATCTCAAACGAATACAAAAGGACAAGTCATCAAAAATAACGAAACTTATCCAGGGAAAGCAGGTTCTAATTTAGTATTAACCATTGATACTGAATTCCAGAAAAAAATAGAAGAAATTGCCAAAACTTCTGTTGAAGAAATGACGGACCCAGCTGCTGACCGCGTGTATATCGTTGTAATGAATCCTAAAAATGGAGACGTTCTAGGAATTACGGGTAAGAAAAAGAAATTTGATGGGAATTTCCAATCCAATGGAGTGGAAGACGATGCTTTAGGAGCGATTAACAACTCATTTGGAATGGGGTCAGTAGTTAAACCAGCGACTGTTCTATCGGGTTATATGGATGGAGCATTGACGCTTGAAGATAATAAAATAGTCGATGAACCGATTGAATTTGAAGCTTCTAAACCGAAGAGTTCATGGTTTAATCGCAATGGACAAATTGAATTAACCGATTTAGATGCATTGGAACGTTCTTCAAACGTATATATGATTAAATTAGCGATGAAAATGGGTGGACAAGCAGAATACGTGAAGGGCGGAAAATTGAATATCAATTTAAGCCTATTTGATAAATTGCGTGAATATTATGCTCAATTTGGATTGGGTGTAAGAACTGGGATTGATCTACCAAATGAAGGAAAAGGATATAATGGTGGAACAGCCGATGCCTTTTCTGCACTTGACTTTGCGTTCGGTCAGTTTGACTTATATACACCGCTTCAATTGGCTCAATATATGTCTACGATTGCTAACGGAGGAACACGTATTGCTCCTCGTTTAGTGAAAGAAATTCATGAAACGAGCCCTAAAGGTGGAATTGGAAATCTTGAAGATGTCATTCCAACCAAAATTATGAATACTCTTCAAGTAGAGAAGAAAATTCTGGATCATATTAAAGAAGGACTATACCGTGTTACTCATGGGGAGAACGGAACATCTGCTTCTACTTTCAAAAATTACTCTCCTGAAGTGGCTGGTAAAACAGGGACTGCAGAAGCATTCTATTCTGGGCCAAATCCTGCTTATAAGAATGAGGCTGTAGAAAACTCAACATTCATTTCGTACGCTCCGTATGATAATCCTGAAATTGTTGTATCTGTAGTAGCACCATATTTTAAAGATGGATCGCCATCAGATTATGCTGCTAAAATTGCTAAAAAAGTGTATGAAGCTTATTTTGGTAAAAAAAGTAATTCTGAAACCAATGCTGCAACAGTAAATACACAAGTACAACAAAATAACAGACAATAATTCGAAAATGAGTGATAGTTTTATCACTCATTTTTTGTCTTTAAAGTTTAGTAAAATCGATTGTTGAAATGCTTAAAACCAATTATAATAAAGCAAAATGGAGGCGAAATTATGGATTTTACAGAAAAAACAATTCAAAGAGATATTAAATATTCAGGACGTATTTTTACAGTAACACAAGATATCGTGGAGCTACCGAATGGGAAAACTTCTACGCGAGACCTCGTATTTCATACGGGAGCAGTAGCAGTACTCGTGATTCGTGACGGAAAGATGCTACTCGTTCGTCAATATAGAAAACCATTAGAAATGCACTTCTTGGAAATTCCAGCAGGGAAATTAGACTCGAAGGAAGAAGTGCCTCTAGAAGCCGCAAAACGTGAATTAGAAGAAGAAACAAACCTAGTTGCCGAAGAATGGGTGAAGATGATGGAAATGGTCTCTACCCCTGGATTCTGCGATGAGAAAATTACATTATTCCAAGCAAAAAATGTGACGGTCCAAGAAAATGCGAAACCAGCAGACGAAGATGAATTTGTTGAAATCTTATGGATGCCACTCGAAGAAGTGATGCAAAAAATCCAAACGGGTGAAATTGCGGATGCGAAGACGATTATTGCAGCACAGTATGCTTGGATGCATAAAGGAGAATAATCAATGCCAAATGAACCTTTATTAACGAGAAAATCGTATAAAGAACAATTAGAAAAACAGAATCGAGAGTTAGAAGAACTAGAAACTAGGCAAGAGCGAAGAGACAGTCGTGGACGCTCTTATGAAAAGGAGGAAGAGTTGTACGCTGAACGCGAGGAAGAAGCTTCACAAGTACACCGCACGCCAAAATCAGGACTTAGAAGATACAATCATTTTCTAAATGTATGGCTGGTTTCTGTCATTGTGATTTTAATCATTGTGATTGCGATTCAAATGTTCTTTTAAACCAATTAAGATTAGTTTTTCTTTTCATTTTGAAGCCATTATGATAGGATAAAGCATATATAGAAAACACATTGATGGAAAAGGGTTTTTAACAAAGCTTTTCAGGGAGGAAGATCCTGACTGCAAGTCTTCCAAGTCACGTTTCAAACTTTTCACTTCCGGAGTGACCATTGGGATTCACTGATGAATAATGGTTCGGGTCGCCCCCGTTAACAGCGTCCAAGTGTCTTGAGCCTGCCTCAAGGAACAAGGGTGGTACCGCGAAATTTCGTCCCTTATAGTCTATTGGCTATAAGGGATTTTTATTTTTTATAAGGAGGAATACAATGAATTTAGAAGAAATGAAAGTGCAGTTTGATGCGATTCGTAAAGATGTACTTGCTTCTTTAGAAGAAGTAAAAACATTAAAAGAGCTCGATCAAATTCGTGTACAACAATTAGGGAAAAAAGGACCCATCACGGAAGTTCTTAAAAACATTAAAAACTTAGCCAACGAAGAGAAACCAAAAGTAGGGGCTCTTGCCAATGAATTACGTTCTTTCTTAGAAGAAAAAATCGCTTCTGTTAAAGAAGTGCTTGAAGCAAAAGCGTTAGAAGAAGCGTTACAATCTGAGACCATCGACGTCACAATGCCAGGTCGTCCAGTCGAACGTGGAACTGCTCATGTATTAGCGCACGTTCAAGACCAAGTGGAAGATTTCTTCATCGGCCTTGGATACCAAGTAGTAGAAGGCCCAGAAGTGGAATCAGACCACTATAACTTTGAGATGATGAACTTGCCAAAAGATCACCCAGCGCGTGATATGCAAGATACATTCTACATCACTCCAGAGTACTTACTTCGCACACAAACTTCTCCAGTACAAGCTCGTACAATGGAAAAACATGACTTTACAAAAGGTCCATTGAAGATGTTAAGTCCGGGCCGTGTATTCCGTCGTGATAACGATGATGCAACGCACTCACATCAGTTCTATCAAATCGAAGGTCTTGTGATCGATAAACATATTACGATGTCAGACTTAAAAGGAACTCTTGCGGCATTTGCTAAAGAAATGTTCGGGGAAGACCGTGAAGTGCGTCTTCGCCCAAGTTACTTCCCATTCACGGAACCCTCTCTAGAAGTGGATATTAGCTGCTTCAAATGCGGTGGCGAAGGCTGTTCTGTATGTAAAGGAACAGGTTGGATTGAAGTATTAGGTAGTGGTATGGTTCATCCAAACGTTCTTGAAGCTGCTGGTGTAGATTCAAGTGTTTACGGTGGATTTGCCTTCGGATTAGGCCAAGACCGTATCGCAATGTTGAAATATGGGATTGAAGATATTCGTTCATTATATACAAACGATGTACGTTTCTTAAGCCAATTTACGAAAGAATCATAAGAGGAGGAAGAACATGAAATTATCATACGAATGGTTAAATGAATATATTGATTTATCACAAATCACTCCTCAAGAATTAGGAGAAAAAATGTCTCGCACAGGGATCGAAGTCGATAGCGTTACGGTTCCAGGCGAAGGATTAAAAGGATTAGTGGTTGGGTTAGCAACCCAAGTCGTTGACCATCCAGATTCAGACCACTTACACGTTGTCACAGTTGAAGTAGGTGATGACGAGCCGCTTCAAATCGTGTGTGGCGCTCCAAATATCGCAGCAGGTCAAAAGATTATCGTGGCGACTCACGGTGCACGCATTGCGGGCGGTCATAAAATTAAACGTGGAAAACTACGTGGCGTAGAATCTCAAGGAATGATTTGTTCCTTACAAGAAATCGGCGTGCCAAGTAACTTAGTACCCAAAGAATACGAAGATGGAATTTACGTCTTTACTGATGACAGCATTGAAGTAGGAAGCGACGCCGTTCATGTATTAGCGCTTGATTCAGCAATCGTGGAACTTGATATCACTGCTAACCGTTCTGACGCGTTAAGCATGCGCGGTTCTGTTCACGAAATTGGTGCGATTTACAACTTGAAGAACAATTTAGAACCAGATGCATTCGAAAAAGGAACTTCTTCTGAAATTCCAGGCGTTGTTACAGTTTCTGTAGAAAACGAAGCAGACGCTCCTGCATACCACGCATTCTTAATCGAAGGTGTTAAAGTGGCTCCAAGTCCACAATGGATGCAAAACCGTTTAATCGCGGCTGGCGTTCGTCCAATCAATAATTTAGTGGACGTAACCAACTACATCTTAATGGAATACGGTCAACCGCTTCATGCATTTGACTACGATAAATTACCTGAAAAAGCGATCCATGTTCGTCGCGCAACTGAAGGCGAAACATTAGTGACTTTAGATGGGGAAGAACGTACATTAGAAAACGAAATCGTGATTACTTCAGGCGGCCAACCAGTCGCATTAGCTGGGGTAATGGGTGGATTAGACACTGAAATCTCAGAAGAGACAACTACAGTGTTATTAGAAGCAGCCTTGTTCGATCCTAAAGCGGTTCGTCTTGCGTCACAAAAACATAACTTACGTAGCGAATCAAGTGCTCGTTTTGAAAAAGGCATTAACAAAGCAACCATTGTTCAAGCTGGAAAACGCGCAGCAGCATTGATTGCCAAGCTTGGTGGCGGAACTGTGAAAGAGGCCTTTGCTTCTTCACAAAGCTATGACTTAGAATTACCAGTTGTAAGCATCACTCTAGAACGCTTAAACCACGTTTTAGGAACAAGCTTAACACTTGATGAAGTGAAACAAGTATTTGCACAATTAGAATACCCAACAACTGTAGAAGGAACACGTTTCGACGTGACAATTCCTGCATGGAGATTTGATATTTCTATCGAAGCAGACTTAGTGGAAGAAGTAGGACGTATTTACGGATACGACAAGATTCCTGCAACATTACCAACAACTGAAAGTACAGTGGGTGGGTTAACAGATAAACAACGCTTCATCCGTTACACTCGTCAATTCATGCAAGGAGCTGGACTTTCACAAGCGTACACTTATGCCTTAACAACTCCAGAAAAATCAAAATGGTTTACGAAGAAAGACGCAACAAGCGTGCGTTTAAGCTGGCCAATGAGTGAAGATCGTAGCGAATTACGTCAATCACTATTACCAAGTTTATTAGAAGCCGTTCAATACAACGTGGCTCGTTCACAAAACAACGTGAAATTATTTGAAGCAGGCCGTGTGTTCAAACTAGGAGCTGCTGGAAGTGAAGATTTCATCGAAAACGAGGTCATCGCGGGTATTTTAACAGGAGACGTGACAAGTGCGAACTGGAACCATAAAGCAGAGAAAGTGGATTTCTATGTGGTAAAAGGAATTCTAGAAGCGTACTTCGCACAATTAGACTGCTTAGACCGTGTACGTTTCGAGCCTTTAACAGATATTGAAGAATTACACCCAGGACAATCAGCACGTATTCTTTTAGACGGAGAAGTGATTGGTTTAATCGGTAAAGTTCATCCAACGGTTCAAAAAGCATTAGACTTACAAGACACATTCGTCTTCGAGTTAGATGTGGAACCATTACTTGCAGCTAACTTACAAGAAGCAGTGATTCAATCGGTTGCGAAATATCCAAGCATGACGCGCGATATTGCTATCTTAGCACCAACTTCATTAACACATGCTGAGTTAGTGGATGTTATCCGTGAAAATGCTGGTGAGTTCTTATCAAAAGTAACGTTATTCGACGTTTATAAAGGGGAACATGTGCCAGAAGGATTCCAATCATTAGCGTATTCATTATTGTTTGTGAACCGCAATGCGACGTTGGAGGAAGACGTTATTAAGTCCGCCATGACTCGAGTAGAAGAAGCATTAGTGTCTTTAGACAACGTATCTATTCGATAAAATAAAGTAAGTACGAAGATTATTTTATGTAGTACTATAAAAACTTAGATTACCTTCGGTTATCTTCATAATAACGACAATAGCTGTATCGGATTGTGCCAAGGTCTCAATCTTATCGAGCCTCAAACGGGGGAGTAAGACCAAAGACAAAAGCGGACTCACACTGTGAGTCCTTTTTGCTTTGTAGTCTTACCCCCGCAAGGCTGATTAGAATTAAGCGAATCACGAGTGGTGAAGCTTAATTCAATCAGCTACTGCGTCTAACTCTATAGAGTTTTTTAGGTAAGGAATGAATTCCTAACTCCTGCTAATTCGCATCGATTACACTCGCTATTGTTGTTATTATAGAAACCGAGGTAATCTACGTTTTTATACATAAGATAGCTAATCTTCGTACTTTTTTGTTGTGCTAGTTTATAAAGTGCTAATACTCCTTCTACGCTCGTAAAATAAGAAGAGCATGGGGCACCGGCTCGAGCCGGTGTCTCTCGCCTTTGAAGCCTCAAAGCTGGAGTAGGAAATAAATTTCTTACCCCAGCTTATTCGTTTCAATGCTAGTCCCACTATTCTTTCAATAAACTGATTCTTTTTTGTAATCCTTGAACACTTTGATTAAAAGCACTAATGTTGTTCTACGCTCGCTGAGAAGGAAGGGAAGAGGATGACATTACCAAATATGGCAATTTTGTATCATTTTTGATACGTATCATAAATGATACAAAAGAAGATGTAACAAAAATGTGACGTCACATTTTTGTTACATCGTAAATTTTAGACAAGAACACAGCACCAAGGACATTCAAGGAATGTCTTTGGTGCTGTGTTTATTGGGTTGAGGTTATTTTTTTACATATCCATTTTTTTCTAATTTTTTAACAGCTTCACTATAATATAGTGGATCATTTTTTGGTGGATATTTCTTTGGATTACGTTTGTTTAGTTCTACAAAGTCCATTGTATTATAGTCAAACGTGTTTTTACGGGTATATACCCCGTCCTTAAATTCAAGCGTTCCTTCGATTCCCTTAACACCTTTTGTTTCGTCAAAAGCTTTTTGGATGGTTACTTTAAATTGTTCTGGATCTTGACCCATTTCTTTTGGATTATAAACATAAGTACCTTCTTGTTTATAAACAACGTCATCTTTGTAGTAGTACTTCAATGTAACAGTAACACCAGGCTCTTTGTATTCGTAAGTTGCTTCGCCTGTTTGATTGCTTTTAGCAGATTGAGTGGTCGTCGCTTTTGTAGTTGCAGCTTGAGTAGTAGGTGCTTGTGTAGTTGCTTGAGCAACGGTTGTTTGCGCTGAAGTTTCATCAACTTTCTTTTCTCCACTTTGACATGCTGCTAGAGCAAAAGCAGTCGATAATAATGCAATAACTTTATAAGTCTTTTTCATGATTTTCTCCTTAAACATCGATTATATTATTTTTGTTGGAAACCAGCTTCTAAAAGTACTTTTTTCATGGCTTCGAAGCTCGTAGAATATTCATTCAGTTTAAATTTAGGATCAATTTCTTTTAGCTTAGCAACATCAATTTTTGTATAATCCATATCAAAAGTTTGGATTAGTTTTTCACCTTCAGTTTCAAGCTTAACGAGAAATCCTTCCATATCTTTGAATTGTTCCTTCGTAATTTTATAAGTTGCTTCAACCGTTTCTTTTTGTGCCTTAGCAATGATTTCTTTTGTTTCCTCTGTTATGCCAGGTAATGATGTAAAGTCAAAGATATTCTTAGTGATCTGTCTAGTCACTTGATCACCTTTATGATAAACGATCATAGTTGTAATGCTTCCTGGAAGAGAAATTTCGAATACAGCTTGATCTTCCTGAGCATTTGAATCATCTGCTTTTGCAACGGTTGTTTGAGCGGTAGTCGTAGGAGAAGCCGTTGTTGTCTGCGTCGTTGTTTGCTCGACAGTGGTTTGAGCTTGCGTCGTTTGGACTACCGTTGTGGGATCCTTTTCTTCGGAATCTTTATTTTGTCCACAAGCAACCAGAAAGAAACCACATGTGGCAAGAAGAGCCAATTGTTTGGTACGTGTATTCATATTAATTTCCTTTCATAACGATTCCTTCGAGGATCAAGTAAGACTATTGAACTTCTTTGAATCCTTCTTTAACTAGGAAGTTTTTAGTAACTTCATAGCTTACTGTATTATCATCTTTTGGTTTAAAGCTTGGAACGAGTTCTTTTAATTTAGCAAAGTCTGTTTTTGAATAGTCGATTGTAAAGTTTTGGATGACTTTACCATCTTTGACCTCAACTGATGAAGAGATTCCTTCTACACCTTTATAAGCTGCAAAAGCTGTCTCGAGTTGTGTTTTGATTTGTTCTTCAGTAGCTTTAGTTTCCATTTCTTTTACGTTGTAAACATTCTCAGTCGTTTGTTTTACAAGAACGTCACCTTTAGAGTACATGATTACACGAGAAGTTACGCCCTTATCAGACTGTTCTAACACTGTTTTCTTTTCACCTTCAGTTGCTGCAGTAGTTGTAGCTACCGTAGTTGTTGTTGGAGCGGTTGTTGTAGCAGTAGTAGTTGTTTCTTTTGTGGTAGATGATGTAGTAGTGGTTGTACTATTATCTTTTTGACCACAACCAGCTAATACTAAACCTGTAGTAAATAAAATGGCTAATACTTTCGATTTTTTGTTCATGATCTTTTCCTCACTTTTCTTGTTTTAATTATAGGAAAACCGGACGAAGAGTATATTCTTCCCCCGGTTTTATGAATATCCTTTTATTTCTTTTCTTTGTATCCAGCTTGTAATAAAGATTCTTTAGAAGCTTTAAAGCTGATTTTATCGCCGTCTCCAGTGAATTCTTGAGGGAATGCTTTTCTTAATTCAGAAACTTTAGCTTTAGTGTAATCCACTGTTAAAGTTTGAATGATAGTACCATCTTTAGATTCAATACTAGCAGTAACGCCATCAACAGCTGTATATTTATTATTTACTCCTTCGATTTGTTTTTTAGCGTCTTCTTCAGTTACGCCTAATTTCTTTAAATCATAAGTATTTGTAGCAGTTTGTTTTGTTACTAAATCGTTATTATAGTAATAAGTTAAAACTGAAGTTACTCCGTTTTGATTTAATTCAAATGAAGATGATTCTTCTTTACCGCATCCTAGTAATACGAATAGTGCTGCGAAAAATACAGCGATTAATTTCAAAGTTTTTTTCATGAAATTCATCCTTTCAATTTGTAATATATTTGTATTATAAATCTAAAGATTATATTATGCAAGAAATTTTGTAAAATTCTTGGGAGTATCTAAAGAGAAGCATGTTCATTAGTTAGATTTTATAGGGATATGCTATACTAAATCTATCGTGAAATGGAGGAAAGAAAATGAACCAAACAATCGATTTCTTAAAAGAATTAGTAGCCATTCCATCTCCAACAGGGTACACAAAAGATGTTCAAGATTATTTAATTGAAGTGTTAACGGATATGGGATACCAACCAAAACGTACAGCGAAAGGGCTTGTCATTGTAACCGTAGAAGGAGCAAACGATAAAGAGCAGCGCGCAATTACGGCTCATATCGATACGCTTGGAGCGATTGTAAGAGCGGTGAGACCAGACGGACGTTTGAAGTTGGATCGTATTGGTGGTTTTGCTTGGAATATGATTGAAGGAGAAAATTGTACTGTTCATATTGCCTCAAACGGAAATACGGTTTCAGGAACGATTTTATTACATCAAACGAGTGTTCATGTATACAAAGAAGCCGGAACGGTCGAACGCAGTCAAGACAATATGGAAGTTCGATTAGATGAGAAAGTCACTAATGAAAAAGAGACGCGAGCTTTAGGAATTGAAGTGGGAGATTTTGTTTCTTTTGATCCGCGATGTGTTGTCACACCAACCGGATTTGTTAAGAGTCGTTTTTTAGATGATAAAGTTAGTGCGGCAATTTTACTTACCTTATTGAAGAAATATAAAAAAGAGGGTATCACCTTGCCAGTAACGACTCACTTTATGTTTAGTTGCATTGAAGAAACGGGAACTGGAGCTAACAGTAGTATTCCTTCTGAAGTGGTTGAGTTTCTTGCAGTGGATATGGGAGCAATGGGGGATGACCAACAAACCGATGAATATACGGTTTCGATTTGTGTCAAAGATGGGTCAGGACCTTATAACTATGATTTCCGTCAACAGTTAGTCAGTCTTTGCAAGGAAAAAGAGATTCCGTTTAAACTAGATATTTATCCTTATTATGGAAGTGATGCTTCTGCAGCGATGCGAGCTGGGGCAGAAGTAAAACATGCACTATTAGGAGCAGGAATTGAATCGAGTCACTCTTATGAAAGAACGCATATCGATTCTATTGAAGCGACTCAATCGTTAGTAGATGCTTATTTATTAAGTGATTTAATCGAAGAATAACCGTAACCCTTCCCATAGATTTGTGGGAAGGTTTTTTTGCTTAAAAATTTGGAATATCTTTATTGACAGCACTCCCCCTCAAATAGTATACTCTAAAACGTAAAACTTACGATTTAAGAAAGTGGGAGATGAATGAATAAAAAAGAGAAGGTATTTCTAGGTGGAGCAGTTGCCTTAGGGCTTGTCTTCGCTTCAGGAATGATTTTAGCTAATCAACAAAGTCAAGTGAATCAAGTAGCGGAAAGTACTGTTGAACAAACAACGATTTCTCCTGAGCAGATGGCAAAGTATGAACAAGCTGCAAAGGAAATTAAAGAGAATAAACCTAAAACAATTGTGGGAGAAGTTTTTGAAAACGGGTATCTAAAGAAACATGGAGACCATTACCATTTTGTTTTTGGGACTCCACCTTCTGATGCGATTTATGAGCAAAAGAAACAAATTAGCCAAAACAACCATTCAGATGATGATTATGTTTTTAATCCAAAAGATATTGTGAGTGAAAATGAATTAGGGTTTGTGGTGAGACACGGCGACCACTATCACTTTATTTATCGTTCACAACTGGCAAATGCTCAAACCGTTACTAGAGAAGATGAAACGGGGAAAAAACGGACTTGTAAATTACTCCGAATTCCTCATGGGGATCATTTCCATGATGTATTAGACTGTGGGGATGGAAGTGCCAATTATACTTTTGACGATGAACCTACGTCTCATCGTGGAGGAGGAACGAGTGGAACAGTTGCTGCTGCCTCTACTCCTTCAAGACAACATCAAAATAGTACGGCTACAACACCTACCGTTCAAACGTCTACAACAGATATGACGACACCAGGAGATAAAGAATTAACCTTACAATCTCCTGAAATTCAAAAATATTTGGATTATATTACGTATGCATATGGTGTAGAAAGAGATAGTATCAAATTCGAATCAGTTACCAATGATCAAGGTGAATATATTGGAAAAGTATTTGCCTTTCAAAATATGGAGCAAGGGCAAGATAAAAATCATATCCATCCTTGGGTCATTCCTTTGAAACGATTTGAAGTACCAAATTCTGATCCATCGATTCCTGCAGAAGTGAGACTTTCACAGGAAATTGATTTAATTGCACGACGTATGGGAATTTCTCGTACATCGATTCGTATTGTCAATGGACGTTTTGATATTCCACACGGTGACCACAGTCATTCAATGAATATCGTGAATAAAGATGGGATTGAAGCTTACGAAAAAAATAAATTGCCTGGAATCGTTCCACCATTTGTGGCAGGGGATTTAAATGAAGAAGAAGTGTTTCAAAAAATTGACGAGGTGAAAACTCACGCACAAGAGAAATACAAAGATGATCCAGTTACTTTAAATCGAATTTTAGTGGCTTTAAATGAATATAAAGAGCAAGTACAACAAAAAGGGAATTCAACAGAAGGCTTTGTTAAAGGACTAGAAAACTTTGAAAAGAAAGTCGTGAATAAAGAACAAGATGTTGAAAATTCGGTAACACCGCAAGAGCAAAAGATGAATGCAACTCATGAAGAAACAATTCGTAAGATTAGTGAGTTATCATTGAAAGACTACGGAGTTACTGCGGATGAGCTAAGAGATTTAGCTACAAAAGCAAGAGAAAGTGGAAAAGAAGCGCAAGTGAATGCAATTGCTTCATTAATTCAAGCATTACGGGATGCTAACGATCGCATTAGTATTGAAGGGATGCGCTATTTATACTTCCTTACACAACATGTACTAGACCAAGAATTGCCAGCTGCTTTAAGAGAAGAAGTGGCTAGCCTCATCAAACGGTATATGGGTTCTCGTTTGAATTTCGGAACAACAGCCGTTGAAGCGCTCATTATTGAATCTTATCGTACTAAATTAGCGATTAAAGAAGCGCATAAGAATTTTAATGGTAAAGTTGAAGGAACAATTGGTAAGAATCTAAAAGAGATTATGACACCGGCTTCTGCAGATGAACTAAGTATCTTAGAGGAAGCAAAAGATTTCTCTGAAGGCACTTTAGATGAAGCAGATAAAGATAATAGTATTCCAAAGAGCTCTATTTTAGACAAAAAAGTAGAGGAAAAATCTACTGAAGCTACAACAGTGTCATCAAGCACTTCAGAGACACCATCTATTTCTACGCAGGAGAGTACAGAGGAAAAGAGCACTAGTGCTCCTGAAACAGAAGCTTCAACCTCTCAAGAAGTTACAACAGAAGCTCCTAGTGAGACGACGAGTGAACCAACGCAAAAATAGTGGGAAAAGAATAAGGAAATTGGGAATCAATCTCTTAATTTAAAAGGAAGAAAATATGAATGAAAAGCATGTCAAATGGTCTATTTTGGAACGTTGACATGCTTTCCTTTTAGTCAAAAAAAGAAATTATGTTATACTAATACAGCATTCTATACGAAGGAGGGGTTTAAATGAGCGTAATGCACTTTGGAGATAATACTTGGATTAACATCAATTCAGATTTGATTAGTGAATACTCATCCATTTATGATACGTATGAAATCGATGATGAAATGATTGAATATGCACTGGATAAAAATGAGCGAGCACATATGGAATATAACCGTCGAACGAAAACGCTGGTTGTTATTTATAATGTATTAAACTTGTCTAAAGAAGAGAACCACTATGAAACGATTCCGTTAACATTCATTGTTCGTCAAAATCAAATTGTCACGATTTCAAATAGTCAAAATGAATACATTATCGATGCGATCGTAGAAGAGTTGGAAGAGAATCTTCATTGGAATGTGTTTAATCTTTTACTGCATAGCCTTTTTGTCATTTCGGAGCATTACTTCCCAGTAATTGAAAAATTAAATAAAGAACAGCAAAATATTAGCAAACTCCTTCGAAAGAAAACGACTAAGAATAATTTATTTGCACTTTCCGATTTGGAAATTGGTGGAATGTATTTAGTATCTGCCACTAAGCAAAATGCTGTAGTTTTAGAGCAATTGAAAACGCAACAAGCCTTTAAAGAATTCGATGATTTTGAAAGAGAGCAATTGGAAGACAATATTATCGAAGCAAAACAATTAGTTGAGATGACAGATTTACATCTTCAAATTTTAAGACAAATTTCCGGAACATATAACAATGTTTTGAATAATAATTTGAATGATACGATGAAATTTTTAACAGTTATTTCTATATTGATGACGATTCCAGATATTGTCACGGGATTTTTTGGAATGAACGTTCAAATTCCTTTGACGGAACTACGATATGGATGGGCAATTATTCTCTTCATCATTGCACTCGGTTGGATGGGCGCACTTAAAGTGATTCAAAAACTAATGAAAGATTAAAAAAGAGCAACTTCCTTGGTTTGAGGAAGTTGCTCTTTCATTATTTCATTCGTTTTGCTTTTTCGGTATTGGCGAAGTGGAGTTTTGCGACTTTACGTAAAATATTCATTCCGTTGTGCTTTAGAATTTTTGCAGCAATTTGGTCCACATTGCTTCCAGCACCACTTGGTAGTTTATACCCGAATTCTGTACTTAATGAGTCTAAACCATCCAGGAAAGCGCATCTAGCAATCATTGACGCCGCCGCTACAGCGATATGATGGCTTTCGCCTTTTGTAATAAAGTACGTTTTATTTTTATCGACTAAAGGCTGTCCTTTTAAATAACGATAATATAATTCTGGTTTACAAAATTGATCAATTAAAAACCCTTCAGGTGATTCTGGCATTATTTTTTCACTTAAGAGACGTAAGGCTTGGTTATGAAGAAGAGCCTTCATTTCATTTAAGTTTTTGACTTGTTGAACCTCATTGTATTTTTCAGGCCAAAGCGTCAATAATTTATACGGAATGACTTCTTTAATTTTAGGAACGAAAGCTCGGATTTGTTCATCCGTTAAATCTTTAGAGTCTTTCACTCCCATTTTTTTAAGAAGAGGGATATTTTCTTTTGAAACGTAAGCACTAGCAACCGTTAAAGGACCAAAGTAAGCTCCATTTCCAACTTCATCGCTACCCATCACACTCCAAGAAGAAAAGTCCTTTGGAAGAGAAGGAGCGTCTTTTGATTTTCCTTCAGATGTTTCCATCAAAGGTTCCAGCTGATTCTTTTGAATAAACGATTCAATGCCTTTTCCTTGAAATAGCACTTTTCCGGATTGATAGGCCGTAATGGTTAAGCCGTCAATCTTCAACCTTAAAACGGCGTATGGAGGAGGGGACTCTACATATGAAGGATATTTTGCTTCTAATGCGGAAACCTGTTCGGCTGAAAGTGTTAATGTTAATGAATTCATAGTAATCCTCCTTGTTCTTTTTAAGAATACCATGAGAACATTTATTCGTCTACTCCTTCAAAAAGAGGATTATTCGTGTTTTTTTGCTCAGGAAATGGTAAAATAAGGTGATATTATGAGGAATGGAGATGATCTATTGTGAAACAACCGAAATCAAGAGTTAAAGCAGTCATTGCCGGCAAATCCTATACGATTATTGGGAAAAAGTCTCAACAAGAAATGCAAAGTATTGTGAGAGTCTTACAAGAGCAATTAGATCAAATCACCCGAGTATCAGACAAATTATCGAATGAAGAAGTAGCACTCCTAGCAGCGATTAATGCTATTTCAAATCAATTCGAAAAACAAGAAGAAGTTGTCGCACTGAAGAAGAGAGTAGAGCAGTTAGAAAAAGAAGTGCAAAATTCTCATCATAAGCGACCTTCCATTGACTCAAAAAGAAAACAAGAATTAGAAAAACAATTTGAATTACAACAAGATTTGTTGAGAAGGTAGGGTTTATGATTACATTAATCATTTTATTTTATTTAATCGTTGGAATCTATACGGGCGCTCGTAGAGGATTAACATTACAATTAGTTTATATTGCGGGTTATTTTATTACCTTTTTAGTGGCGGTATTTACGCATGAAAAGCTAGCTAAATTTTTATCGGTATTTATTCCGTATCCGTCCTATGTTCCCGGGAATCAATTAGCGATTTTCTCTCAAGAACAAGCAATGAATTTAGACCACTCATTTTATAGATTGATTTCATTTTTAATGATTATGATTTTAGGTTGGTTAGTGGTTCGTTTCTTAGGATATATTGCTAGCGAATTAACATTTTTACCATTATTAAAACAATTTAACACGATTAGTGGTGCTGCATTAGGATTTGTTATGAACTATTTATTTATTTATTTTGTTCTTTATGCGATTGCGATGATTCCACTGGCTCCAGCACAAAAAATGATTGAAGGCGGACTGCCAAACTTTATTATTACCAAAACTCCAATTCTGACACAAATTGTTTCAAGTTGGTTATTACCTAAATAAAAACGAGAGCGTGGGACAGATTTGTTCCACGTTTTTTAAGAAAGAAGGACTGTTATGAATTCGAAAATCGAAAAGGTTTTAGAATTTGATAAAATTAGAGCCCAATTAGCTGAATATGCAACCTCTGAAAAAGGAAAACAAATGATTAAAGAACTTCCAATAGAGGTGGAAGAAAAGGCGATTCAAAATAAAATTGAAGAAACTGCAGATGGTGTTGAGCTCCTCCGCTTAAAACAAGGAATTCCGATTCCACGGTTGAAAGATATTAGTTTTGCTTTGAAACGATTGGAATTAGAAGCGGGATTGAATGGGCGTGAATTAAGTGACATTTTACGAGTGCTAACGACAACGCATGAGGTAGAACGTTTCTTTGAAAAAGTAGAAGAAGAGGAGATTGCTTTAAAGCGCGTCCCAAGGCTAGTTGAAAAATTAGAAAGTATCCCTGAAGTGACTAAGGAGCTAGAAGCATCGATTCGAGAAGATGGATATGTATTAGATAGTGCGTCTCCTAACTTGCATGGCATTCGAGTAGGCATTCAGAAAACGGAACAAGAGATTCGTCGCCAAATGGATCAATATCTCACTGGTAAGAACGCGCAGTATTTAAGCGATACGATTATCACGATTCGTAATGACCGTTATGTACTACCAGTAAAAGCAGAGTATAAATCTGTATTTGGTGGTACTGTACATGATCAAAGTGGAACGGGACAGACTCTCTTCATGGAGCCTCAAGCAGTTGTTAATTTGAATAATAAATTACGAGAATATCAAGTCCAAGAAAAGCGTGAAGTCGAACGCATTTTATGGGAACTTTCTCAAAAACTCATGCCATACACGAATTCATTGCATCAAAATCATTATGTATTAGCACGATTAGACGTAGTGAATGCAAAGGCTCTATATGCTAATGAAATAAATGCAACGGAACCTATTATTGACCGTCAAAATCATGTCGCGCTTTGGAAAGCATGGCATCCACTATTAGACCGTGAGAAGGCTGTTTCAAACGATATTATTCTTGGAGAAGAGTATCAAGCCATTGTCATTACAGGACCGAATACGGGAGGAAAAACGATTCTCTTGAAGACGGTTGGAGTGATTCAATTAATGGCACAGATGGGACTGTATATTCCTGCGGGTGAAAATAGCCGTGTAGGAATCTTTACCGAGATTTTTGCAGATATTGGGGATGAACAATCGATTGAACAAAACTTATCAACATTCTCATCTCATATGTCTAATATTGTTTCTATTTTGAAGCAAATTAATGATAAGAGCTTGCTTTTAATTGACGAAATCGGTTCAGGGACAGACCCACAAGAAGGCTCGTCTCTTGCGATTGCGATTCTTGATTATATTGCAAGTAAGCAAAGTTATGTGATTGCTTCAACTCACTATCCAGAGTTAAAAGCATACGGGTATGACCGTCCTAAAACCATTAATGCGAGTATGGAGTTTGATGGAGATACTCTTCAGCCAACGTACCAACTCTTACTGGGAATACCAGGGCGTAGTAATGCCTTTGATATTTCAAAACGTCTTGGGTTGCCAAGTATCATTATCGACCAAGCGCGCGGACTTCTATCTGAAGAAGACCAAGACTTGAATGCGATGATTAGTGACCTTGAGCAAAAACGTCGCCGTGCGCAGCGTGATGCCGATAAGATGCGTCATCAATTAGAGTTAAGTACACAGTTATTAGAAGATTTGCAAAAGGAAACTGAACAGTTTAAAGCCAATAAAGCAAGACTTCTAGAAGAAGCTAAAGAGCGTGCAAATTCTTTAATTGAACAAAGTAAGGATGATGCGGATAAAATCTTGTCAGAAATCCGTGAATTACAACTGAGAAGTAAACAAACTACGGTTAAAGAACATGAAATGATTGAGAAAAAGACAGCTTTAACAGACTTGAAACATGAGCAAGCCTTGAAGAAGAACAAGGTGCTTCGCAAAGTAAAAGCGAAGAAGGCGCTGCAAGTCGGACAAAGTGTCGAAGTTCTTTCATTTGGACAACGCGGAACTCTTGTTGAAAAAGTCAGTGACGAGGAATGGGTTGTTCAAATGGGGATTATCAAGATGAAGATTGCTATAGAAGACTTAGCCCCAATTGCCGAAACGCAAGAAGCTAAGCAACAAGTGATTGTGAAAAGTGCTAGAAGTAGTCATGTCTCTTCAGAATTAGACTTACGTGGAAAACGATATGAAGAAGCGATGAAGGATTTAGAGTTATATCTGGATGCAGCCATTCTTGCGAACTATCCACGTGTCACGATTATTCATGGACGTGGAACAGGAGCCATCCAGCAAGGCGTTCATAAGGTGCTACGTAGCCACCGTTCTGTTGCAAGTTTTGAATTTGCGCCGATGAATACGGGTGGAAATGGAGCGACCATCGTGACCTTTAAGTAAACCGTGAGCAGAATAGTTGGTCACCTTCTGGGGTGTTGCTATACTAGGTTTATAGAAAAAGGAAAGGATGATTCGAATGGTAAAATCATTAACAGATAAAAACTTTGTAGAAGAAACTAAAGACGGAGTAGTTTTAGTAGACTTTTGGGCTACATGGTGTGGACCATGTCGTATGCAAGGACCAGTTATTGACCAATTAGACGAGGAAATGGGAGACAAAGTAACTTTCACTAAAGTGGATGTGGACGAAAACCCTGAAACCGCTCGTGCTTTTGGAATTATGAGCATTCCAACTTTATTAATCAAAAAAGATGGAGAAGTGGTTAATAAAGTAGTTGGCTACCATGCTAAAGAACAATTAGAAGAATTGTTAGCACAATATTTATAAAATCATATTTTTGAAGGAGTGATGAAGCAAGGAGAACCCTTGTTTTATCACTCCTTTTTTTATTTTCAAAATATTTAAAAAAAAAGTGTTGACAAAATAGTTTTTTAGTTTTATAGTTAATTACACAAGTAACTAACCAACAAACACAAAACTAAAAGGAGGTGCGTTATGAAATTTGATTTTCAAAGTGATATCGCGTTATTTCAACAAGTAGCCAATCAACTAGAAGAAGAAATCTTCCATGAAGTCTACAAAGAAGGAGATCAAGTACCGTCGACAACTGAGATTTCCACAGGGTATCAAATCAATCCAGCAACCGTATTGAAAGGAATGAACTTACTCGTGAGCGAACAAGTATTAGAAAAAAGAAGAGGCCTTGGAACGTTTGTAGCAGAAGGGGCAAGAAAAATTATTCTAAGCAAAAAGCAAAATGAATTTACGAATCAGATGGTTCCAAATTTCTTAAAAGAAGCGCAAGCACTAGGAATTACAAAAGAAGAATTAGTTAAAATTATCGAAGGAGGGTTCCTAAAATGACAATCCAAGTGAAAGGGTTAAGAAAGAAATATTTCAATAAAGAAGCTGTAAAAGGGGTCGATTTTACGATTGAACCGGAGAGTATTATTGGACTATTAGGTCGAAATGGAGCTGGAAAAAGTACCGTTTTAAATATGATTGCTCGTCGTATTGAGAAGACAAGTGGAGACATCACTCTTGATGGCGTGGATCTTCATAAAACTCCAAGGGCAATGCATCAAGTGTACTTATCGAGTACAGAAAATTGGTTCCCAAAAGAATATAAATTTAAAGATTTATTATCTATTTATAAGAAAACTTATCCAGAATTCGACAGTGAATTTGCAGAAGAGTTAATTAAAGTTTTTGGAGTCAATGTGAAAGAAAGATTTTCAAAGGCCTCTACTGGATACCAAAGTATTATGAAAATTATCCTAGCGCTTTGTAATCCAAGTGAGTACATCTTTATGGATGAACCAGTACTAGGATTAGACGCGAATCATCGTCATATTTTTAACAAAAAATTACTGGAAGCTTATGCAAGAAATCCACGGACATTTGTCATTGCGACGCATTTAATCGAAGAAGTTGCTTCCTTTCTTGAAAAAGTCATCGTTATTAAAGATGGTGTAGTTACAGAGGAAGTGATGGTGGAAGAGGTTCTTGGAAAAGGATATGTTGTTAGCGGTGCTACAAGTCTAGTTCAAGAATTTGTCGCAGATAAGAATGTACAAGAAACCGAACAAATTGGAAATATCACTCGTGCAGTAGTGATTGGCAAAAAAGGGGAGATTCCTCAAGGATTAGATTTTTCACCATTAACATTGCAAGATTACTTTATTTCAATTACTCGAAAGGAGAATGAATAAGATGGACCGTTTAGTATCAGTTGTTAGCATGGGGCTAGTGAAAAGATGGAAATCGATTTTAATCTTTTTAGGAATTTGGTGGGTTTTCGCAGGCCTATTCATGAAGATATTTGCAAATGGAGATTTTACTTCATTTGGAGTCTATTTCCCAATTTATTTTGATAATGAAGTCGGACTCATTATTTTAATCATCGGAATTGCTTATATCATTGAACAATTCCGCCTAGAAAGCCAACTAGGATTAACGAGAAATGAACAAATTCAAAGTCTCTTTATTCAAACAATTATTGATTCACTCATTTTAACGTTTATCTTTAGCATATTGTTACCATTTAGAGAAGGAATCACGGTATTCAATACGATCAAAATTGAATCAAGGTTAAGCACTTTGTATAATCCTGAAAATCTATTTTTAAGTATTGCAACTTTTTTTGCACAAGTATTATTGATTCATCTGATTGCAAATGTGATTGGGATTGTCATGAATAAAATGCCATTAAAAACAGGACTATTCGCACTTGGGGGAGTTACTTTATTAATGGGTATTATAATCAGTGGAGTGAGTCATCAAGGGAAGGAATTACCAGATTTTGTTAAATTTATCATTCAACTAGGAAAATCTATCAACGAAAACCCTGGCTGGGCCATTTCAATAACTTTCTTAGTAGTGATTGTTCTCTTAATATTAGTGACTAGAAAACATCAAAGTAAAGATCCAAACGTAGCATAAAAAACGAGAACTTCTGCACAGCAGGAGTTCTTTTTGTTTAGTGCGGAGGTTTCTCCCCTTTCTTTTTTAGTCACCTGGTCGTATTGCAAAACGTTATGAGCATCATTGTTTGAATGAAAAGGTCGGAGGAGTCAAACGGAGGGCCTATCGGATTCTATAGTGTGAGTAATAGCTCAGTAGGTGAGAGACCACGGCTCGAACCGCTACAGCTATTACAAACACTATGAAGATATCCGATAAAGGCACGCAGTGTAGACCCTTCAAAGCCTTTTCATTCAAACACCGAAGGGTCTTCTCTTTGATTAACTTTTTCATAATACGAACCACTTTTGAATCAGCCAGGTTTGAACTATGGTATACTATAGAAGACAAAAGATAGAGAGGTTGGCAAAATATGAAAAGACCAATTGGATTTATTGATTCAGGAGTGGGAGGCTTAACGGTTCTCAAAGAGGCATTAAAACAATTACCAAACGAATCAATGGTCTTCTTAGGAGATTCCGCTCGTTGCCCATATGGGACAAGACCGAAAGAGGAGATTCGACAATATACATTGGAAATGGTGCAATTTTTACTACAAAAGAATATAAAAATGCTGGTCATTGCCTGCAACACGGCCACGGCAGTCGTCTTAGAGGAATTGAAACAAACATTAGAGATTCCAGTGGTGGGAGTGATTCAGCCAGGAAGTTTAGCAGCTATCAAGCAAACATCTAATGACCGAATCGGAGTATTGGGGACGAATGCTACGATTTCAAGTAAAGTGTATCCAAAAACAATGCACGACAAGAATAAGAACATTCAAGTATTTGATATTGCTTGTCCAAACTTTGTTCCACTTGTCGAAAATAATCAATCGGATACCCCAGAAGCTTGGGAGATTGTAAAAGAAACCCTCAATCCATTAGAAGGAACTAATGTAGATACAGTAATTTTGGGTTGTACACATTATCCGCTTTTAAGAAAAACGATTCAAAAAGTTGTTGGAAATCAAGTTTCCTTGATTGATTCAGGTGCAGAAACTGTTTCTAGTGTGAGTGCTCTTTTAGATTATTGCAAACTCAGTGAAACTCCTGAAACTAATCCAAATCCCACTTTAGAAATTTATACAACGGGAGATGCAACACTTTTTGAAGAGATTGCGGAAAATTGGCTCTACAGAAAAGGTTTAGAGGTGAATACGGTGAGTTTAGAGAAAAAATTAACGCCTCTTCAACTTGAAAAAGAAATTGTTATTGCAACGAATAATGTTGGAAAAGCAAGAGAATTTGCCAAAATTTTTGAACCAAAGGGCTATAAGGTTAAAACCTTAAAAGATTTCCCAGAATTAGATGAAGTAGAAGAAACAGGAACGACTTTTGAGGAAAATGCGAGACTGAAAGCAGAAACGATTGCGAATGCTTTACAAACAATGGTTTTGGCTGATGATTCAGGACTTTGTGTAGATGCTCTAGAAGGACTTCCCGGAGTATATTCTGCAAGATTTGCAGGAGAAGAAAAGAATGATGCGGCAAATAACGCCAAACTGTTATCAGAACTAGGTGGGCTTAAAGGTAAGGAAAGGGCAGCTCATTTCACATGTTGTTTAGTGTTAGCAGCTCCGTTTCAGGAATCTCTTGTGGTACAGGCAGAATGTCACGGAGAAATTGCCACTTTACCGTCAGGAGACAGTGGATTTGGTTATGATCCATTATTTTTAGTGCCAGAGTATCAAAAAACATTTGCGGAACTCGGAATGGATATCAAAAATAAAATTAGCCATCGTGCAAAAGCGATTGAATTACTAGTTGAAAAATGGGAACATTGGACAAATTCTTTAGGAGCTGTGGAGGAAACAGAATGAAAATAGTCATTGTCAGTGATAATCATGGTCAAGAGTTGACGCTTCGAAAAATTTTTGATCATTTTTCTGGAGAAAAAGTAACTTTTGTTCATACAGGAGATTCTGAATTTCCTTATAAGGATGGATTATTATCTCATTGTGTGAGAGTTACAGGAAATTGTGATTATGATATGGAGTATCCTGAGTTTGAGGTGTTTGAAGTAGAAGGGATTACGTTCTTTGTCACTCATGGGCATCATCAATATGTAAATGCTGGTAGAGAGTATTTAGCAAATATGGCTAAAGAAAAAGGAGCTAGTATTGCTTTGTATGGGCATACTCATAAGCTAAATGCAGAGACTGTTGATGGAGTTTTATGTATTAATTCAGGATCGACGAATTTTCCAAGAGGGACTTATGCAGGAACAGCGAGCTATGCTGTATTAGAGATTTTGTCAAAAGAACAAATTTGTTTAACGTATTATACGACGAAGCATGAAGTATTAGATGATTTAGTTTTAAACTATACTTGGAGCCCTGAAGGAGGTTATACGCTTGATTCATAAGAGAATACAAGAATTATTATTGGAAAATCGAGAGCAGCTCTTTATTGATGCTGAGAATGTAGCGATTCTACAAGAAGACCATACATTAGAGCATGCCATGTTAGTTCTTACGAATGTACGATATTCTTTAATCCCTGTTTTGAATAAAGAAAATCAAATTGTAGGCTTAGTGTCTTTAGCAATGATTTTGCAAAAGATTACTGGAGTCGAGCAAATTCATATGAATCAACTCAGTAAGTATAAAGTTCGTGATGTCATGAAGACGGAGTTTCCAACGATTTTCGTTGATACAGATATGGAAGATGTATTGAGGGATTTGGTGGATCAAAGTTTTATTTGTATTACGAATGAAAGCCAAGAATTTTTAGGAATTGTGACTAGAAAAGAAGTATTGAAACGCATTAATTTCATGGTTCATGAATTAACTAGAGAATTTGATTTAGTTGAAAAATAAAAAAGAAGGCGAAAATTTTTCGCCTTCTTTTATTTTGTCAGATAGGGAATCGTTGGAGTCGAAAGGTCGATTCCTTTTTTTAATAATGCTTCTTGATATAAAGTTAAGTATTTTTGATAAGTTGCATGTTGCAATCCATTCTTCGTCATGATGGAAATCGTGAAGACAAATTGTCCAGTTGGTTTTGTTTGAGGGCCAACAATATTTGGAGCAGAAACTAGAGCCTCATCGGATTTAGCATAACGAGTATTCACAGCTTCGATGGTTTCATAGACCGTTTTTAAATCAACATTACTATTGAGTGGAAGTTCGATTAAAGCTCTCATATTTCCTCTAGACTGGTTACTAACGATGGTAATGTTTCGATTGGGAATGTAATGCAGGGTTCCGTCATATCCTCGAACTTGGGTTGTACGAACGCCAACGCTCGCAATCGTCCCAGAAATAGTATTAATTAAAACAGCATCCCCGACTTCAAATTGACGTTCCATTAAGATAAACAATCCATTGATGACATCTGATAAGAAACCTTGTGCTCCTAGACCTAAAGCAACCCCAGCGATTCCGGCACCTGCTAGTAAACTAGAAATTGGGACTCCGATAATCGAAAGAATCCAATAGATCAAAATGAAATATAAGAAATAATCCAACATATTCTCTAATAATTTAAGAATGGTTTTCTTGCGACTTTCCGATTGAGTAGAGACTCTCATAGAAGAGAGAATGGTTTTCTTAAAAAGAAAATGAGCTAGTTTTTTTCCTAAATAAAATAGTAAAAATAAAATGACTAGTGATAGTAGTTTAGTAAAAAGATTAGATAAAATAGATTCCCATTCAATCCCATTCCAATAATTGATAAAGAAATTAGAGATGGAATCGAACCATAAAAATACGCGCATAATCAGTCTTCCTTTAATTTTTAATACAATCAGTGTAGCATACCAAAAAAACGAATGAAAGAGATTCATTTTACAAAGAATTTGATGGTAATTTTAAAGGGATAGTGTTATGATTGAATCATACTAGAAGATTGGAGGAATGGCTCAATGACAGGTATTGAGATTGCTGCATTAATAGCTGCATGTGCTTTATTAGCCTTAGTAGTTTTTGTGATTGTCAAAGTATCACCGATTTTATCAAAATTAAATAAAACCGTTGAGAACATGAATCATTCATTAGAGATTATTACTAAAGATGTAGACAGCCTCTCAATTGAAGTAGAGGGGTTATTAAGTAAAGCCAATGTATTGGTGGATGATATCAATGGTAAATTAAAAGCCACTGATCCATTGTTTACTGCAGCTGGAGATTTAGGTGTGACAATTTCAGATGTAAATGCATCTTCACGAAATCTAGCAACAAAAGCAGTAAAACTTTCTAAAACGAGTCGTGTAGCCACGGCAGTTAACTTCGGAAGAGCATTTTTTTCCAAAAAGAAAAAAATATAATTAATGAAATGGAGTGTTGAACATGAGTAAAAAATGCGGATTTTTATTAGGAGCATTAATCGGGGGAACAGCAGCAGCAGTAACTGCATTGCTATTTGCACCAAAATCAGGAAAAGAATTACGTGAAGATTTAGCAAAAGAAGCTAATCGTTATAAAGAACAACTGTCAGAATATGGTGAAATTGCTCTAGCAAAAGGAGCAGAATTCACTGAAGTTGCCAAAGCTTCAACTCAAGATATTCGTATTAATTTACAAGAACAAGCTTCTCATCTAAAAGAACAAGTTTCTAAACATACTGAAAACTTAAAAGACCAATTCAACGAAACAGTTGATAAAGTAAAAGAAAACTTCTCTAAACAAAAAGAAGAGTCAGCTGAAGTAGTTGCTGAATTAGCAGAAGATGTAAAAGAAAAAGCTCAAGATGTGAAAGAAGAAGCTAAAAAAGAAGCAAAATAATGCATCCTTAAAAAGACTGGGAAATTTCCCAGTCTTTTTTGTTTGTCTAAAAATCATATTTTACTTTAGTGAAGAGTTTTGAACCATTTTCGGTAACAGCTAAACAGTCTTCGATACGAACACCGAAGTCACCTGAAATATAAACACCCGGTTCTACAGAGAAACACATACCTTCAACGAGTTCCATATCATTTCCTTCCATGATTGAAGGAAATTCATGTACGCTTTGGCCAATCCCGTGTCCAAGGCGGTGGATGAAGTACTCACCGTATCCAGCTTCTGTAATAATATCACGAGCGATTTTATCAATTTGGCTTGCTTTCATCCCTGGTTTTACAGCTGTGATGGCTGTATCATGCGCTTTTTGAACGATATCATAGATTTCTTTGTGACGTGGATTTTTTTCCTGGCGATTTCCAAAGAAGACGGTACGTGTAATGTCACTTGCGTACCCATCTACCATTGTACCAAGGTCAAATAGAACCCATTCATTTTCTTTAAGGGTACGGTCTCCAGGTTCACCGTGAGGATCTGCCGCGTGATCTCCAAAGAGCACCATTGTATCAAAGCTCATTTGAGAGACGCCGAGTTTTTTCATTTCAAATTCGATGATGGCTACCACTTCACGTTCGCTGATGCCTACTTTTAAGGCGTTCTTTCCGATTTCAATCGCTTTGTCAGCAAAGGTTCCAGAGTAGACGAGTTTTTCAACGGCTTCTTGATCTTTTACAAGACGAAGTTGTTGAACGATTGGCGTTAAATCTACAGAAAAATGAACATCTTTAAAATGCTTTTGAATTTGTTCTGCTGCAAAAAGAGAGAAGTCCACTTTTTCTACAGCAAAATTGGACTGAGAAGGAAAGTGATCCTTAATGGCATCTGATAAGAGTTTCCATCCATCTTCATGATCGTGATAACTTTTCACGATAAAATCTGGTTCCGCTTTTTGAGCGACTTGATGCTCTAATGCTGGAACAAATAATAGTGGGGTAGTATTGGGTGAGTAGACAAGTGCCACAATCCGCTCATGAGGATCTGTTGAAAAATTCGTTAAAAGACGAATGGTTTCAGGATTTTGGATTAGAGCAATCGGATTATTTTGTTTTGATAATTCAGTTTCTAGTTGTTTGAAAGTAGGGTTTAAATTCATATTAATCATCTCCTTAAAACTATTGTAGCATACTTATTATATCAAGAATGTAAATAGTTTCAAAAAGTTTTTGAAAATTTTCGTTAAACGCTTGCATTAATTTTATGAAAGTGCTACCCTAATGATAGATGAAAAGATGCACAAAGGAGATTTGTAGATGGAAAAGCAAACAATTACGATTTATGATGTTGCGCGTGAAGCGAATGTATCCATGGCTACAGTATCGCGTGTTGTTAATGGAAATCCAAACGTTAAACCAGCAACTCGTAAGAGAGTTTTAGATGTAATTGACGAATTGGATTATCGTCCAAATGCCGTTGCGCGTGGGTTAGCGAGTAAGAAAACAACGACTGTGGGAGTTATTATTCCTGACGTTACAAACCTTTATTTTGCTAGTTTAGCTCGTGGGATTGATGACATTGCTACAATGTATAAATATAACATCATTTTAGCAAACTCAGACCAAAATAATCATAAAGAAATTCAAGTGTTAAATACTTTATTCTCTAAACAAGTAGATGGAATTTTATACATGGGAAACCATCTAACACCTGAATTACGTGCTGAAATTGTTCGTTCAAAAACACCGATTGTGTTAGCGGGAACAATGGATGCGGAACATGAAATTGCTTCTGTAAATATCGATTTCAATGAAGCAACAAGAGAAGTAGTGGAAACTTTAATCGAAAATGGACATAAGAAAATTGCTTTTGTCACTGCTGCAATGAAAAATGTAGCTTCAGTCGATTTCCGTTTAGAAGGATATAAAGCTGCTTTAGAAAAAGCAGGAATCAAATTCGACGAAAAATTAGTTTACGAAGTTCCTCTAACCTATCATGCAGGGGAGTCTGTAGCTGAACGTATCCATAAAGCAGGTGCGACTGCTGCGGTGGTAACCGATGATGAAACTTCAGTAGGATTATTAAACGGATTAATTGATTTAGGCGTTAAAGTTCCTGAAAAATTTGAATTGGTTTCAAGCAATAATTCTAAATTAACGAAAATGACTCGTCCAATTCTTTCAACGATTGCACCTCCTTTGTATGATATTGGTGCCGTTGCGATGCGTCTTTTAACAAAGATAATGAATAAAGAAGAAATCGTAGATTCTGAAATTACGTTACCATACAAGATTGAATGGAGAAATACTACTAAATAAGTAGTGCTCACTTTAAAAAATTACACAATAAAAAGGCTGGACATTATCCAGCCTTTTTATATTAGTTTGATCGAGTTGTTTGACTTTGAGTCGAAGGAGATTGAGTGGTTTCCTCTTTCTTTTCATTCTTCTTCTCATCTTTTTTCTCGTCTTTCTTTTCGTCCTTCTTGGTATCTTTCTTCTCTTCTTTCTTAGGAGTAGCTTTATTCCAGAAGTTATTCATTTCTTCAGGAGTAGCTCCAATAGCGAAGTTGTAGAAAGGATTCATCGGTGGGAAATCCTTCTTGAACCAGTCAGTCGTCATTCCACCACTGATCGAGTAGGTTCCACCGTTTTCAGCTTTGAATGTTCCGGCTTTCGTACCTGTTGTGGATACAACAGAATCACGATAAACAGAATCTGGTTGTTTAAAGGTTGTTTCTTTACCGATTAATTCAGGATTTGCTTCATATGCGGCCTTCATTAAGTAAGTCCATTGACGTTGACTTCTAGTAGTTGGTTCTCCGTATCCATCACCAGCAGTAATAGCATAACGGGCATTATAGAAGTTATCGTATCCAATCCAAGAACCTAACGTTACGGTTGGGGTATATGCGACAAACCAGTTATCAATTTCATTTTCAGAAGTACCAGTCTTACCAGCTAAGTCTGAACTGAAGCCCATATTTCCCTTCATATTGTAGAATTGAGTCGAATTTGCAATATCTTGAAGCATATTCGTTGTTAAATAAGACGTTGCTTCAGAGAAGACACGTTCTTTTTTGTCTTCGTGTTGGTAGACAATATTTCCTCTGGAGTCTTCAATTTTTTCGATTAAGTAAGCATCATGGTGTTCACCACCATTTGCTAACGTAGAAAAGGCACTTGTTTGTTCTAAAACAGTCGGACCTGTTCTGGTTCCCCCAATGGAGAGGGCGATATTTTGATACTCATCTTCAGTGATCCCTTTAATACCCATCTTCTTCAAGTATTCACCTGCGTTAATGCCTTTTTGAAGCATTGTTTGGTAAATCTTGATAACAGGATTGTTAAACGAACGGAATAGTGCATAACGGACCGTTAAGAATTGGTTTGTTATTGTGTTTCCGTAGTTCGTTGGTTGCCAATAAGTTCCGTTTCCTTGAGGAATACTTACTTTAGTATCAGGAACAATACTTGCTGGATAAATCAGATTATTTTCAATAGCAGGAGCATAAACCAAGATTGGTTTAATAGTTGACCCTGGTGAACGGTGCGTAGTAAACGCGTGGTCTACTTGGTTTGATTCGAAATCTCGACCAGCAACAAATCCAAGAATACGACCTGTTTTGTTTTCAATCATAACCGCTCCATTTTGAGCAGGCTCTGTTTGTGTTTTGGTTTCTCCAGTATTTTGATCAACATATTGTGTATTATACGTTGGTCCAATTTGGTTTCCATAACTTGCAATCGCTTTTTGCATTGCATCATAGACTTTTTGATCGATTGTTGATGTAATCTTATATCCTGAAGAACTTAGCTCACGACTAGCTTCATCGTAATATTTGCTGTAAAGCTCTGAGTCATTACGAACTTCATCATAAGTTAATTTATTCTTTTGAGCTGCTTTAGTGATTAAGACTTTAATCGCTTCACGGTTAACAGCTTGGTAAAGATAAGATTGTCTATCTGAAGAAATTTCTTTTGGCGGAAGGAAGTCTTTTGTAATATCATACGCTAGAGCTTCTTCGTATTGTTCTTTAGTAATTTTGTTTTCACGATACATACTAAAGAGAACAAATTTCATCCGTTCAATACCCGCAGAAGTATCTTCCTTTAAGGTAGCTTGGTTTGTGTAAGGAGTATACACAATCGGATTTTGTGGCATCCCAACAAGATAAGCAGCTTGTGGTAAGGTTAAATCTTTTGCAGCCACACCGAAAACACCTTGAGCGGCTTCTTCGATTCCTGCGATATTTAATCCATTATGATTTCGACCAAATGAAGATACGTTTAAGTAGGCTTCTAAAATTTGATCTTTCGTAAAGTGTTTTTCAAGACGTAATGCGTATAAAATCTCGTTGGCTTTACGTTTGAAAGTGACTTCACTCGTCAAAATTTGTTGCTTAATTAATTGTTGCGTAAGAGTGGAACCACCCGTCGCGCCTGATCCAGAAGAAACAGCTTCTTGGAGAATAGCACGAAGTAAAGCTTTTGGTACGATTCCATTGTGTTCGTAGAATGAACTATCTTCGGTTGAGATAATTCCATCAATTACGTATTGAGAAATTTCTGATAGAGGTTTTACAATTCGTAGTTCATCAGAATTCACATCTGAAATTTTTGTACCATCATTATAATGGAAACTAGAGATTAAATTAAGATTTCCAATTGCGTCACTCATTTGTTCTTGGGTAAGGGGCTCTTCATTGGAAGTTAAACTTGCAAAATATCCTAATCCAATTCCACCACCAAATATTCCTAATAGCATTAAGAATAAAATCGCAATTACAAAAATATTTTTTAGAACTGAATAAGCGATGTTAAAAATAAATCGAATATTTTTCAATATAGGTTTATTCCAAAAAGTTAGTAGAGCCTCGCGCCAATCTGGGGTTTGGTTCTGAACTGACATAATTTCAACTCTTTTCGTTTATACATATTTTTATCCAGTATATCAAAAATATGCATAAAATTCTATTTATTACTTGTTTTAATAGGGTTTAGAGCATTTTTAGAACAATTTTTCTATGGTGTAAAGATAAAATACTTTACAACCATTCTTCTTTCTGCTACACTATGTAACTGTGAGATTAATACATGGAGGTGTAAATAATGGCAGTTAAAATTCGTTTAAAACGTATGGGTTCTAAGAAAAATCCTTTCTACCGTGTAGTTGTAGCTGATTCACGTTCACCACGTGATGGTCGTTTCATCGAAACAGTTGGAACATACAACCCAGTAGCAAACCCAGCAGAAGTTTCAATCAATGAAGAATTAGCATTAAAATGGTTAGCTAACGGTGCGCAACCTTCTGATACAGTTCGTAACTTGTTATCACAACAAGGTATCATGAAGAAATTCCACGAATCAAAGTTTTCTAAGTAATTTCCATAAAGTCGACAATTCGATGGAGAGGTGAAAAGAATGCCTGATATTAGTGAATTAGTATTATCAATGGTTAAACCATTAGTAGAATTCCCTGAAGATGTTCGTATTGACATCTCTGAATCAGATGAATTCATGGAATATACTTTACACGTAAATCCTGAAGATATCGGTCGCGTGATCGGTAAACAAGGACGAGTGGCTCGTGCGATTCGTACGATTACTTATAGTGTTCGTACTCGTGGACCGAAACGTGTTCGTTTAAGTATTGAAGCCTAAATAAAACAATGAAGCCTTGGAGAAATCCAAGGCTTTTTTGTGCTATAAGGGGACTGATAAAACGATGACTTCGAATCCTTACGGATTACTTTATACTAGCTGTACTGGGGCACCGGCTTGAGCCTGTAGTCTCAAGCACTTTCAAGATTCAAATGGACTCTAAAAAATGAATTTTTAAGAGTCCATAATTCACTTTGAATGCTATCCCCCAGTACTGCTAGTATAAAATCCGTAGCATTCTCCGTCATCGTTTAGTCATTATAAAAAGTCTGGATTTCTACAAGACTTCACCGGGAAGAGACGGAAGAGGGTTTGTGCTTTCAACGAGGGCTTAAAAAAGTTAGTGCTACACTGGTTGGATTTATGCATTGAGTTATAGGGAAAGAAAAATACGAGTGATATCTTATAAGGTATCACTCATTATAATGTATACATTATAATGAGTGTTCTTTTGTTGTTGTTGGCACTTGGTTTTTTGATTGTTTTCCGTGAGTTTGTTATGATAAATAAGTAATATTATAGTTGAAGGGAAGACCGTATGAAGAAAAAGCCGATATTAAAAAAACAGATGAATCGACAATATTATTATTTATTCGGCCTGTCCGTAATGCTAATGATACTAGCATTTGTCATCGAATCACCACAGTCGTTAGTGAGTGGGATGATGACGATATTAGTATCGCCAAGTCAGTTGTTTACGGATTATATGGAAATTGCGTCTGTTGGAAGTACCTTGTTAAATGTTGCGATTATGCTTGGTATCAGTATTTATAGTTATAAAAAACTGGAAATTCCTCTAAACGGAACAGTGATTGGAAGTTTGGGCATGCTTGCTGGATTCTCATTTTTCGGGAAAAATCTTTTCAATAGCATCCCATTTATGATAGGGGTATGGATTTATACGAAGGTAACGAAGCAAAATTATCGAAATTATGTCATTGTTGGATTATTTGGATCTGCTTTAGGCCCATTAATCTCTTTCCTAGCATTTAGCGGAGTTCTACCACAAGGATGGAGTGTTCTAATCTCGTATGCTTTAGGAATATTTATTGGCTTCATCTTACCTCAACTATCCACACAGTTTCTTGGGTTCCATCAAGGGTTTAGCTTGTATAATGTCGGGTTTACTGCTGGAATTATTGGAATGGTAGTTCTAGGATTTATGAATGCATTTGGAATTGAAGTAGAGACTAGAACATTAACAAGTACACAGAGCCCACTGATTTTGTATCAACTGCTAATCGGATTTTGTGTGATTTTGATAGTAACAAGTTTCTATTTACACTTTAAAAAGAAAGAAAAATATCATTATAAGTTACTCTTGAAGCTTTCAGGGCGTTTGCCAAGTGATTTTGTTGAAATGACGAATATGGCAACAGTGACACTGAACATGAGTATTATAGGATTTATATTATTAGGATATGTCCTTATGAATGGTGGCCAATTAAATGGTCCAATTGTCGGAAGTATTATTGGTGTAATGAGCTTTGGAGCTTTTGGGAACCAAGTGAAAAATACGGTTCCAGTATTAGTGGGGATTATGATTGGTTCTTACTTGACGGGAGTAGAACCTACAAGTACGAGTGCCCTTATTGCAGCGATTTTCGGAACGACACTTGCTCCGGTTAGTGGTTATTATGGGCCGTTTGCGGGGATGATAGCAGGATTTGTTCATATTACACTAGTAAGCCATGTGGTTGTAATGCATGGTGGATTAAACCTCTATAACAATGGATTCGCTGGAGGATTCGTTGCAGCGGTTCTCGTACCAATTTTTGAAATTTTTGAAGGCATTCGTCAAGAGATGAAAGAAAGAAAGGCAGAGGGATAATGGCAACAGAAAAGGATTTTGTAAAACGTATCGTAAAGGAAATGGTGGATTATTTCCTGTATCATGAATTATATGATGTGACTGCACATGTATCTTATGTGCCGCATGAAAAAGCAACGATTACGTGCACTGCTCCGTATACAAAATTACCTAAAGACTTAGATTTATTAGAAGCAGGGCTTTCGGTGGAGAAACATTTAGAATTAGATTCGATGTATAGTTCACTGATGGGAACGCATAATCGTGATAAAAATTATTGCATGCTCGGACAATGTATTGACGATTATGATGTGGAAGTCTCAGATACCACATTAAAAATAATTGTTGAGCGACTCTTTTAAGGAGGAAATAGAATGACAACTTTTTATAAAGTAGGAAAAATCGTAAATACTCAAGGTCTTCGGGGAGAAGTACGAGTGATTTCGACGACCGATTTTGCTGAAGAACGTTATAAAAAAGGAACAGAACTAGCCATTTTTAAAGATGGGGAGTTTCTTACATTTGTCACGGTAGCAAGTCATCGTCGTCATAAAAATTTTGATTTGTTAACATTCGAAGGAATGAATCGTATCGAAGATGTTGAAAAATACAAAGAATGTCTCCTTAAGGTAGCCGAGGAGCAATTAACGGAATTGGAAGACGATGAATTTTATTACCATGAAATTATTGGACTCGAAATTGTAACGGATGAAGGCGAAGTGCTTGGGAAAGTGACTGAAATTCTTTCTCCTGGTTCAAACGATGTCTGGGTTGTAAAACAAAAAGGGAAGAAAGAACTGTTGATTCCATTTATTGAACCAGTCGTTTATAAAGTCGATAAAGAAGAAAAGAAAGCTTATATCCATCTATTGGAAGGGTTGATCGATTAAGATGAAGATTGATGTATTAACATTATTCCCTGAAATGGTAGAAGGACCGATGACGCAATCGATTATCGGAAAGGCCATTGAAGCCGGGAAAATCGAGTTTGAAACAACGGATTTCCGTCAGTTTTCAAATAATAAACATAATCATGTGGACGATTATCCTTTTGGCGGTGGAGCGGGGATGCTTCTAAAAGTGGAGCCGATTGACTTGGCACTAGCATCAATTCGTGAGCGTTCACCAAAAACGAAGCCACGTGTGATTTTAATGGATCCAGCCGGGAAGACTTTTACGCAAAAGGACGCTGAAGAATTAGCCAAGGAAGAGCATCTGGTATTTATTTGTGGTCACTATGAAGGCTATGATGAACGGATTCGTACACTTGTGACCGATGAATACTCAATTGGAGATTTTGTACTAACGGGTGGAGAATTAGCTGCCACGGTGATGATTGATGCAACAGTTCGACTGTTGCCAGATGTATTAGGAAATGATGCTTCTGCAGTGGGAGATTCTCATTCCACAGGATTGTTGGAACATCCGCAATATACGCGCCCAAGAGTCTATAAAGAGATGGAAGTACCTGAAGTATTGTTCAGTGGAAATCATGCAAAAATTGCGGAGTGGCAAATGAAAGAATCCCTTCGTAAAACTTATTTAAGAAGACCGGATTTACTGGATAAGTATGAACTTTCAAAAGAAGAAGAGAAGTTGCTGGAGCAAATTAAGGAAGAAGAGGGATGTTAAATGAGAGAACATTTAAGTCCAGAAGAAATAAAAGTTTTTCAAAAGGTAATCGAAAACGATTCGGGTAGGTCAGAAATGGTGCAACTCTTTAAACTTCTAGGAGATAACACTCGGTTGAATATCATTACGCTTTTAACCAGAAAAGAACCTTTATGTGTGGAAGACTTGATGAAATGTACGGGGATGGAGCAATCTGCAATTTCTCATCAGTTAAAAAAACTAAGAGCCCACCATATCGTGAAGGCAGAAAAAGTTGGAAAACATGTTTGGTACTCCTTAGAAGATCATCATGTATTACAACTTTATAATTTAGCGGATGAACACTGCTGCGAAGAGCATTCGTAAGTCTTATTTTTACTAAGAAATTCTCTGTAATTTGCTTGCAATTGAAATGCAAGTATGCTAATATATTTCGAGTGAGTGAGACTTCACTCAGAGATAACGATATTCCGCTGATTGGACAAGCGGCCAAGTCATGAATGTTTGTTGGAAGGAGAAAAAAACATGAGTAAATTAATCGAAGAATTAACTCAAGAACAATTACGTTCTGATATTCCTGCATTCCGCCCTGGTGACACTGTACGTGTTCACGCTAAGGTTGTTGAAGGAACTCGCGAACGTATCCAAATCTTCGAAGGCGTTGTTATCAAACGTCGTGGGGCTGGCATCAGCGAAACTTACACAGTACGTAAAGTTTCTAACGGTGTTGGTGTGGAACGTACATTCCCATTACACACTCCACGTGTAGCACAAATCGAAGTAGTTCGTTACGGTAAAGTTCGTCGTGCTAAATTATATTACCTACGTAACCTACGTGGTAAGGCAGCACGTATCCAAGAACGTCGTCGTTAATAGAAACTTCAAAAGAGATTGGCTTTGCCAGTCTCTTTTTTTACGCAAAAATAATTTAGAATAATTCTAATATATCGCTTGACACATGAATAACTGTTCATGTAATATAGGGATAACAAGAAATAGTGAGGGGAGATATCATGGATTTCAAAGAATTAACTCATAACTTGAAACATAAATTTGAATACCTATTAAATAAAGAAGAAACTCATGAAGGAGAAACATGTCAAGATCATTACTTACATCATGATGATCACGAACATAAGCACCATCATGACCATGGACATCATCACGGTCACGACCACGATGATAGTAAAGCAGTCATCTTTTATATTGCGGGATTAGTGCTTTACATTATTGGGATGGTTCTTCATTTTATGGGGAACGGGATTGCGAATATTTTATTCATTCTAACGTTATTCTTATCGGGCTACCATGTAACAATGGAAGGTATTGAAGATACGATTGAAAAAACCAAAAAGAAAGGGAAGTTCCAACCAAATGTGCATATCTTAATGACGCTTGCGGCAGTTGGAGCAGTGCTGATTGGGAATGCAGAAGAAGGAGCTTTACTGATTTTGATTTTTGCAGGAGCACACTTCCTTGAAGAATATGTTGAAGAGAAAAGCCGTAAGTCGCTAACGGCATTGTTACAAATGAATCCAACGCAAGCGCGTCTCATCCAAGAAAACGGAGAAGTCGTTGTCGTTGAAGTCGCTAGTTTAAAAGTCGGCGATACATTAGAGGTATTGCACGGAGATCAAGTGCCAATCGACGGAGTGATTACAAAAGGGTTAACATCGATTGACGAAGCTACGATTACTGGTGAAAGCATGCCTCGTTCAAAAGGCGAAGGAGATGAAGTATTTGCAAGTACTGTCAATATTTCAAATCGTTTCGAAATGCAAGTAACTGCAGCAAGTACGGATACAGTCTTCGCGAAAATTATGAAGGTTGTTGAAAATGCGCAACATTCAATGAATAAGCAAGCAACCTTTATTCAGAAGATTGAACCAATTTATGTCAATATCGTATTAATCATTTGGCCAATCTTCCTATTATTTGGATATTTCTTAATGGGATGGGATTTAAACACAACGCTTTACCGTGGAATGGTATATCTCATCGGGGTGTCTCCATGTGCGTTAGCAGCGAGTGCGGTTCCAGCAACCTTAGCAGCGATGTCTCGTTTATCAAAAATGGGGATTTTAGCTAAAGGTGGAGCAGCGATTTCTCAATTACAAGAATTACGTGTCATCTCATTTGATAAGACTGGAACCTTAACAAAAGGAACTCCAGATTTAACAGATTACTGGTTTGAAGATGAAGCGATTATTCCTGCTATTGTAGCAATGGAAAAACAATCGACACATCCACTTGCGCAAGCAGTTGTTCAAAGATTTAATGAATGGACAGTGCTTAAAGAAGAAATCGAAGTAGAAGTTCTTGTGGGACAAGGGGTACGTTCTGTTGTTAGCGGTGAAGAAATCCAAATTGTGAAACCACTAGATACCACCAACCGTTCGGCAGAAGTTTCTTCTCGTATGCAAGAATGGGCAAGCGAAGGAAAGACAGTTGTAACAGTTGTTAAAGACAATATGATTGTTGGGTTAATGGCATTTATGGACCTTCCAAATGAAGCTTCAAAAGCGGTGCTCGATTACTTCAAGAGCGAACTCGTGCATACAACAATGATTACAGGGGATTCAAGAGAAACTGCTGAAATGATTGGAATGAAGCTTGGAGTACAAGAAGTTGTCGCAAATGTATTGCCAGAAGAAAAATTAGAAAAGATTCAGTCTCAAAAAGAACGCTATGGCTTAACAGCGATGGTAGGGGACGGCGTGAATGATGCCCCAGCTCTTGCGACAGCAGATATCGGGATTGCGATGGGAAATGGGACAGATATTGCGATTGAAACAAGTGATATCGTGATTATGCGAAACGACTTACAAAAGCTCGTTTCCGCTCATAAGATTAGTAAGAAATTACACCGTGTCATTTTAGAAAATATGATTTTTGCGATGTCAGTCGTTGTGATGCTCTTAGTCCTTAACTTTTTTGGATTAACGAACATCGGTTGGGGAGTTGTCTTACATGAAGGAAGTACGATTTTAGTACTCTTAAATGGATTACGATTGCTTGCACCAATAGAAGAATAAATGAAAAAGCAGAACAAGGACGCAGAGAAATAAGATTGTCCGAGTTCTGCTTTTTTGCACTTTGAATCACGCTTGTTCAAAACAAACGCGGTAAGTGTCACTTTCAGGAATGAGTTCTAATGGGAAATTCGTTCTATAAATACTATAATCAGGGAATTGCTCTAAAAACATGACGAAGTTATTTGGATAAATACTCAACATCTTTGTAAAGACATTATCTTGATCTATAATCACAGTTTTTATTTCACTGATATCTTTTACCCATGGGGTTTCTACATGGAAATAACTCCCAGGAGCAATATGATATTCATACTTTAAAATAGTTATCGCTTGTTCTAACATAAAATCCCTCCATTCATTACACTTTAAGTATAGTGTAAATGTATACGTTTTACAAATAGATGTTCATTTTTGAGCAAAATATCCCAAAAATTTCTACATAATAACCATTTTTCATTTCGGATTCATTAATAAAAAAGAGTAGAAAGAATGATAATTCAGAAATTAAGCCGTTTTTACATACAAAGGGGATACTTTGTGATACAATGGATAAAGAAGGTGTTGGAAATTGGCGAGACATGGAAAGAGGCGGGAGCAATGGTAAAACGTGTCACGAAAGAAATCAAGAGTACAGTAGAAACCGAACTCAGAAAAGGAACAAGCAAATCAAGAATTGCCCATTTGTTAGGTGTTCCGTATGAAGAAGGAGTTCAGATTATTACACAAATCAAGGAATCGATAAGACCAGAAGTTGGCAATCGGATTCGATTTACTTTTAGAGAGCAAGAGATGATTGGGATTATTTGGAAACTACTAGCCAATAGTGCTGTTGTTGTCATCGATTGGAATTCCTCTAACCAATGCATGAAGGATATTTGTGAAGCTAGAACGGTTGTTAATTTTAAGGATATTGTGGAATTTTTACCGATTGAAAAATAGAGGAAGGTCCAAGGTAGGATGAGCTACCTTAGGGCCTTTTTATTTTGATGAACTTTCTAATTTGGGTCCTTTAAAGTATAATATAAATGAAATGACTGTGGAGGAAATCGATGACTGAAAAATATACAATCACAAATGATCTTCAATCCGATGATTTTGAAGAGAAGTTAGAATGTGCAATCGAAGAATTTGAACATAAGATTAGCACAAAAGACTATCAAGCCGACTTAGTCCCTTTTTTACAATTGCTAGAAAAAGGGAAACGGTGGGACGATTTAACTTACTATGTAGAAGAAGCAGCACTTGAGTTTGACACCAAAGCGAATCAGTGGGAGTGGAAGATAAAAGTTGCGATTCATAACCATCAATTCCATCAAGTGGAAGAGTGGATGCAAAAAGAAGAACTGATATCGGTTTTAGGAATGGAACGTATTTTAGAATTAACGTTGTTATGTGAAAAAGAAAAAAGTGAATTTACCCAAAGTGAAGTAGTAAAACTGCAACAGTTAAGTGAGAAGCTTAAGAAGGATGAGGTTTTATCCGAGGAACAGAATTCCTATATTGTAAGAACGTTAACCCAGATGCAGACTCCTTTAAAATGGTCTGTAGTGGAGTCTTTTCTTTCAAGTGCCAACACACAATTATTTTGGAAAGGATTTTTAGTGGAATATTGGTTAAAAGAAGGTCCTTCTAAAAGAATAAATTTTTATGATGCTTTTTCTAATAATAGAGTGGAAATTTCTAAGGAGAATACTACATCGGTTTATGAAAATCGCATATTCATTGAAATTGAGTCTCTAATTTCTAAACAAGCCCAGTTAAGCGAAGATATGAAGGAATTGTTACTTCAAAAACTTCATTCGGATTTTTTACGTGTAGCTCCTTTTGCTGAAGAACATTTTAAAGATGCTGGGGAATGGGTAGAGACACAATTACAAAGGGATGATTTACTATTAAGCTTGTATGAAGGAGATAAGATTTTTATAAAAGCTCACCAAACACTTCATAACTGTTAAAAATTATCGTATCCAGTATAATAGAGATATATCATTAAAGGAGGAATCCATATGGAAGTCGGAATTGTAAAATGGTTCAATAACGAAAAAGGATATGGTTTTATTCGCAATACAAAGACGGATGAAGATATCTTTGTTCATTTCACAGGAATTGTGGCAGAAGGTTTCAAATCGTTAAAAGAAGGCCAAAAAGTGACTTTTGAAATTTCAAAAGGAACACATGGAGTTCAAGCGACCCATGTGGAGACACTTGTAAATCATGATTAAAGTATATACGGATGCAGCCGTCAATGGAAATCCCGGTGAAGTGGGGTTAGGAATTCTACTGGTAAAAGATGGGGAGCAATTTCCTTTTAAATTTCCTATCGAAAAGAAAATGGATAATCACCTTGCCGAGTTTACTGCGATTTCTAAAGCATTGGAATTATTAGATGCCCAGCAGCACCAAGAAGAGTTAATTTTTATACATACGGATTCTAAAGTAGCTGCAGACGCAATTTTAAAAAATTATACTAAAAGAGAGGATAATAGAATTGTCCTTCAGGAAATACAACGTCAGTTAAAACAGTTTCTTCAAGTATTTATTAAATGGATACCAGAAAGTGATAATCGTGGCGCAGATCAATTAGCGCGCCAAGCCTTACAGCAACGATTAACACATCAATAAAGGAGAGATTTCATGAACGAAAAAACTTTATATTATAGTAGCTTATGCCCAGATACAGCTCCATTCAAAGAAGCGATGGCAAAACTTGGAATTTCTGCTAGAGAAGTGGATATCACCTCTAGTATGAAAAACTTAAAAGAATTTCTCAGATTACGAGACCTTGAAGAAGTGTTTATCCCAAGGAAAGAGCAAGGGATGGTGGGGATTCCTTGTTTGATTACTGAGGAAGGTGCGTTCATTTTTGAAGTGAGCACCTTAGAAGAAAGGTATCTCTAATCAGTGGAGTTTCCTAAAGAATCATTGCAGACAGTCCTTTCTATTTATTTTGTTGGGATGAATAGTTTATTATTCATTCTGATGGGGATTGATAAGAGTTGTGCAATTTTAAAAAAATGGAGAATTCCAGAGAGAACTTTATTGTTGCTTGGAATTCTTGGTGGAGGTTTTGGGGGTCTACTTGGGTTATTCATTTTTAATCATAAAAAGAGGAAAAACTATTTTTTAATCACTTTTCTAGTGAATATTGTTTTCTGGTTAGTGATTGGGGTAGTTTGGATGTATAGAAAGTAGGATACATGGATAAACAAGAGAGATTTTATTTTGATATTTGGATTGCTTTATTAAGTATGTTATCGGGAATGGTTAATGTATTGACCTTGTTACTGTTTTTAATACCAGCTACCCATTTTACCGGGAATATTACGCAATTTGTTTTAGCGTTAAATGAGGGGGAATGGAGCGTGGTAATCCGCTTTCTAGGAATGATACTTTGCTTTGGCGGAGGCGGGGTACTGTCGGGGGTCCTATTTTCTAAGAAAAAATTTGAACCTACTAAACGATACGGACTTTTACTGTTAACTTTCGGCATCATTATGTTAGGATTATTTTTGATAGGGCTTAGAGATGAACGCTGGCTCTATTATTTCTCATTTGTCGTGGGAACACAAAATGGAATGTTTATTTATTATCATGGAATGATTGTGCGAACCTCACATTTCACTGGATATTTAACGGATATCGGGGTTGTGATAGGTCGTTTAATTCGTGGTCAGAAGAAGGAACGTTGGAAGGTACTTTTCTATTTTACAAGTATGCTGTTTTTTGGAATTGGTGGGACTATTTCTTTCCAATTTTTCCAACTCTATTCGGATGCGACGATTGTACTGATTAGTGTGGGATATATGATTCTTGGTTTTTATTATTTCTCATTCCGAAAACTATTTTTTCATTAGGAGGAAAATGTATGAAAGTTTTAATTGTTGTAGATATGCAAAATGATTTTGTAAATGGAGTATTAGGATCAAAAGAAGCCGTTGAGATGATTGATACTGCGGTTGAAACCATTAACTCATTTGATGGGAAAGTATTTTATACTCAGGATACTCATGGAGAAGACTATCTAGATACTGAGGAAGGCCGTCATTTACCGGTCGTTCACTGTATTAAAGGAAGCGAAGGATGGAAAATTCATCCAAAAATTGAAAAAGCATTATTATTAAAAGGCGCAACAGGAATTGAAAAATCTACATTTGGTTCTGAAAATTTAATGGGAATCATTGAAAAGGAAGTTCCGGAGGTAGAAAGCATTACACTTATTGGGATTTGTACAGATATTTGTGTAATTAGTAATGCAATGCTTGCTAAAGCGCATTTTCAAAATACTCCTGTTAACGTTATTTCTAGCGCTTGTGCTGGAGTTACACCAGAAAGTCATGAGAATGCTTTAGCAGCAATGAAGATGTGTCATATTGAAATTCAATAATGGAGGAAGCGGATGAAAGAGCAAGATCCAAAAGATAGAATTAGAGAAATGTCCGTGTTGAATCTCATCATGTTGATTGGGATTGCTATCGGATTTGGGATTGGGATTCTAATCGATAATATGATTGGTGGGATTGCCATCGGGATGTTAGGGGCGTTTATTTGTCGTCTATTATACATTCGTAAAAAATATAAAGAAATCAATCCAAAAGATAAGAAAGAGTAGGCACATTTGTTGCACTACTCTTTTTTCATTGTCATAATGGAGAAAAATGAATGGAGGGATTTTTAATGGATCAATTTGCAAAAGATGTAAGCCAATTTGTGGAAACAACAGCGGAGAAAGTAGAAGCGTTAATCGGTGAAGGAAAGGAAGTCGTTCTTTTCGTAGGACGTCCAACTTGCCCATACTGCCGTCGCTTTGCTCCAAAAATTAACGAAGTGCGTGAAGAATTAGGAAAAGAAATGTACTTCATCAATTCAGAAGACAGAGCTAACGAAGCGTTAGCAGCTTTCCGTGCGAAATACAATATGCCAACAGTACCTGGTTTATTAGTCGCTCGTGGCGGCGAAGTGCGTGTGGTTTGTGACTCATCACAAAGTGTGGAACAAATTAAAGCATTTATTGGATAATAAATGTAAAGTGAGACTCTCCGTGAAAGTGATTCGCGGAGAGTTTTTGCATGCAAAAAATAGTTCATTACCATATATGGTAATGAACTATTTTGGGTCTGTGCTCAAATTCGATATTGTGATAGAATGAAATAGAAATAAAAAGGAGGGGTTCGATGAACGAAATTAAATGTCCACATTGCCAAACGATATTTACGATTGATGAGAATTCGTATGCAGATATTGTGAGCCAAGTGCGCAATAAGGAATTTGCAGAAGATGTTCATAAGCAGTTGGAATTTGCGAAGAAACAATTTGAGACGGAAAAGGCACTCGCAAAAGAGCAAGAAAAGCGTCTTTATGATGAGGAACGTGCCAACTTTGAACAGAAGATTCTTTCACTCGAATTAGCATTGAAAAATGCAGACGTTAAAGAAGAAAAGAATGTGCAAGAAGCACTCCATCAAAAAGAGAAAGAATTCAATGCACTTCAAGCAGAATTGGACCAATTAAAGCAACAACTCCAGTTTAAAGAAGTAGAATTGTCTCAAAAATTCCAAGAAGATTTACACGCAAAAGAACGTACGATTCTTGAATTGAAACAAGAAAAAGAGTTGCAACAAAAAGAACAAGAAGTGCAACAAACGGCCTTAAAAGAAAAATACGAATTGGAATTACGTTCGAAGAAAGATCAGTTTGAATTAGAGTTGAAGGCAAAAGACGAAGCCATTGCGTTCTATAAAGATTTTAAGGCCAAACAATCAACAAAGATGGTGGGAGAGAGCCTCGAACAACATTGCGAAATCGAATTTAATCGCCTTCGTATGACGGCGTTCCCTCGCGCGGAATTTGGCAAGGACAACGATGCCAAAACAGGAAGTAAGGGGGATTACATCTACAGAGAATATGATGAGAATGGAATTGAAATTTTATCGATCATGTTTGAAATGAAGAACGAAAATGACGAGACAGCAACGAAGAAGAAAAACGAACACTTCTTTAAAGAGTTGGACAAAGACCGTCATGAAAAGCAATGTGAATATGCGATTTTGGTGAGTCTTCTTGAAGCGGATAATGAACTCTATAACACGGGTATTGTAGATGTATCCTATCAATATCCGAAAATGTATGTGGTGCGTCCGCAGTTCTTTATTCCAATTATCACCTTGCTTCGTAATGCAGCGCTAAATTCATTGCAATATAAACAAGAGTTAGCATTGATGCGTGACCAACATATCGATATTACCCATTTTGAAGAAGACCTTGAGACGTTTAAAAAAGGGTTTGCTCGTAATTATGAACTCGCAAGTAAGAAATTCCAAACGGCCATTGATGAAATCGATAAAACGATTAAGAGTCTAGAAAAAACAAAAGCCGCCTTGCTTTCTTCTGAAAATAATTTGCGTTTAGCCAATAATAAAGCGGAAGACCTAACCGTGAAGAAGCTCGTGAAGAACAATCCGACGATGAAACAACGCTTTGAAGAGCTAAACTCGGACGAATAATAAATACAAAGCTCTATTCCGTAGTAATGCGGAGTAGAGTTTTTTATGATGAAATATCGATAACTGTTCTCATTTAGAATTAAAATTAAGAAAAATGACCATCTTCTATGAACACTTAAAAAATATTGAAAAATAAAGAAAAATTACTGTTTAAAGCGAATGATATCGTTTGCTTTTTATGTACCGAATGTGTAGGATATAAGAGTATAGATAATAATTATTCTTATCTAGAACAATAATAAACAAAAGTGTTTATAGGAGGAAATTTGATGAAAGTTGTAGTAGTTGGATGTACTCACGCGGGTACTGCTGCAGTCAAAACAATTTTAAATGACAATCCAGGAACAGAAGTCGTTGTATACGAAAGAAATGATAATGTTTCATTCTTATCTTGTGGGATTGCTTTATACGTAGGAGGAGTTGTTAAGGACCCTCAAGGACTATTCTATTCTAGTCCAGAAGAATTAGCTTCATTAGGAGCTACAGTTCGTATGGAACACGATGTAACAAGCATCGACACTGTTGGTAAAACATTAACAGTGAAAGACTTAAAAACAGGCGAAGAAAAGACTGATTCATTTGATAAATTAGTACTTACAACTGGATCATGGCCAATTCTTCCTCCAATTCCAGGACGTGAATTAGAAAACGTACAATTATGTAAAAACTACAACCAAGCAAAAGAAATCTTTGCTAAGAAAACTGACAAGAAGAAAGTTGTTGTTGTCGGTGGTGGATACATCGGTATCGAATTAGTAGAAGCATTTGCTTTAGAAGGTAAAGAAGTAACATTAGTAGACGGATTAGACCGAATTTTAAACAAATACTTAGACCCAGAATTCACTGATATCTTAGAAGAAGACTTACGTGAACGTGGTGTTAATGTTCGCTTAAACGAAATGGTTAAATCATTCGAAGGCGAAAATGGCGTTGTAAACAAAGTTGTAACTTCAGGTGGCGAATACGAAGCTGACATGGTTATCTTATGTGTTGGTTTCCGTCCAAACAACGACTTAGTAAAAGACCAATTAGAAACTATGCCTAACGGTGCTATCATCGTTAACGACTACATGGAAACATCTGTTAAAGATGTATATGCTGCAGGAGATAGCTGTGCTGTTAACTACAATCCAAACGGTGGACATGCTTACATTCCATTAGCAACTAACGCTGTACGTATGGGTTCATTAGTAGGTAAAAACATCAACGGTCACAAAGTGAAATACCGTGGAACTCAATCAACATCTGGATTACACTTATTCGGATGGAACATTGGTTCAACTGGGGTTAACGTAGGTAGCGCACCTCACTTTGGATTAGATGTACGTTCTGTATACGTGGTAGATAACCACCGTCCAGAATTCATGCCAACATACGAAAAAATCTACATGAAATTAGTTTACGAAGTAGGTACAAACCGTATCGTAGGTGGACAAGTAATGTCTAAATACGACTGTACAGCTTCTGCAAACACATTGTCATTAGCAATCCAAAACAAAATGACAATCGAAGACTTGGCTTACGTAGACTTCTTCTTCCAACCAGTATTCGACCGTCCATGGAACTACTTAAATATCTTAGGACAAGCTGCTGTTGAACAAGAACGCGTATTAGCAGAAGGTAAATAATACACTTTAGAAAGAGGATGCTTGCATCCTCTTTTTTGATACACTTTTCCTCGATGCTCAAAATTCACTTATAAGTGAATTTTGGGCATTTTCACTTTAAAAAAGATTTTTTTAAAAAGTGATAGAAGAACTCCACATGGAACCTTTTCAAAGCTGGTTAGACCGTTTCTTCCTAGAAGAAAAAAGGTTGTATTTATGATACAATAATTGAGATACAATAAAAGAAGTGTGGAATTCACTACAAGAAAAGGGGAGGACGGTTGTGCAGAGATTGAAAAAGTTTGGAAACAGGCTTTGGAGTATTATTCAAGAGAATTTAATGCACGTGAATATTGGTGTAGAATCTGCAGCATTAACATATTATATTTTGCTATCCATTATTCCGATTATTATGTTGATTGCCAATATCATCCCACTTTTACCAATCCCTGTTGATGTTATTTTTAAAACGATGAGAACTATTTTTCCTGCGGATATTAATGAAGTGTTGATTCCGATTTTAAGGAATTACCTTGGCAATTTTAATGGAGGAGCCCTTTCAGTGGGTCTTTTAATTTTATTTTGGCCAGCTTCTCAAATGTTTAGTAGTTTGCAAAGAGCATTGAATGTTTTATATGGTGCTCCTGTTCGAAGGAATTTTATTTTTGAAAGATTTTTTGCGATTGTAATTGCGATGGCTGCAATTTTAATGATTTTTGCAGTTTCTGTATTGTTTATCTTTGGAGAGCAATTTTTACGTCTTATAGGAGAGTTTTTCTCGTTAAATTTATCAACCATTATTTTAGATTTTTCATTTATTAAATGGGGAATGCTTTTCATAACGGTATTTTTATTACTGAGTTTTATGTATTTTGCAATTCCAAATGTGAAATGGTCGTTCCTCTATGCTTTGCCTGGAGGATTCTTTGCAACCATTGGATTTGTATTAATTTCGCAACTATTTTCGATCTATATCCACTACGCCGGGCGCAATTTAACAGCGAATGGTGCATTTGGGACATTGATTGTATTTATGATTTGGCTGTATTTTATAGCTAATGTAATGATTTTAGGCGGAGTTCTGAATGTCATTATTTATCGATTTAGACACCCTAAAAAAGAAACTGAAGGAGTAACTGATGAAAAAAAAGAACTTAATGTACAATGATAAAGATTCACGAATCGATTATGGTGTCATTCTTCCAGTATTGTTATTGGCGTTTATTAGTATTGCTACACTATTTTCTACGACATATTTAATTAGTGGAAATGGTTCATTAAGAATGGTACTCATGCAGGTTGTGTGGTATGTAGTTGGAGTCATTGCAATTATTGTCATTATGCAATTTGATTCGGAGCAACTATGGAAACTGACCACTTGGGGTTATATTTTAGGCTTACTCATGCTATTAGCCGTTCTCTTCCTCTATGATAGAGCCACATTTGCAGATACGGGGGCGAAGAGCTGGTTCAGATTCGGTACTTTCTCATTCCAGCCTTCAGAGGTCGTGAAGATTTTTTATATTTTAATCTTAGCAAAAGTTGCGACTTCTCATAATATGAAGACAAAATATAAAACTAGAAGAACCGACTGGCAATTATTCGTTAAATTAGTGTTATGGGCAGCTCCAGCGTTGATTTTAGTGATCCTACAAAATGACTTAGGAACAACCTTAGTTTTCTTAATGATTCTAGGTGGGGTCATGATTATGTCAGGAATTAGTTGGAAGATTCTCCTTCCAATTATCATTACAGTGATTTTAATTGGAGCCCTTTTAATCTATTTAGTTGTTTATAACCGTCAACTACTATTAAATATCGGATTTAAAAATTATCAATTTGCTCGTATCGATTCGTGGTTGGATCCATATCGTGATCAAGGTGGAAATGGTTTCCAATTGTTCCAAAGTTTGAAAGCAATTGGTTCTGGTCGAATGTTTGGTAAAGGATTTGGAGTTTCTGATGTTTATGTTCCTGTTCGAGAATCTGACCTGATTTTTGCGACAATCGGAGAAAACTTTGGGTTCCTAGGGGGAACATTCTTAATCGCGATTTACTTTATTTTGATTTATCAAATGATTCGTGTTTGCTTTGATACGAAAAATGAATTTTATACTTATATCGCAACAGGCGTTATTATGATGATTCTATTCCACGTTGTTGAAAATATTGGAATGACGATTGGGCTATTACCACTTACAGGGATTCCATTACCATTTATTTCTCAAGGGGGATCGAGTCTGCTTGGAAATATGATGGGGATTGGACTTATTATGTCCATGCGTTACCACTTCAAGAGCACCATATTTGATGATGAAGAAGATGCATTCGGAGCAAAACACCAAGATGCGACCATGTTACGTTTACGTCAGGAGGATGGAAAATGATTGTTTATGTTCACCCAACATGTACAACTTGTAAGAAAGCTTTAAAATGGTTTGAATTAAATGGAGTAAAGTTCGAGCAAAAGGATATTCGTGAGAACCCTCCAACTGCCAAAGAACTTTTGAAAATTAAAGAAACTCAGAACTTAGAGTGGAAGAAAATGGCGAATACGAGTGGAGAACTTTACCGCTCTCTTGGCTTAAAAGATAAATTACCTTCGATGAGTGATGAAGAAGCAGCAAGTCTCCTTTCAAGTAATGGGATGTTAATTAAACGTCCGCTTGTATTGGATAATGGCGAAGCAACATTTGGATTTAAAGAAGAAGTGTATGAAGAGAAATGGAAGAGATAAGATGAAAAAGTATAGTGAAAATGGACTTTGGATTAAAAAAGAAGGAGAAGAATATATAATCGGTCTTTCTCCTAAAGGGCAAGATGATCTTGGCGATGTGAGCTTTGTTGAATTGCTTAAAAATAAAGAAGTAACGACAGAAGATTCCATTATTAGCGTAGAAGCGGCTAAAGCAGTGACTGAACTGTTATCGCCACTTAGCGGAACAGTCGTTGTTTTCCATGACGATTTAGAAGAAAATCCAGAATTCTTAAATGAATTAGCAGAAGAGAAAAACTGGATTCTACGCCTAACTGGAGTAGACGAAGCAGCATTCAATGCTTTATTAGATGAAGACCTTCCATGTGAACAATGTGAAGTGAAATAAAGATAAGAAAAGAAAACTACGAGTTCTCAACGAGTGAGAATTCGTAGTTTTTTATTTTGCATTTTGCTTTGAGCGATTAACGCGTTCCACAAAGTTATCAAATAACCCTTGCATCACATTACTATCTTCAATTAATAGTTCAGGATGCCATTGAACGGCAACCACGCTTTGGTCCTCCGATTTAGATTCAAATGCTTCAATAAGCCCATCCGTACTCCAAGCAACAGGGACAAAATCCGAGGCTAATTGTTTAACCGCTTGGTGATGATAAGAGTTCACAGGAGTCGTTGTTCCAAGAACGCGAGAAAGTTCGCTACCACTTGCGATTTGGATCGTATGAGTTGGTTGGCTCGGCATTGTTTTTTGTGTATGTTTCACAGAAATATTATCATATTGTGATTCAATATCTTGGTAGAGTGTTCCGCCAAGTGCGACGTTCAGAATTTGTAAGCCGCGACACACTGCAAAGATTGGTTTGTGTTGTCTATAAGCTTCTTTAATGAGCTCAATTTCAAACGCATCACGAGCAGGATAAGTACGTGCCAAGTTAAGATGTGGTTCTTCGCCATATAATAATGGAGAAACGTCTTGTCCACCCGCTAATAAAAGTCCATCAAGTCGAGAAATGAATTCTTTTGCAAATTCTGGGGTACTGATGGGAATAATGACAGGAATCGCTTTTGCCTTTTCAAGACCACGGACAAAACCATTTGGCGCATACGATAAAATGTAGCGATCTTCTTCCGTGTTATCTTGGCGATGATTTCCTGCAATACCAATAAGTGGATAAGTTTGCATGTGCATCAGCCTTTCTTTCAAAAATTAGTACCATCATAACTCATTTTCATTGAATTGAAAAGTATTTGTATCATTTTCAAAGAGAGCGTCTATTTGCGAATCGTTCTCAATTAGGATAAAATAAGACAGAATAGAATGATTATAAAGGAGAATGAATTGTGGCAACTTTAGAGATTAAAAATCTACATGTATCGATTGAAGACAAAGAAATTTTAAAGGGCGTTAATTTAACGATTAACACTGGAGAAATTCATGCGGTGATGGGTCCGAATGGAACTGGGAAATCAACACTTTCTGCAGCTATTATGGGTCATCCAAGTTATGAGGTAACGCAAGGGGAAATCCTATTAGACGGTGAAAACGTCTTAGAAATGGAAGTAGACGAACGCGCTCGTGCTGGTCTATTCTTAGCGATGCAATATCCAAGTGAAATCGTTGGGGTGACAAATGCAGAATTCATGCGTTCAGCAATCAACGCACGTCGTGAGGAAGGCGACAAAATGGGAGTTCGTGAATTCATCAAGAAACTTGATGAAAAAATGGCCCTATTAGATATGCCAGAGGAAATGGCAGAACGTTACTTAAATGAGGGGTTCTCAGGCGGTGAGAAAAAACGTAATGAAATTCTTCAATTACTAATGATTGAACCAACTTTTGCGATTTTAGATGAAATCGACTCAGGCTTAGATATTGATGCCCTAAAAGTTGTGTCACGTGGAGTGAATGCGATGCGTGGTGACAATTTTGGATCATTAATTATTACGCACTACCAACGTCTTTTAAATTACATTGAACCTGATGTAGTACATATTATGATGGATGGCCGTGTTGTGATGACAGGAGATGCGTCTCTTGCTCGTCGCCTAGAAGCTGAAGGATACAAAGGAATCAGTGAAGAATTAGGAATCAAGATTGAACATCAAGAGTAGGAGTGAGATTGTGGCAGAGACAAAATTAACCATAACACCAGAAGAAATCACCGCATTCTCTCTTACAAAGAATGAACCAGAGTGGTTTCTACAAACACGTTTAAAAGGGTTAGAACTTGCTAAAACGCTAGACTTACCATTTATTGAACGTGTGAAATTCCACCGTTGGAACTTATTTCAGTCTTCAATTGGAGAAGGCACTTCAATGATTGAGGAGCTCCCAAAAGTGATTCCAACAGCAGCTGGAAGTGCCAAAATTGTACAATTAGGTGCGGTATCTTACTGGGAAGAAATGAATGCTGAAACAGCCATGAATGATGTTCTGGTGATGGATTTATTTGACGCTTTGGAACAATATCCAGAGCTTGTAAAACCGTACTATATGACAAAAGCTGTACCAGTCGATGAAGATAGCTTAACGGCTTATCACGCTGCGATGGTCAACTCAGGAGTATTTATTTATATTCCTAAAAATGTAGCCGTGGAAGAGATTATTGAGTCTCATTTCGTTCAAAACAACTTAGTGGACGAAGCGTTCGTGAAACACGTGTTAATTGTGGCGGATGAAAATAGCTCGGTCTCTTATGTGGAACGTTTTGAGAGTGTTGGAGACAAAAAGAATACAGCAAACATTGTTGTAGAAGTGATCGCCAAACAAGGGGCGAAAGTTCAATTTGCGGCTGTGGATACTTTAGGTCAATCAACAGATGCGTATGTGAACCGTCGTGGTTATCTTGAAAAAGATGCAACGATTAACTGGGCGCTTGGCATTATGAATGATGGAAATGTGATTGCAGACTTCGACTCTGAATTACGTGGAGATGGTTCTCATTCACAAGTGAACGTTATCGGTATTTCTACAGGACGCCAAGTACAAGGAATCGATACTCGTGTGACAAACTATGCGCCACATTCTGTAGGGCATATCTTACAACATGGTGTTATTTTAGATAAATCAACCTTAACTTTTAACGGAATTGGACATATTATTAAAGGAGCGAAATTCGCAGATGCCCAACAAGAAAGCCGTGTACTCATGCTTTCAGAAGGCGGACGTGGAGATGCGAACCCAATTCTATTAATTGATGAAAATGAAGTAACGGCTGGACATGCAGCAAGCGTGGGGCAAGTAGATGATGAACAATTATTCTACTTAACAAGCCGTGGAATCTCTGAAGCAGAGGCAAAACGCCTTGTAATTCGTGGATTCTTAGGAGCCGTGATTCGTTCAATTCCTTCAAGCACTCTTCAAAAAGAACTTGTAGATATGATTGAACAAAAGTTGGTTGCAAGCTATGATTAGTAAAACGATTCGAGAAGACTTTCCGATTTTAAAGCGTGAAGTCAACGATGAAGTGCTTGTCTATTTAGACAATGCAGCCACCACACAAAAGCCACGTCCAGTCGTAGAAGCCCTTGAAAAATTCTATGCAATCCACAATGCCAATATTCATCGTGGGGTGCATACATTAGCACAGGAAGCAACAGACTTATATGAAGCGGCTCGCGCTAAAGTGACGAAATTTATCCATGCTGGGAGTACAAAGGAAGTGCTCTTTACGCGTGGAACAACAACCAGCTTAAACTGGATAGCACAAGGATTCGCACAAGGACGCTTGCAAAAAGGGGACGAAATTTGGATTAGCCCGGCTGAGCATCATTCGAATGTGGTGCCTTGGCAACAAGTAGCCAAACAAACAGGAGCCGTCTTACGTTATTTTTCATTAACCAAAGAGGGTGAATTAGACCTTGAAACAGCAGGAAAATCTTTAACCGAGAAGGCGAAAATCGTATCGATTAACCACGCTTCAAACGTTCTAGGAACAGTAACGGATGTGAAACGTGTAGCCGAAATGGTTCATGCAGTAGGAGGCATCCTCGTTGTGGATGGTGCTCAAGCAGCGCCGCATCAAAGAGTGGATGTCCAAGCGTTAGATTGTGACTTCTATGCCTTTAGCGGGCATAAAATGCTGGCACCTACAGGGATTGGTATCTTATATGGAAAAGAAGCACTTCTTCAAGAGATGAATCCTGTAGAATTCGGTGGCGAAATGATTGATTTCGTGTACGATGAGGAGAGTACGTGGAATGAATTGCCGTGGAAATTCGAAGCAGGCACGCCAAATATCGCAGGAGCGATTGGATTGTCCGCTGCTATTGATTATTTAGAAGAAATCGGCATGGACAATATCCATCAGCATGAACAAGAAATTGTCGCATTTCTCTTACCAAAGATGCAAGAGATGGAAGGTGTGACAGTCTACGGGCCAAGTGACCCAGCACAACATTCTGGAGTCATTAGCTTTACGATTGATGGCCTCCATCCACACGACATCGCAACGGCGCTTGATATGGAAGGTTTTGCGGTTCGTGCAGGACATCATTGCGCGCAACCTTTAATGAGATGGCTGGATGTACCAGCAACATGTCGTGCAAGTCTTTATATTTATAACACGCTTCAAGAAGCTGAGAAGTTTTTAGAAGCATTAGAAAAAGTAAAGGAGTTTTTCCAATATGGCCTTATCTAAATTAGATCAGCTTTATCGTCAGGTGATTTTGGATCATTCTTCTCATCCTCACCATAAAGGATTGGTGGATGATGCGAGCATTCCAACGATTGAATTTAATAATCCGACGTGTGGAGATGTGTTGCAGTTGCAACTTGTAGTAAATGATAACGGAGTGATTGAAGATGTTCACTTTGATGGACACGGTTGTACGATTAGTATGGCGAGTGCCAGCATGATGAGTGATGCGATTATTGGAAAGACGATTGACGAAGCAGTCTCTTTAGCCGAAGACTTCTCTAGTCTGGTTCAAGGGGAAACTGTGGATGAAGAACCTTTAGGGGATGCGGCGCTCCTTGCCGGTGTTCAAATATTTCCAGCGCGTATTAAATGTGCCACTCTTGCGTGGAAAGCATTAGAACGTGCAGTAGAAAACGAGAAAGCATAAGAAAGTGGTGACAAAATGAGTGGAGTTCCTGAATTAGCCGATTACAAATATGGCTTTCATGAGGATGTAACACCTGTTTATGAAACAGGAATGGGATTAAGTGAAGAAGTCGTGCGTACGATTTCAAAGGTGAAGAACGAACCACAATGGATGCTTGATTTCCGATTAAAATCATTGAAGACATTCGAAAATATGCCAATGCAAACATGGGGTGCGGACCTATCAGATATCGATTTTGATGCAATTACTTATTTTAAACGTGCCAGCGATAAGCCAGCGCGTTCATGGGATGATGTTCCTGAAAAAATTAAAGACACCTTCGAGAAAATCGGGATTCCAGAAGCAGAACGTGCGTATTTAGCAGGAGCTTCAGCACAATTTGAATCTGAAGTGGTTTATCATAATATGAAAGAAGAATTCGATAAACTTGGAATTATTTTTACAGATACAGATTCTGCTTTGAAAGAATATCCAGAATTATTCGAAAAATACTTCGCCAAACTTGTACCACCAACGGATAACAAGTTAGCAGCTTTAAACTCAGCAGTATGGTCAGGCGGAACGTTCATCTATGTACCCAAAGGCGTGAAATGTGATGTACCGCTTCAAACGTACTTCCGTATTAACGACCAAAATATGGGTCAATTCGAACGTACCCTCATCATCGTGGATGAAGGGGCTAGCGTACACTATGTTGAAGGATGTACAGCTCCAACGTATTCTTCAAATAGTTTACATGCAGCGATCGTTGAAATCTTCGTTGAAGAAGGTGGATATTGCCGCTATACAACGATTCAAAACTGGTCGGATAATGTGTATAACTTGGTAACGAAACGTGCCAAAGCAGCTGCTTACGGAACCGTTGAGTGGATTGATGGAAACCTTGGTGCAAAGACAACGATGAAATATCCTTCAGTATTCCTTGAAGGACCGTACGCCAAAGGAACAATGTTATCGATTGCGTTTGCCGGAGAAGGTCAACACCAAGATACAGGTGCGAAAATGATTCACAATGCGCCACATACTTCAAGTTCAATCGTTTCAAAATCGATTGCTAAAGATGGTGGAGCGGTGAACTATCGTGGTCAAGTGACGTTCAGTAAAAAATCAGATTATTCGATTTCTCATATTGAATGTGACACGATTATTATGGATGACAAGTCGAAATCAGATACGATTCCATTTAACGAAATTCATAATGATAAAGTGGCTCTAGAACATGAAGCCAAAGTGTCAAAAATCTCAGAAGAGCAATTGTTCTACTTGATGAGTCGTGGAATTAGCGAGTCAGAAGCTACAGAAATGATTGTTATGGGATTCGTTGAACCATTTACAAAGGAACTTCCAATGGAATACGCTGTTGAATTAAACCGTTTAATTGCGTACGAGATGGAAGGGTCCGTTGGATAGATGACATAAGCCAAGAAACATTGATAGAATCAGGTTTCTTGGCTATTTATATTCATAACTCTATTGAATATAATCTTTAGTAATTATATGATTGTAGTAGTTTAATGATAAATAAAAATCGAGGGATATGTTTATGATTAGTGAAGAATATATAGAAAGAGAAAAACGAGTAGCAGAATGCTATAAGAGATACTTTGATTCTAGACCAGAATTAAAGAAAGCATTAGATGAATTACATGATTTGATTGAAAATGATAAGATTTCATTTGAGGAGTTCAGGAAAAGAGCTCTTGAAGCCGGAAAAAAATATGGCTAAGCATCTAACAAGTAATTAGGTGCTTTTTTTGATTGAATCTTAAATTATTTCTCGATGAATCTCTGTAAGGATTCGATAAGGTAGGCTGTTATTCAATGAATAATCTACTCCAAAAGGAAAAAGCTTCTTTATAGTTCTATATTATTTATAAAATATTTTTAAATCGAGTATATTACACTTGTATTATATTCGAGACATGTTATAATATGGTCATCAGAGAAAAAAAGAAAGGAGAATGGGAATGAGAAAACAACCGTGGTCGAACGAAAATAAGACAGAGCGGATTAACTTCACGATTGAACCTTCTTTAAAAGAAGCATTTTTGAAGATAATTTCGACTGATGTTTCAACTTATTTTAGATCGGTCATCGAGAAAGAAGTCGAAGGTCATCAAAAAAAAGTTGAAAACTGGCCGGATGCCATTAAGAATTTATTGCATGGACAATTTAAGGCGTTCTCCGAGCAAGTATTTGGAACATTTAATTACCGAGGACGAAACTATCCTTATAAGATTTTGGATGTTATGTCCGTTGAAGAAGGCCAACCATTGGAAGTCATTGACTATGAAGATGGGCTGGTTTATGTTAAAGTGATTGAGGAGCTCAATCCAGAAAAATTAGTATATGTAACTTTATAGAAAGAAGGAAATTTATCATGCCATTAACAATTATTATTATCGCTTTAGTATTAGTTTTATTAATTATTGCGTTCAAATCAATTCGTATCGTACAACAAGGACACAAAGCAGCTGTTCAATCATTCGGACGTTATGTTGGGGAATTAGGACCAGGGTTACACTTTGTAACACCAATCATTCGTAACATTGCTTACGTTGTAGATATGCGTCAACGTTCATTGGATTTAGATCCACAAGAAATTATCACAAAAGATAACGTTAATTTAACAATTGACGCTTCAGCTAAATACCATGTAGATAATCTTGAAGAATACTTATATGGAAACACAAACCCAGAAGGATTATTACTGTTAGATATCCAAAACGAATTACGTGACATCATCGGTACAATGACGATGGCTGAAATTCTTGGTGGTACAAACAAAATCAACACTGACTTAAACCAACGTGTATTCGGTAAAACAGACTCTTACGGGGTTACAATCGACCGTGTTAACATTGGTGAAGTTATTCCTCCACAAAGCATCGTTGAAGCGATGAACAAACAAATCACTGCTGACCGTGAACGTGATGCTGCGTTAATCGCTGCTGACGCTCGTCAAAAAACAGTTGAAATGGATACAAGAACTCAAAACAACAAATTATTAGCAGATGCTCGTGCTCATGCTGAAAAAATCGCAATTGACACTCAAGCAACTGTTGCTCAATTAACAGCTATCAACAACGCATTAAATGAATCTAACTTAAATGCTGCTGCATTAGAATACTTAGCAATCGATGCTAAAAAAGCTCTTGCTGAAGGTCCAAACAATACAGTTGTATTAATGGATGGACAAAATAACGCAAAAATTGCTGAAAACATTGCTTCATTAGCATCAGGACGTAAAGTTTGGGACGAAGCAGGTAAATAATCATGAAACAACGAGCTAGCAAATCTTTCTTTAGATTGAAGTGGCTTGCCGTGTTGATTGTCAGTTTCTTCATGATGGGAACTTTCCTTAGTGTTGCTGTAAATACAGTATATGCAGAAACGACCTCAGATAATTCTAGTAAAATGGTGGGGTCGTATGAAACCACGGTTAATGTTCAGGCAAACAAAAATTTTAATGAAACAATTACGGTTCCTTTAAAGTTTAACAATCCTGATTATGATTCTGTGAAAATACCTGTTCAACTCAACAATCTAAAAGAAGGAAACTATAAACTTCAATTTTTTGTATTCAGAGAAAATAAAAAATACAAAGTAGATGTCTTTCTCTTAAATAAAAATAATCTATCTATTCACCTTGAATTTATTGATATAGTGGATGGGAAAGTCGTTAAGCCATTCCAATATGATAGAGCAACGGATAAAAGAGATGTAGAGGAGATGACGACTGAAGCCGTAAATGAAAAAGAAAATCAGTCTAATCTGCAATCTACGAATCAAAAGAATAATGACAATAACACAAAGACCAATACGTACGGTAGTGAAAAAAATTCTAATACGAATGACAATAAGAAAATTAGTTTCTTGTTGAATAATTTAAATCTAAAAGATGGCGAATTTTATTATGTATTAGGACAAGCTTTGTTTTTTATCGTATTAATTCTAATGGTATTTGTTTTTATTGGTAAAAAACAAAATAAGGCAAGAAATAACTCACAAAAAGAGAACTCTAATATGAATATGAGATCTCCTAAGAGAAATGAACGACAACAAAATAATACGGATTCTAGATTGGAAGATATTCCACAAAGAGTTTATCGTCCACGTCATAGTATTTCGAATCCAAAACAACGTTCTCAAGCTAAAAAACAAGCGACTAAACAGGCATTACAATCTACAAAACACCAAAGAACTCAACAGAGCCCAGAAGAGTTTGTTGGAACTCAACGTCCAACAAGACCAGTAGTGTATAAGACAAAATCTAAAGAAAAGTCTCATACTTTACCAAGAGTACTTTCTAACAAATCTCTTCCTCGAATCATAAAAACAGTTCGTTTAAAATAAAGCGTCAAATCCTCTAAGTTGTAAAAGACTTAGGGGATTTTTTTACAGGGAAGCATTTGCAGTCTATAAAGAATGGGAGTATTCTAAGTGTGAAGGGTGGAATATGGATGCAAGAAATACAAAAACTAATGAAAAAAATTGAGGCAGATCCTCAAAATACCGAGTATACAAAAGCCGGAATACAGCCATTATTTTCTGCGCCACGACGCGCAAAGATTTTGATTGTTGGGCAAGCTCCTGGAATTAAAGCGCAAGAGAGTCGCTTATTCTGGAACGATAAAAGTGGAGATAATTTAAGAACGTGGATGGGAGTTACTCGTGATTTCTTTTATCAATCCGATTTATTTGCAGTTGTGCCGATGGATTACTATTATCCAGGAAAAGGTAAATCTGGAGATCTTCCACCACGTAAAGGTTTTGCCGAAAAATGGCATGAAAAAACTTTAGCCTTAATGCCAGATATTGAACTCATTATTTTAGTAGGAAAATATGCGCAGGATTATTATTTAAAAGACACCAAAAAGAAAAACTTAACTGAAACCGTAAAAGCGTACAAAGAATACTTACCGAAGATGTTTCCTTTAGTACATCCATCTCCTTTAAACCGCAGATGGATGGCAAAAAATCCATGGTTTGAAAAGGAAGTCTTACCTGAATTTCAAAAGAGAGTTCAAGAAATCATTAAAGGAGCCAAGTAATGAGAACAGAGGTATATCCAGAAATCGAAATCTATAACGAACATATGATTCCAGTGGGGGCCTTGCATACCATTTACGTGGAAGAGTCAGGAAACCCATTAGGACATCCAGTTGTTGTTTTACACGGCGGACCAGGAGGGGCATCCTCTCCAGCGAATCGTCAATTTTTTGATCCAGAATTTTATCGTATTATCCAATTTGATCAACGTGGATGTGGAAAGAGTACCCCTTTTGCATCGTTAGAAGAGAATACGACGCAGGATTTAGTAGCGGATATGGAGAAGATTCGTACCACATTAGGGATTGATAAATGGCTTGTCTTTGGTGGTAGCTGGGGAACAACGCTAGCCTTACATTACACGATTGCACACCGTGAACGCGTCGTAGGATTGATGCTTCGTGGGATTTTTCTTGGCCGACAAAGTGATGTAGATTGGCTGTATCAAGATGGGGCGTCTCATTTTTATCCAGAGAACTTCGAGAAGTTTAAGGCACCGATTCCTGTTGAAGAACAAGGAGAATTGGTGAATGCGTACTACAAGCGTTTGACGTCAGAGGATGAATCGATTTGTCTAGAGGCAGCGCGTGCATGGGCAGAGTGGGAACATGGTCTCGTGAAGTTGATTCCGTATGATCCAATTGTCTGGGATGAAGCAGGTATTCGCGGGGCTCTTACAATTGCGCGAATGGAATGTCACTTCTTCTATCATCACTGCTTTGTAGAAGACGATAATTTCATCTTGAATCATGCTGATGCCTTCAAGGGGATTCCAATGCATATCGTACATGGGCGTTATGATGTGGATTGCCTCCCGAGCGCGGCGTTTGAACTCGCTCAAGCAGTTGATGGCTCAGAACTCATCTTTGCACAAGCGGCAGGACATACCGCAATGGAACCTGCCACGATGGAAGCATTAGTTGGTTTTAGTGAGAAATGCAAAATTTATTTTAAATAAAAAGAAAGGCTCGTAAAATGGATCTACGGGCCTATTTTTGTGTTTAGATTTTTTCAAGAAGCATTGTAGCAATTCGCTCTACGTCTCGGTTACTTCCGCGTAATTCAAATTCATCTAGCACTGGGAATCCAAAGCGTTCTGAATATTGACGGGCAGTGAGGCAGAATTGCTTGTTGAAGTTACGATTTCCGCTACCAATTACGCCAAAGCAATGTGCGTAATTATGTTCATAGGCTAAGAAATCACCGAGTGGATTCGTTAAGACTTCAACGTCTCCATTATCCACGCCATTTCCACCTTCTAAATAAGTCGGTAGAAAAGCAACGAAGGGTTTTCCTACTTTGAAGTAATCTTCTTGGCCTTTAACAAGGTCTTTGACATTGGTTAATGTCACGTTTAAAGATGGCTCCAAGAAGCGGAGTTGATCTTTTAGACGCGTTACAAAGTTATGTGTATTTCCGGTTAAACTAATATAAATAATCGGTAATTCTTTCGACATTGAGAAACCTCCTGAAAGATTTTTGCTGTCTTTAAGTATACCGCACTTTGCCTAATCCTTCTAGAGGGTGTTTTTAAACTTTTAAAAATTGTGAAAATCAGCTATAATACTTGAGAATAAACACGAAGGAGAGACTCATGTCACATTTAAAAGAAGAAGTACAATCTCGCAAGACTTTTGCGATTATTTCCCACCCAGATGCTGGGAAAACAACGATTACAGAACAATTACTCTTATACGGGGGTGCGATTCGTCAAGCTGGTACCGTAAAAGGGAAAAAGACAGGGAAGTTTGCTAAATCTGACTGGATGGAAATCGAAAAACAACGTGGGATTTCTGTTACAAGTTCAGTGATGCAAGTGGAATACGATGGCAACCATATTAATATCGTGGACACACCAGGGCACGAGGACTTCTCAGAAGATACGTATCGTACATTAATGGCCGTGGATAGTGCCGTGATGGTTATCGACAGCGCTAAAGGGATTGAGCCGCAAACGAAGAAATTATTCGAAGTTTGTAGTATGCGTGGAATTCCAATTTTCACATTCATCAACAAATTAGACCGTGATGGACGTGAACCACTTGAATTAATCGCGGAATTAGAAGAAGTATTAGGCATTGACGCGTATCCAATGAACTGGCCAATGGGGATGGGGAAAACATTCCTTGGCTTATATGACATTTACAATAAACGTGTAGAATTGATGCATCCAGAAGAAAACGAAGATAATGACTTCCTACCATTAAACGAAGATGGGGAAGTGGACGGCGATTATGCGTTCAAACAATCAACGCTATATAACCAAGCAATCGAAGACGCACAACTTTTACTAGAAGCAGGGAATGCGTTTGATGAAGAGAAGATTGCGGCTGGTAAATTAACGCCTGTATTCTTCGGTTCAGCCTTAACAGGATTTGGGGTTCAAACATTCTTAGATGCATTTGTTGACTTCGCACCAAGCCCATCTGCGAAGAAGACAGAATCAGGGGAATTGGTAGATCCGTTACAAGAACAATTCACAGGATTCATTTTCAAGATTCAAGCAAACATGAACCTAGCCCACCGCGACCGTATTGCGTTTGTGCGTATCTGTTCAGGAGAATTCACTCCAGGGATGGACATTACAGTGAACCGTTCGCAAAAGAAAATGAAATTATCTCATACAACGCAATTCATGGCCGATAGCCGTGAAACAGTTAAAGCAGCCGTTGCAGGGGATATTATCGGACTTTACGATACAGGGAACTTCCAAATCGGAGATACGATTTATTCAGGAAAAACGCCAGTTCAGTTTGAACCACTCCCACAATTCACGCCAGAGCTCTTTAATAAAGTTTCTGCCAAAAACGTGATGAAGCAAAAATCATTCCATAAAGGAATCGAGCAGTTAGTACAAGAAGGGGCCATCCAATTGTACAAGACATACCATACAGGAGAATATATCCTTGGTGCCGTTGGTCAACTACAATTCGAAGTGTTCCAATACCGCTTATTAAATGAATACAATGCCGAAGTAGTCATGACACCAATCGGAAGTAAGATTGCTCGTTGGATTGATGAAGAACAACTGGATCCAAATATGTCATCAAGCCGTAACTTATTATGTCGCGACCGATTTGACCAACCAGTCTTCTTATTCGAAAACCAATTCGCCCTAAATTGGTTTAAAGATAAACATCCTGATGTAGAATTAAAAGCATTATTCTAATAAAAATAAGAGACTCTCTAATCACTTGATTAGAGAGTCTTTTCGCGTTTTTGATTAAGCCTCGTATCCCATTAGGATTCCGCCTTGTTCTGCATAATAGCTGCAGACCCCGCTTGTGTGGATACTAGAAACATCCGCATCTGGGAACTCGCTATGAACGGCTGCTTGAATTAAGCCACAGATTTCCGGGTTACTACAGTGGCTGATAACCACACGACCACCCTTGTAGCCATTTTTTTTCATTTCAGACCAAACTGCTTGAACAGCTTTCTTTTGACCTTTTGCTTTGTGAAGTAAGTTTAGTGTTCCTTCTGGTGAAGCGTCACCGACTAAGCGGATATTGAGCATTCCGATAACGGCGCCGACTAATTTATTTAATCGACCGTTTTTTACTAGGTTATCGACACGAGCAAGAGCAAATAATAGTTTAGTGCTCGCTAAATATTCTTTTAATGCTGCAACCACTTCTTCAAAAGAAAGTCCTTGAGCAATCAGTTCATTTGCCTTTTGGACAAATAGAACCATTTCACCACTTGCTGAAAGGCTATCGAAGACTTCAATATTTGTTTCAGGGGCTTCTTCTAATAACATTTTTTTGGCTAATTGAGCACTATTTTGGCTTCCTGATAGACCACCAGTAATTGTAATGGCAATAACATTTTCAGCACCTCTATAGGCCTCTAAAAAAGCATCTGGACTTGGACAAGCAGAAGCAGTTTTTTCCTTGGATTCATACATTTCAATCATCATAGCATCAATATCTAATGTTGCATCGTCTTTATAATGTTTCTCGCCCACTTGGACAGTTAATGGTACATTAATATATTCAGTATTTGGTGCTAGATTCTCGATTTCGCGTAAATCGCAACCAGAATCCGCAATTATTTTCCATTTCATAAGAGAATTCTCCTTTGGTAGTATAGTTCATACAAGAGTAATATACTTTGAACTTCAAAACAAGTCAACTAATCTAATTAAAACTTAACATTTTAGTGGAATTTTAGCGCTTTCTGTACTATTGTTAAGGAGTAGAAATAAATCTGAAGGAGGAGTATTATGACTCAAACAATTTCTTTTGGGTATGGATCAAAGCCAGCTCAATTATTATCGAATAAATTAAATCGACATGGAGTAATTGCTGGAGCCACAGGTACAGGGAAAACTGTTACTCTAAAAGTTCTTGCTGAACAATTAAGTGAAGCTGGTGTACCTGTATTACTTTCTGATATTAAAGGAGATTTAGCTAGCCTTGCCGAAAAAGGTGAAGTAACTGAAAAGATTGCTGAACGATTAAAAAAAGTACACGTAGAAGATTTTGAACCAAGTTCTTATCCTGTAGCGTTTTGGGATATTTTTGGAGAAAACGGAATTAATATTCGTACAACCATTTCAGAAATGGGCCCTATTTTATTATCTCAGCTGTTAGGATTAAATGAAACGCAAGAAGGCATTTTAAACATTGCGTTTAAAGTTGCTGATGAACAAGGTTTATTATTAATTGATATTAAAGATTTACGTGCAATGTTAAATTATGTTGGAGCTCATGCTTCTGAATTACGTAATTTATATGGAAATATTGCGCAACAATCTATTGGTACTATTTTACGCAGCTTATTAGTTCTAGAACAACAAGGTGGAAATCAGTTCTTTGGAGAACCAGCTTTTGAAATTGGAGATTTATTTAAAACAGATGCAAGTGGACGTGGAACCATAAATGTATTATCTTCTGAAAAGTTGTTCCAAACACCTAAATTATATGCAACTTTCTTATTATGGTTCTTATCAGAGTTATATGAAAACTTACCTGAAGTAGGAGATTTAGATAAACCAAAACTAGTATTCTTCTTTGACGAAGCACATGTATTATTCAATCAAAGCAACCCAGCTGTACAAGCAAAAATTGAATTAATTGTTCGTTTAATTCGTTCGAAAGGAATTAGTATTTTCTTCGTAACACAAAATCCAACGGATATTCCTAATGCGGTAGCCAGTCAGTTAGGAAATCGAATCCAACATGGCTTACGTGCGTTTACGCCAGCTGAGCAAAAAAATGTCAAATCAGTAGCTGAAACTTTCCGTCAAGAAGAAGGAAAAGATTTAGTTTCAGTGATTACGAATCTAAAAGTAGGGGATGCGGTAGTTTCTACTTTACAGGAAGATGGATCTCCAAGTTTTGCAGAAGTGGTTTCTATTTACCCACCAAAGAGTAAATTAGATGCGGTTGATGCTTTTGTTCGTCAACAGCTAGTAAATCAATCTCCATTCTATGATAAATATGCTGAAATGTTTGACCGTGAGTCTGCTCATGAGCAATTATTAGCATTAGAACAACAATTTCAACAAGAACAAGAAGAAGCTTTAGCTCAAAGAGAAGCTGAAAAACAAGCAGAAGCAGAACGTAAAGAAGCTGAAAAACAAGAAGCTCTTGCACAAAAAGAGGCTGAAAAACAGGCTAAATTAGAAGAAAAAGAACGTGAACGTCAAGAAAGAGAACTAGAACGTCAAGCACGACAAGCAGCAACTAAGAAAGGTGATTCTGCGATGGATCGCTTTACCAAAAATATTATGTCTAGCGTTGGACGTGAAGTAGGCCGAGTGATTACTCGCGGAGTAATGGGCTTGTTCAAAAAATAAGAGGAGGCTGTCCTATGGCAAATGTCGTTGTATTCTTAGCGGAAGGATTTGAAGAGATTGAAGGCCTTGCTACAGTTGATATTTTGAGAAGAGCAGGTCATATTGTTCATACAGTTGGCATTGGTGGACAAGTTATTACGGGTTCTCATAAAATTTCAGTGAAGACAGATGATGAATTAGAAACCTTTTATTGGGCTCAAATTGATGCATTAGTGCTTCCAGGTGGAATTCCAGGAGCTCATCATTTAAGAGAGAATGATTTCCTAATTCAAAAACTGAAAGAATATTCGAAAAAAGGGAAAATTATTGCAGCAATTTGTGCGGCACCAATTGTTCTACATAGGGCAGGATTGCTGAAAAAGAAAAAGTTTACTTGTTATCCCGGTTTTGAAGATGAAATTAATGACGGAATTTATACAGGAACGTTAGTTGAGAAAGATGGAAAAATCATCACGGGTTGTGGTGCAGCTGCAAGTTTCGAATTTGCTTATACAATAGCAGAAGCATTAGGAACAGATACCTCCGCACTTCGAGAAGGGATGCAGTACAATAAGCTTTTTAAAAAATAATAGTAGAAAGATTTGCCCTATTATTGGGGCAAATCTTTTTTGTTACAAAAACATTACAATGTTACAAAAATATTAAATGAATAACTTGATTTTTCCTTGGAAATTTGAGAGAATAAAGTATCAAAATCGACGTAATCTGTATTAGAAATTAGGGAAATATATGAGAAAAGAAGAAATTAATCAAGTAGTGAAGAAATTACGTAGTAAAGGAGTTCGTATTACCCCTCAAAGAGTGGCAATGCTAGAATTTTTAGCTAGCGTGGATACTCATCCAACTGCGGAAGAGATTTATACTGAATTAACAAGATAATATCCTCAAGTCAGTGTGGCGACAGTATATAACAATTTAAACCTGTTTATTAAAGAGGGTGTTGTTAAGGAATTAATGTATGGAGATAGTGCCAGTCGATACGATTTTGATTTAGGACAGCACTATCATGCTGTTTGCGATGTTTGTGGGAAAGTAGTGGATTTATATTATCCAGTTTTAGATGATGTTGAAAAAGCAGCAGAACAATTAACAGGGTTTAAAGTTAGAGGACATCGAATGGAAGTTTATGGGGTTTGTCCGGACTGTCAGAAAAAAGAAAAATAGTATTTAATAAGGGGTCGTGGAGAATGGAGAAGGTCATTCAACGAAGAGCCAATAATGGCAAAGAAAAACATTCAAAAAAAGAAAATAAATATACAAAAAATCCTGAAGAAATGCTAGAGACTGATTTGAAGGAAGAGGCAGTTCAAGAGGAGAATCAAGAGAACCAACGATTCGGTGGGAAGGATTCTAAAAAGAAAAGACCGAAAAAGAAAATTCCTAAAACTATTTTTTGGGTAATTGGAGTTTTAACTCTAGCTATTTTAGTATTTGAATTATTAACGATTCATCGTATTATGGCAGATCAATTTAATGAAGAAGAATTAAAACGTATTATTCAAGTTGAACAAGACGACACAAAAAAATATAACGAAAATTTTACGGTTAAAGATGAAACGAATGGCAACATTGAAATTCAGGAATTAATCCCTACAGATAGTTCTGGAAATGAAGTTGCTTCCATTGCTGAGCAGATTTCGACTTTAAAACAAACGGTGTTAGAAAAATACGCGGGTGCTTCAAAGAAAACTTTGATTTTTTTAAAAGCCTATCAAACAAAAGTTATTTCGAACGTAAATGATATTCATTACTATGTATCTGTATATCAACAAAAGGATCGTGGTTTTGAACAGAAAGAATTTTCGGAGTTAACACATAAACTTGTTTTCGCAGATACTTTACAACCATTTGAAATTTCAAAACTCTTTAATAATGATTTAGCAGTATCTAACTTTTTTGTAAAGAAAGCATTAGATGAATCTAAAGCAAATGGACTATCTGATGAGCAAACAGATAAAATTACTACTCAATTTAAAGATAACAATTGGAAGAAACTAGATACGTCAATCATTCAAAATGGAATTCGTATAAAATACAAAGACACAAACGATTCAGATGCAGAATGGACAATTCCTTTTACCGAGCTTTTTGCATATATGAATGAAAATATGATTCCGGAAACAGAGAAAGAGAACTATACACAATATCTTGCAGCTGTTAAAGAAAAACTAGGTAAGAAGAGAATTGCTTTATCGTTTGATGACGGCCCCCGACCTGAAACAACACCAAGAGTACTAGAAATTCTAAAAAAATATAACGCTCATGCAACATTTTATATCGTAGGAAGTCATGTAGAAGGTAATGAGTCTATTATTAAGCAAATTGTGGCTGAAGGACACGAACTTGGAAACCATAGTTATAGTCATCCTTTATTACCAAAGAAATCAGCAGACGAAGTGTATAAAGAGGTTCATAACACTTCAGACCTCATTGCCAAAGCTTCAGGTGGTTTAAGACCAATGAGTTTGCGTCCGCCATATGGTGGTTTTGATAAAATGGTAGCGGAGCAAGCAGGTATTGCTATAGTGAACTGGTCGATTGACTCGCTAGACTGGAAATATAGGGATGCAGCCAAAACAATTGAGCATATTAAGGAAAATGCTCATAATGGTGGAATCTTATTGATGCATGATATTCATGAAGAATCAGTAGAGGCATTACCAACAATTATTGAATACTTACAAGCAGAAGGTTACGAATTGGTGACTGTAGATGAATTGATGGCAGGACAACCATTAAAACCAAATCATGCATATTTTAACCGTGTTGATATTCAAAAAATAGATTAAGAAGCTTGCAATTTTACTGAAAATAAGGTACATTGAATAAGTGCTTAATGCACAGACCTTTTACAGAGTTTTGCGAATCACCAACGTTTTACTCAGTACAAGGCATAAATTAAAAGAAAGAGGTGTTTAGAAATGGCAATTTCTAAAGAAAAGAAAAACGAAATCATCAAAGAGTATGCATTACACGAAGGAGACACTGGTTCACCAGAAGTACAAATCGCTGTATTAACTTACGAAATCAACCACTTAAATGACCACATCCGTGTTCATAAAAAAGACTTCCACTCAAACCGTGGATTAATGAAAAAAGTTGGTCACCGTCGTAACTTATTAGCATACTTACGTAACAAAGATGTTCAACGTTACCGTGAATTAATCAACCGTTTAGGCTTACGTCGTTAATCTTAAACAAATGGAAGAACTCCCATGCATTCGTGCTTGGGAGTTTTTTAATGGATATTTATTATAGAAAAATAAGAAGATCAATATAACTTATAATGTATAAGTTATATTGCAAAATACAAATGATTAAAAAAAGGCACAAGTCCCAATTATTTGGAACTTGTGCCTTACTATTTTACATTTCTTTTATAGAGTGATCAATGATTTGTCTGTAACACATCATATTTTTATTATTGTAGGATTTAATCACATTTCGTAATAATTTGAAGGAAGAACGTCCTAATTCTAATGTATGAATATCAACATAAGCATCAATTCGAACAGAAGGTTGTACCGAGTCAAAAGTGATAATAGGCAAATGAATTTGTTTTTCATTTAAATATCGGACAGCTCCTTCTGTAAAAAGAGAGTCTGCTGTTACTAGACCATCAATGTTTCCTTCTTTAAGAAGTTCTTTTAAAGTATGGTATCCTTGTTCCCTCGTAAATTCAGATACTTGAGCAATAAGGCTATCATTTATTGGAATATCATATTTTTTTAGAGCTTTTTCATATCCTTTTAATCGGTCTCGGGATACAAATAATTGGTCGCGACCACCGATGAATGCAATAGATTTTGCTCCTTTTTGAATAATATATTCTGTTGCATCAAATCCTGCTTTTTCATTATTATTATCAACAAATGAAATAAGAGGGGATAATGTTTTTCCGATTACAACAGCCGGAAATTCTTGATCAATCGCAAATTCAACAAGGGGGTCCTCAATTTCTCCGTACAGGAAGATGAGTCCATCTACACGTTTTCCAAGAATCGTATCTTTTAGAATGGCTAAACGTTGATTCGTATCTTTTCCAGTACATAATTGTATCGAATATTGATGGTCCGCTGCTGTTTGCGAAATTCCTCGAATTACAGCAGGGAAAAATGAATTTTGATAAAAGATATCTGAGTCTTTGGGAAGAACAACGCCGATGACATTTGTTTTATTACTTGCTAAGCTTCTTGCATTAACATTGGGATGATAATTCAGTGAAGCCATGGCCTCACGTACTTTTTTCTTCGTCGCTTCACTTATACTAGATTTGTCTTGAAGTACTCTTGTAACAGTAGAAGGGGAGACTCCAGAAAGCTTTGCAACATCCTTAATAGTGGATGCCATCTATATTCCTCCTTTCCTAGTAGAGTGATTATTGAAATAAAAAATCTGGGCATGAAAACTGTTATTTTCACGCCCAGAGCATTTAAGGAACTATGATTTGATTGCTCCGTCAACCATACCTTTCATGATATGTTTTTGAGCGAATAGGAATAAGATGATTACTGGTAACATAATCAGTAATGTAGATGTTAGAATCATATCCCATTGTTTTGTAAATGATCCGGCAAAGTTTGATACCGCGATTGGTAATGTTTGAATCGCATTTCCTTTACCAAGTAATAGAAGTGGTAATAGGAAGTCATTCCAAATCCAAATTCCATTCAAGATTAAGATTGTAACGTAGATGGGTTTTAAGATTGGAAGAACTACGTAGAAGAATGTTTGCATTTTGTTACATCCATCTAATTCCGCAGCTTCTTCGATTTCTAAAGGCACCCCTTTAATGAATCCGTGGAACATGAATACTGATAGTGACATACCGAAACCAGTATACGCTAAGATAATCCCTGGATAAGAACGTAATAAGCTAAATCCAAATAATGGAGTAGTAATCGCATCACTTAAAACTTTAAACCAAGTAACAAGTGGATACATTACGACTTGGAAAGGAATAACCATTGAAGCTACGAAAATGAAGAAAATCACTGTCGAAGCTTTTGAACGGAAACGAACAAGTCCCCATGCAGCAAGAGCCGAAAATAGAGTGATTGTGAAAAGAGAAATCACAGTAATAATCGTTGATGATAAAAATGATGATGGGTAATTGATGGAAGGGTTATTCCAAATTGTAACGATATTAGTCCATAGTTGACCAAAACTTGCAGGTAAAGCTAACGGATCTGAAAGAATGTCAGCAGAGCTTTTAGCTGAGTTAATCACTAAAAGAACGATTGGACTCAAGAATAGTAAGAAAAGGATGACTCCTAAAATTTCTAGAAGTAAGATTCCCAATTTTTGTTTTTTCATTATAAGTCAATCTCCTTCCGTTTAGTGATTGAAGTTTGAATCAAGCTGATAACTACCAAGATAAAGAATAAAATAACTGCACGAGCTTGACCTAAAGCCATTAAGTTATCACCTGAAGCAGTATTATAAATGTTCATTGTAATAAACTCAGTACTTTGAATGGCTTTGTCATGCCATAGTAGTGAAGGACCACCACCTGTTAATGAGAAGTTCACATCGAAGATCTTGAATGAGTTAGTAATAGTCAAGAAGAGCGATACAGTGAACGCTGGCATTACCATTGGAATGATAATGTGACGTAGACGTTGCCATGCATTTGCACCGTCAAGTGAAGCAGATTCTACTAAACTTGAAGGTACATTTTGTAAAGCTGCAAAGTAAATCATCATAATATAACCAGCATATTGCCATGTGTTTGTAATGATTAATGCAGTCACAGCTAATTTCACATCTCCAAGGAACAAGTTATCGATTAAGAATTGGCTACCGATTAATTGTCCTAAAGCAGGGAATACTGAGTTATAGATGAATTGCCAAATATAACCAAGAACAAGTCCCCCGATTAAGTTTGGAATAAAGAATCCTGCGCGGAATATATCTTTTAATTTAATCTTGCTGGATACAAGTAAGGCAAGACTAAATGACACAATGTTTACCACGACAACGTTGAATAACGCAAAAATCACAGTAATCATTAAAGAATATTGGAAGCGAGTGTCAGCCAAACTTTCTGTAAAGTTTTTTAGACCTACAAATTGTAGGTTGGTTTGTGTAACGCTCTTCCAGTCGGTTAATGAATAGTAGAACCCTAAGAAGAAAGGCACAATAATAACGAGTGCAAAAATGATAAATGCTGGTAAAACTAATCTATAAAAATTGCGTTTTGCACGATCATCTCTGCTTAAGGCTTTCTTGTTTTTAGACATGAGAGAGTTCCTCCTTTTAATAATTTCCAGGTGGGGTAGCACCTGTATGTATACCTATTGTAGCACATAACCCACAGCCACTAAAAGGCAGCTGTGGGTTTGTTTACTACAATATTATTGATTATTTTTTAATCAAGCTTGGCACTTCTTTAATTTGGTTGATAATTAATTCTTGGAATTTAGCTTTATCAATTGAACCTTGAGCATATTGACCGTAAATTGGTCCTAATTTGTTCATTAAGAAGTTGTCAGGCATGAAGTATGGGTTGTCAAATGAGTAAACAGGTTTTTTAGCGCTAACCCATTCTGCTAAGAAACGAGATAATGGAGCAGATGGTTTCTCAGTAGTGTTAGCAAATGGAGAAATCATGTTCGCTTTGTTTACGATGTAGTCTTGACCTTCTTTAGTATCAGCTAAATCGTTGAAGAATTTATTGATAGATTCTAAAGCTTTAGTGTCTTTGTTAACTACGTAGTAAGATGGAGCACCAATGAATAATCCGTCAGCGTTTTTATCTTTACCTAATGTTTGATAAGGAATGAATCCCATTTCGAAGTTAGCATTTAATTGTTTTAAGTTAGGATCTTTCCAGTTACCTTGGTGAAGGAATGCAGCTTTTCCTGAAGCAAATGCTGAGTCCATATCTTCTTGAGTACCAACTGTTAAGAGTTTCTTATCAGTATGTTTGAATAGTAATTCAACCCAGTTAGTGTAGTTTTCTAAACGAGTTTTGTCCATTTCACCTTTTAGTACTTGGTTTGTTACTGAACGGTCACCGTTTGGAAGACCACTACTTAAGTAAGCACCAAAGTCATGGATACCCATGATCCAAGTTTCACCTTCTTTAGTTGCTGTAGCAACAACAGTAGATAATCCTAATTCATCTTTTTTACTTTCTAAAGTAGCCATTGCTTTCTCAACTGCTTCAAAAGAAGTTAGAGTAGCAGGATCAATTCCAGCTTTAGTTAAGATTTCTTTGTTGTAAGCTAATCCGTATCCTTCTACAGATACTGGGAATCCGTATACGTCGTTACCTTGTTTAAATTCAAACTCAGTTTTATCAATCCAGTCACCTTTTAATGGTTGTAGGTTGTCTTTCCACAAATCATATCCAGCTTGACCTTCAATTACGAATACGTCTGGTGCAGTACCTGCAGTAAATTCAGTTTTTAGTTGGTCAGAAATCTTACATGAACCAGAACAAGTTTTAATATTAACTTTAACTCCGTTTTTGTCTCCCCATTCTTTAGCATATGCTGTTAGGGCTTCTTGGATTTCGCTCTTATTACTATATAAAGTAAATTCTTTTTTGCTTTCAGAGCCTCCATTAGAAGAGTTTGATTGGTTACCTCCGCTTGCACAGCCTGCTAAAGCTAAACCAGCTAAGCCAACCATTAAAGATTTTTTAAACCATTTGTTTGCCATAATATTTTTCCTCCTTAAAATTCGTTGTAGATTACGCAAACGATTTCTTAACTGGTTTTAGTATACCGCTTCCATAAACCGTTTGCAAGTATTTTGTTAAAAAAAATTAAAGGAATAAAAAATACTGAATATAAGTGGTTTTTGGTTGAATTAAATAGAAATTAAGTTTATTTTATCCTTGTATATTCAAGATGTATTAAAAACTTATAAAATAATACTTGTTTTATTAAAAAAAATACTCTAATATTAAAGCAAACGGTTGCGCGAATTATTGCGCTTACATGGATAAATATACTGATTAAGGAGAGAGGTATCAAATATATGAGCAATAGAGAATCAGGTGTGTTAATGCATATTTCATCATTACCTGGTCAATATGGAATCGGAACTTTCGGTAAATCTGCATTTGATTTTGTAGATTTTCTAGTTCGTACGAAACAGACTTATTGGCAAATTTTACCATTAGGAACAACTAGCTATGGAGATTCACCATATCAATCTTTTTCGGCTTTTGCTGGAAATACAAACTTTATCGATTTCGATCTTTTAATAGAAGAAGGACTTCTAAGTAAAGAAGATGTTGAGATGAATTGGGGCGCTGAAGAAACAACGGTTGACTACGCATTATTATATGAAAAACGTCGACCTGTTTTAGAAAAAGCAGTGGCTGCTTTTCTATCTAAAGGAAAAACTCCAGCATACGAAAAATTTGTTGCAGAAAAAGCAGAATGGTTAGAGCCATTTGCAGAGTACATGGCGATTAAAGAATCCTTTGATATGAAACCGTGGACAGCTTGGAGCGACGAAGCGATTAAACGTCGTCAAAAAGATGCATTAGCAGAATATCGCTTACGTCTTGCAGAAAAATTGGAGTATCACCGTGTGACACAATTCTTGTTTGATGAACAGTGGCATGCTTTGAAAAAATACGCGAATGACAACTTCATTCAAATTATTGGCGATATGCCAATTTATGTAGCAGCAGATAGTGTAGAGATGTGGGCAACACCACATTACTTCAAAACTGATGAAGAAGGAAATCCACTTTGTGTTGCTGGATGTCCTGCAGATGATTTTTCTCCGCTAGGTCAATTATGGGGGAATCCAATTTATAATTGGGAAGCAATGAAAGAAGATGGGTTCACTTGGTGGAGCAAACGACTAAAAGCGAGCTTTGAATTGTTTGATGTGGTTCGTATTGACCACTTTAGAGGTTTCTCAGCTTATTGGGAAATTCCAGCAGAGGCTGAAAATGCAACAATTGGGAAATGGGTGAAGGGCCCAGGATATGATTTGTTTAAAGCAGTAAAGGAACAAATTGGAGATCTGCCGATTATTGCTGAAGATTTAGGATTTATGGATGAAGATGTCATCAATCTTCGTGAAGCTACTGGTTTCCCAGGAATGAAAATTCTGGAATTTGGATTTATGGGTGAAAATCCTAAGAGTGGAGATTTACCTCATCATTATCCAGTCAATGCGGTTGCCTATACAGGAACTCATGATAATGATACAGTATTAGGATGGTATAAGTCGGTTCCAACAGAAACAAGAGAATTTTGTAATCGTTACTTAAATCGACGTGATGAGGAACCAATTAGCTATGCTTTACTACGTGGGTTATATGGTTCGGTTAGTCGAATGACAGTTGCAACAATGCAAGATCTACTACAATTAGATGAGACGGCTCGTATGAACATTCCAAGTACGCTCGGAGGAAACTGGGTATGGAGAATGACCAAAGAGCAGTTAACAGAGTCTGTAGAAGAATTCTTACTTGGGATTACTGAATTGTATGATCGTGCAAATCCACATCTTGAAGAAGTGGAAGATGAAGAGGAGTTAGTAGAGGAAGAAAAGTAACCTCACGCAAACCAAAAAGGAGAGAACAATGAAAAATTTTAAACAATATGTAGAAGGAAACTTAGAAAAGTCTTTAAAAGACTGTACAAAAGAAGAAGTTTACTTAGCATTATTACAATTTACGAAAGAAAAAAGTGCAGCCTTACCACAAAATAATGGTAAGAAAAAAGTGTATTACATTTCTGCTGAGTTCTTAATCGGTAAATTATTATCAAACAATCTAATTAACTTAGGGCTTTACGATGAAGTGAAAGAAGTGCTATCAGAAGCTGGACATTCATTAGCTGAAATCGAAGAAATCGAATTAGAACCATCTTTAGGAAATGGGGGTCTAGGACGTCTAGCTGCGTGTTTCCTTGATTCCATCGCAACTCTTGGATTAACGGGAGACGGTGTTGGATTAAACTACCACTATGGCTTATTCGAACAAAAATTCAAAGATAACCAACAAGATGCTGTGCCAAACGTTTGGTTAACACCTGAAAGCTGGTTAGTTCCAACAGAAACTTCTTATAAAGTACCGTTTGCTGACTTTACATTGACTTCAAAAATGTTTGATATCGATGTTTTAGGATATGAACAATCAACTAAAAATAAATTACACTTATTCGATGTGGATTCAATTGACGAGTCTTTAGTTACAAGTGATTCAATTGAGTTTGATAAAACTCAAATCGCTAAAAACTTAACTTTATTCTTATATCCAGATGATAGTGATGAAGCAGGACACTTACTACGTATTTATCAACAATACTTCATGGTAAGTAATGGTGCTCAATTATTAATCGACGAAGCACTTGCTAAAGGAAGTAACTTACACGACTTAGCGGAATACGCAACAGTTCAAATTAACGATACGCACCCATCAATGGTGATTCCTGAATTAATTCGTTTACTTGGGGAACGTGGAATTGAATTTGATGAAGCAGTGGAAATCGTATCTGCAATGACAGCTTACACAAACCACACAATCTTATCAGAAGCGTTAGAAAAATGGCCTTTAGCATACTTAGAAAAAGTAGTGCCACATTTAGTGCCAATTATTAAAGAATTAGACGCTCGCGTAAAAGCAAAATATGAAGACCCATCAGTAGCCATCATCGACGAGCAGGACCGTGTTCACATGGCGCATATGGATATTCACTACGGATATAGCGTAAACGGTGTTGCGGCACTGCATACAGATATCTTAAAAGAAAGTGAATTAAAGAATTTCTACGAAATCTATCCTGAGAAATTCAACAACAAAACAAATGGGATTACATTCCGTCGTTGGTTAATGCATGCCAACCCAGAACTAGCTAAATTATTAGATGAAACAATTGGAACAGAGTGGCGTAAGGATGCTTCTAAATTAGAAGCGTTGAAAGCTTTCCGTCATGATGCGATTGTTCGCGAAAAATTAGACAAGATTAAACGTGATAACAAGAGACGTTTAAGTGTTTACTTGCAAGAAAAGCAAGGCATCACAGTGAATGAAAATTCTATTTTTGATATCCAAATCAAACGTATGCACGAATATAAACGTCAACAAATGAACGCTTTATATGTGATTCATAAATATTTAGATATCAAGAGCGGAAACATTCCAGCTAGACCAATCACCATTATTTTTGGTGGGAAAGCTGCACCTGCATATGTCATTGCCCAAGACGTGATTCATTTAATTCTTTCATTATCTGAATTAATCGCAAATGACCCAGAAGTAAGCCCACACTTACAAGTCGTAATGGTTGAAAACTACAATGTAACAGCAGCAACACACTTAATTCCAGCATGTAATATTTCTGAACAAATTTCTCTTGCTTCAAAAGAAGCCAGCGGAACAGGAAATATGAAATTCATGCTAAACGGGGCATTAACTCTTGGTACTGAAGACGGTGCGAACGTGGAAATCCACGAACTTGTTGGTGACGACAATATCTATATCTTCGGTGAAAAGAGTAATGAAGTCATTGCGCACTATGAAAAAGGCGATTACAACGCTGGCGAGTTTGCTAAGAGAGATGCAATCCGTCCATTAGTAGAATTCGTGAAGAGTGACGCTTTACTTGAAGTAGGAAATAAAGAACGTCTAGAACGTCTATACAACGAGTTAACTACAAAAGACTGGTTCATGACATTATTAGACTTAGAAGATTACATTGAAACAAAAGAACGTATGTATCGCGATTTCGAAAACAGAGACGAATGGAATGCTAAAGTGGTGACAAACATCGCAATGGCCGGCTTCTTCTCAAGTGACCGTACAATCGAAGACTACAACCGTGACATTTGGAAATTAAACTAAATCGATTGAATGAAGGGACACGGTGAATTCCATGCAAATTAAAAACGAAGCAATGCTGATCACTTACTCAGACAGCATGGGAAGCAATATGAAGGACTTAAAAGGCGTTTTGGATAAACATTTCCAAGGCGCGATTAGTGGGGTACATTTACTCCCATTCTTCCCGTCTACAGGGGATAGAGGATTTGCTCCAAGCGACTACACGCGTGTAGATCCGCTTCTGGGAACTTGGGAAGATGTGGATGCTCTAGGGGAACAATATTATTTAATGTTTGATTTCATGATTAACCATATTTCTCGTGAGTCTAAATTCTTCCAAGATTTTGTAAAAAATCACGAAAACTCACCTTACAAAGATATGTTTATTCGTATCCATGAGTTTTTCCCAGAAGGTCGTCCAAATCAAGCAGATATCGACTTGATTTATAAACGTAAAGATAAAGCGCCATTCCAAACTGTTCATTTTGCGGATGGAACGACTGAAGAAGTATGGAACACATTCGGGGAAGAGCAAATCGACCTTGATGTTCGTAAAGAAATCGTGAAAGAGTTTATTCGTGAAACGATTAAAGATATGGCAAGTCACGGATGCTCATTAATTCGTTTAGACGCATTTGCTTATGCAGTAAAGAAACTCGATACAAACGACTTCTTCGTAGAGCCAGATATTTGGGATTTATTAAATGAAGTTCGTGATGAAGCAGCGAAATACCAAGTGGAATTGCTTCCTGAAATTCATGAGCATTATTCAATTCAAATGAAGATTGCAGACCATGATTACTTCGTTTATGACTTTGCATTACCAATGGTAGTGTTATATTCACTATATTCAGGTAAATCAAATCGATTAGCCAACTGGTTACAAATGAGTCCGATGAAGCAATTTACAACACTGGATACGCATGACGGAATCGGTGTCGTGGATGCTAGAGACTTATTAACAGATGAAGAGTTAGATTACACTTCAAACAAATTATACGATGTAGGCGCCAACGTAAAACGAATCTACTCAAGTGAAAAGTACAATAACTTAGATATCTATCAAATTAACAGCACATACTACAGTGCTTTAGGAAATGATGATGCAAGTTACTTATTATCACGTGTGTTGCAATGTTTTGCGCCTGGTATTCCACAAATTTACTACGTGGGATTACTTGCTGGAGAAAATGACATCGAGTTATTAGAATCTTCAAAAGAAGGTCGCAACATCAACCGTCATTATTACACTTTAGAAGAAATCGACCGTGAAGTAGAACGTCCAGTCGTGAAAAAACTAATCAACTTATTACGCTTTAGAAATACATCAAAAGCGTTTGATTTAGAAGGTTCTTTTGAAGTAGAAACTCCAACTGAAAACACAATCGTGATTACACGTAAAGATGCTTCTGGTGCTGCCGAAGCACGTCTTGAAGCAAACCTAGAAACAAAAGAATTCACTATTTTCGAACAAGGAAATGTAGTCACTCTTTAATTTCTTCATTCGTAAATAACAATAGTAAGATGAGTGAGTTTATTCTCTAGAAAAGAGAATAACTCACTCGTTTTTTGTTTACAAAAAAATAGTACTTAATGGGCAGTTATGGTAAAATGACTCTGTATGACAAACTTTGTATCTTCTGGAGTCACCTTACTTTAGAAATAAAAGCGCTCGAACGCGTCGAACGTTTTCATTTCTAAAAGTAGGTCTGGAGGATACGTAAATAAGAGAAAAGGAGATTAGTTATGTCAGAAAAGAAAGTTTTTAGCTATAACTGGGGCGGACGTCAATTACAAGTTGAAATCGGCCAATTAGCAAAGCAAGCCAATGGTGCAGTGTTAGTACGTTACGGTGATACTGTTGTTTTAACAGCGGCTGTTGGTACAAAACAAGCAAAAGATACAGATTTCTTCCCGTTAACAGTAAACTATGAAGAAAAAATGTATGCTGCTGGTAAAATCCCTGGAGGTTTTATCAAACGTGAAGGTCGCCCAAGCGAACATGCTACTCTTACAGCGCGTCTTATTGACCGTCCAATTCGTCCAATGTTTGCGGAAGGTTTCCGTAACGAAGTACAAATCACAAATACGGTAATGTCAGTAGATCCTAACTGCCCACCAGAAATGGCTGCAATGTTTGGTTCTTCATTAGCATTATGTATTTCAGATATTCCATTTGATGGACCAATTGCTGGGGTAGACGTAGGTCGTGTAAACGGTGAATACGTGATTAACCCAACTACTGAACAAAAAGATAACTCAGATATCGAATTATCTGTAGCTGGTACTGCAACTGCTATCAACATGGTAGAAAGTTCAGCTAAAGAAGTGAACGAAGAAGATATGCTTGGAGCATTATTATTTGGTCACGAAGAAATCAAAAAATTAGTGGCTTTCCAAGAAGAAATCGTTCGCGAAGTCGGTAAAGAAAAAATGGAAGTGACTTTACTTTCATTCGACCCAGCTATCGAAGCACAAGTAAAAGATTTATTCAGCCAAGCCATGGTTCACGCGATTCAAACACAAGAAAAATTAGCGCGTGAAGCAAACATTGAAAAAGTAAAAGAAACAGCTATCGAGCACTTCGAAGCTGTCTTAGAAGAAAATGATGAAAAAGCTGGACTTCTAAAACAAGTTTCTCAATTAGTCGATAATTTAGAAAAAGACGAAGTACGTCGTTTAATTACTGAAGAAAAAGTACGTCCTGATGGTCGTAAGATTGACGAAATTCGTCCATTATCTTCAGAAATCGACTTATTACCTCGGGTTCACGGTTCAGGTTTATTCACTCGTGGACAAACGCAAGCATTAACTTCAGCAACACTTGCACCTCTTGGAGAATATCAAGTGATTGATGGTTTAGGAATTGAAGAAGGAAAACGATTCATTCACCACTACAACTTCCCACAATTCTCTGTAGGTTCAGTTGGTCGTGCTGGTAGCCCAGGTCGTCGTGAAATTGGTCACGGTGCACTAGGGGAACGTGCATTGAAACAAGTGATTCCAAGTCCAGAAGACTTCCCATACACAATCCGTCTTGTATCCGAAGTATTAGAATCAAATGGTTCTTCTTCTCAAGCAAGTATTTGTGCGGGAACATTAGCATTGATGGCTGCCGGTGTGCCAATTAAAGCACCTGTAGCAGGTATCGCGATGGGTCTTATTTCTGACGGTACAAACTATACAGTCTTAACAGATATCCAAGGGTTAGAAGACCACTTAGGAGACATGGACTTTAAAGTGGCAGGAACTAAAGACGGTATTACAGCTCTTCAAATGGATATTAAGATTCAAGGGATTACAGAACAAATCTTACGTGAAGCCCTAACACAAGCGAAGAAAGCACGCTTTGAAATCCTTGAAGAATTAACTTCAACAATTGCTGAACCTCGTAAAGAGTTAAGCCCATATGCACCTAAGATTGAAATGATTTCTATCCACCCTGATAAGATTAAAGTGGTTATCGGACGTGGCGGGGAAACAATCAACTCTATCATTGACGAAACAGGCGTTAAAATCGATATCGACCAAGAAGGTCACGTATCAATTGCTTCTACAGATGCTGCTATGATTCAACGTGCAAAAGAAATCATCGAAGATTTAACACGTGAAATCGAAGTTGGACAAGTATACGAAGGAACAGTGCGCCGTATCGAAAAATTCGGTGCATTCGTTGAAATTGCTAAAGGAAAAGATGGATTAGTTCATATTTCTGAATTAGCGCACGAACGCGTTGGTAAAGTAGAAGATGTACTAGCTCTAGGCGATAAAGTAACGGTTAAAGTTATCGAAATCGACGGACAAGGACGTATTAACTTATCACGTAAAGTATTATTACCAAAAGAAGATAAAGAGTAAGTATTACGGATTTTAATAGATAAAATTTTAAAACACTTCCTGCATCAGTGTGGTTGTCATACCGATGTAGGAAGTGTTTTTTTCTTCTCAAAAAAACGATCTTATTCCAAGTGCTTTGGAGTAAGATCGTTACTATTTGATATTTAATTTTAGTGAAGGACTTTATTTAAGAAGTTTTGAGTACGTTCGTTTTGTGGGTTACCAAACACTTCCGCAGGAGTTCCTTCTTCGATGATATAACCACCATCCATAAAGATAACGCGATCGCTAACCTCACGCGCAAATCCCATCTCGTGTGTTACCACGACCATTGTCATCCCTTCTTTAGCTAGGTTTTGCATTACTTCTAATACATCCCCAACCATCTCAGGGTCGAGTGCTGAAGTTGGTTCATCGAATAATAACATTTTTGGTTTCATTGCAAGCGCACGGGCAATAGCCACACGTTGTTTTTGACCACCTGAAAGTGATTTAGGAGAGACATTCGCTTTATCTGCAAGTCCTACCATGCCAAGTAGTTCCATCGCATGTTCTGTGGCAGCTTCCTTTGTCTCACGACCTAATTCTACTGGGGCAAGTATGATATTTTCTAGAACGCTTAGGTGAGGAAAGAGGTTAAAGTGTTGGAACACCATTCCGATTTCCTCACGAACTTTATTTAAGTTAGTTTTCTTATCTGTTAAATCATGACCGTCAATGATGATATGACCGCTATTAATTTTTTCAAGACGGTTTAAACAACGAAGAAAAGTTGATTTACCAGAACCAGAAGGTCCGATAATACAAACGACTTCGCCTTCCTCAATAGAAAGGTCGATGGATTTTAATACTTCTAAGTTGCCATATTTCTTTTGTAGTTTTTGAACTTCGATAATAGCCATTATTTTAAATTCCTTTCTAAGTGAGCTGAAAGTTTCGTTAATAGAACAATTACGATTAAGTACATCACGCCGACGATTAACCACATTTGACTTGATTGTAAGTTACGAGCGATGATGACTTTACCTGTTTGTGTTAATTCGGCGATACCGATAATTGAAAGGATAGAAGTGTCCTTCAATGTGATAACGAATTGGTTGATGAATGAAGGAACCATAATTCGAATCGCTTGCGGCAAGATAACTTTTTGCATGCTTTTTGAATATGGTAGACCTAAACTCATGCAAGCTTCGTATTGGCCTTTATCAACTGCTTGGATACCCCCACGGATAATTTCTGCGATATAAGCGGAAGCATTCAAGCTTAAGGTGATAACACCTGCTACGAATGGTTGCATCGTAATATCGAAGGCTTGTGGAATTCCAAAGTAGATGAAGAACGTTAATACAATTAACGGTACACCGCGGATGGTATCAATGTAAAATCCTGCGATTGCTTGAACGATACTGTTTTGGCTTGTTTTAATTAAACCGAAGATAATACCGATTAAACTTGCAAAGATTAAAGCAACAACCGTTAATACAATCGTATTCCATAAACCAGTTGCAAGAGTTTTCCAGTTTGTTTTAATTAAGCCTAGAATGCTTGTTGCTTCTGTGTTTTCATTAGCATTCGTAGTGTATTTGTTGATGATTTCATCATACTTACCACTTTCTTTTAGTTTTTTCAAACCATTGTTGAAAGCAGCGATCAATTCAGCATTTTCACCTTTATTCACAGCAACACCATATTCTGTTTTGTTTTCGTTATGGTCTGTCATTTTTAAAGGTAAGTTGTTTGATGTGATTGAGTAGGCAAGTACTGGATAGTCTTCAAATAAAGCGTCGCTGTTTCCTACCATTACATCTTGGTACATACTTGATGAATCTTCAAAAGTTGTGATTGTAAAGCCATATTTACTCTTGATAGATTCAGCATAAGTGGCACCTTGTGTTCCTAATTTAACGGCAACTTTTTTTCCTTTTAAATCAGAAAGGCTTGTGATGTCAGAGTTTTTTGAAACTCCCATTCCGATTCCGCTGTCATAGTAACTATCTGTGAAGTTGAATTTTTGTTTACGTTCATCAGTAATTCCCATTCCAGCCATAACAGCGTCTACTTGTCCAGCTTCTAGGGCTTGAACAGCTGCATTAAAGCCAAGAGCCTTAAATTCTACTTCGAAGCCTTCAGCCTCTGCGATACTCTTCATTAATTCAATATCAATTCCGACATATTCACCATTTGTATCTTGGTATTCAAATGGTGCGAATGTAATATCTGTTGCGATTACATATTTTTTAGTTTCTGCTTTTACAGAATTTGTCGGAGAAACGAGGGATAGAAGAGTCATCAATAGAGTGACTAGAACAGCTCCCAAGCTAAATTTCTTTATGTTCATACATATTCCTCCAAATCTACCTTATGTAAAAGGTTTTTCCATTATATGGAAGATTTTCTGAAAATGCAAAAATCAACTCTCATCTCATGTTACATTATATAACATAGCAGTCGATGAATAAAAAATCTCTTCTCTAATAAAAGAGAAGAGAATCATCATTATTTTTCTTCTTCAAGGACACGCCAAATCGCTTTTGCCACACCGCCGTTAACATTGGTGTCTGTCACAAAATCAGCAACAGCTTTAACTGCCTCTGGAGCATTTCCCATCGCAACACCGATTCCAGCATCATGAATCATCGAAACATCATTAAAATTATCGCCGATAGCAAAAGTTTGTTTCATGGATAATCCAAGTGTTTCGGCGTAGTGGGCAACAGCAATGCCTTTTTGTGCATCTTTATGGTTAATTTCCAAATCGGTATAAAATGCGGAAGTGACCACGAGATTTGGATGCACTTGATTGATATGCTCACGAATAGGTTTGAAATAAGTAGGTCCATCTTCGTGTGATACGATAATCTTGAACACTTTAATATCCGGAATCGATAGCACTTCTTCAGAAGTAGTAACATCGGTTGCTTCTAAAAGAATTTTTAGCTGCTTAATTTCTTCCTTTAGTTGCTCAGGTGTTAAATTGTTTCTTTCCACCTTTTTTCGTTCAATTACCTTGTTGATAAAGAGAGCGTAGTTCTTTCTAAAGTTTCCTTCAGAAGTTACAAGTTGCCAATCCAAGTCAATCGAATCGAAGTAGTCCAATAGGGTATAGACGGTGTCATGGGGAATGGTTACTTCCCAAATAATGTCATGTTTTTTATCGAAAATCTGAGCGCCATTCATCGCAATCACAGGAAGATGTAGATTTGCCTGCTCGAGTGCAAAATTGGCTTGAAGATAATCACGTCCGGTACAAACGATGAAGTGTTTTCCTAATTTTTGCAATTTGCGAATAGCTTTGACGTTGTTTTTATGAATCTCTACATGATTTGTGAGGAGAGTACCGTCCATATCCGATGCAAATAATTTTATCATAAGAGTAGACCTTCTATTTCATTTCGTTTAGATGTGTTTGTAACGTTTGAATTTTATCTTGAATACGTCTGAAGCGCGGTTTATTTTCCAATTGGAATTTGGTTACTTCTTCTTGAATAGAGTTCACAACTGCCATTGTTTGTGGAACAATCACGTCTTGGATTTCTTTAATGCCTCTTTCAAGGGTTGCTTTTCCGTTATGAATAACCGCGACTTCTTGACTAACTTCCTGAATCTGTTTGGATAAGATTTCGCGGTTCTCTTTTCCACTTCTTGGGTTGTTTAATAAGGCAACGACACCACCGATGACACTACCAAAAATAAAACCTTTTAGAAATTTACTCATTGATTATGCCTCCATTTGTTCGCGGATTGATTGCGCAATTTTTGCTAATACTTCTGAATTTGGATTTGTTGGGTGCCATTTTAATCCAAAACCATCTTCTTTTGTATAGCGTGGGATTAAGTGGATATGAGAGTGGAAGACGCTTTGGTATGCCAATTCACCATTATTACTTAAAATATTTAATCCTTTAATATCTGGGTTTGATGCTTGAACGGCACGTGCAATTTTAGGAATACGTGCAAAAACTGCGCTTGCTAAGTCTTCATCATATTCGAAGATATTGGCAACATGTTTTTTAGGAACAACCAGTGTGTGTCCTGGTGTCACTTGAGAAATGTCAAGGAACGCGACTACTACGTCATCTTCATACACGATATGTGCTGGAATTTCTTTATTAATAATTTTATCAAAAATACAATCTGTCATGGTATTTCCTCCTTGAGTTTGTACCTCTATCGTATCAAAAAAAGCCTTGAAATGAAAGGATTGCAGAACGGAGATTTGTTATTTTGTCCCTAGAACGAATTCACTCGATTATAGTTTACTGAATTTGAGAAAGTGCATTTATATAGCGTTCTTTCACACTTTTTTGGCTTTATGGTATAATGAAGAGAATAGTTAGATAGGAGAAATTATATGTCACTACAATTAAACAATGTAACTGCAGGATATACAAAAGTTCCTGTCATTACAGACATCACTTTTGATGTAAATCCTGGTGAAATTTGTGGGCTTATCGGTTTGAATGGTGCCGGAAAGAGTACGACGATTAAAACGATTATTGGACAACTTACCCCTTTTAGCGGAAGAGTGGAAGTGGAGAAGCTTAGTATCCTCGAAAACCAACGAGGCTACCGTCAGTCGATTGCGGTCATTCCAGAAAGTCCAGTTCTTTATGAAGAATTGACGTTTAGAGAGCATATTGAATTTGTGGCTCGTTCATATAACCAAATGAACGAAGAAACAATGGCCCATGCAATGGAACTCGTGGAAGCATTTCGTTTAACGAAGCAATTGGATTGGTTCCCAGCGTATTTTTCAAAAGGGATGAAGCAAAAAGTGCTCATCGTCTGTGCATTAATGCTTGACGTGCCCGTCTATGTGGTCGATGAACCATTTTTAGGACTTGATCCACTAGGGATTCGTACCTTACTTCAAGTCTTAAAAGAGAAAAAAGAAAAAGGCGCAGCGATTTTAATGTCGACGCACGTACTAGATACGGCAGAGAAGTATTGTGATCGTTTCATCGTGTTACACGAAGGAAAAGTAATTGCGCAAGGCGATATCGAAGGCTTACGAGCAACTTCGAATATTGAAGAAAATTCTCTAGAGGAAATTTACTTTGCATTAACGACAGGGGACGATGCCCATGAATAGTGCAACAATTTTTGAGGCTCGCGTAAGAAAATATCAAAAGAAAAGCATGAAGTATATTCGCTATATGCTTAATGATCATTTCTTGATTGTTTTATTTTTCTTATTTGGCTTTATCATGGTGCAATACTCGAATTGGATTCAAACGATTCGTGTATTGGAATGGCCTTTACTAGGGTTACTTGCAGTTCTACTAGCGAGTGTTCCATTCTTTGGCGGTGTAGCAACGTTGCTCGAACCAGCCGATGGAATCTTTTTATCGGTAGTGGGGCAAGACTTTAAGGCGTACTTACAAAAAGCGATTCGTCGTAGTTGGGCGCTTCCGCTACTTGTGATGCTGGCTTCCTCTGGAATTGTCTTTCCAATCGTAGCACAAGCCTTTGGAACGAATATGAGTATGTTCACAAAGATATTCCTCTTACAAGTGCTCTTTAAAGATTTATTATTCCGTTGTACGAAATACGCTTATCGTGGAGTGCTTCATTTTACATGGATAGAAAAACTCGGTATTTACTTAATTGCAGTAGCGAATTTCTTCGGAATGTTTTTATGGATTTCTGAAGGGTGGTCATTTGTATTATTAGTGATTCCAATCCTTCTAAGTATTTTTATCGAGTACTATTATGGGAAAGCGGCTTTTGTATACCGCTTCGATTCTATGATTGAATTGGAATTAGAAAGACAGCAACGAATTTATCGTTTATATGCGTTGTTTGTAGATGTGCCAATGGTTCATAAACCTCAAGCCCAACGTCGTTCTTATTTAGATGCTGTATTGAAGGTACTTGTTGGAAAGAATCCAAGTGGTCACCGCTATTTAGTGAGTCGTACGGTCGTTCGTACGAGTCAATATATGAGTTTATTATTACAACTGGCGGTTGTTAGTTTTGTAGTCGCATTATTTTCTCAAGAGTATTATTGGAATTTTATCGTCAATGCGTTACTTGTGATGCTATTAGGATTCCAACTCGTTGGTGTTATCCAAAGTGCCAACACGCAAAATAGTCATTTTTCTTCTCTTGCAGATAACAACGCACGTCTTCAGGATAATTTATCAGTCCTAATGTGGACGATGGTCGCATCTGGTATTGTACTTGGAATTTCTTCAGTAATGGGAATGCGTGAAGTAATTGGTTTAGTAGGGATTATTTTTTATCCGGTTTTCGGAATTTTATTCACTCAATTTTATTTACGTTATCGATTATTAAAGAAAAGAAGAAAAATATAGAATATATATATCAAAGTAGGTCAAGAGCTTGACTGTATGGGGATAAAACCATAAAATAAAAGAATAGATTTATTATAGAAATCAATAGAATTTGTCGTTAGGGATGGAATAAATGGAATATAACATGGACTCAGGATGGGATCTTCATCCAATTGGTGGAGACACCGGTCAAGCATATATGGGAGTAAAAGACCATGAACGCGTGTTTCTAAAAAGGAACGCCTCACCATTTTTAGCGGTGTTATCGGGTGAAGGTATCACTCCTAAGTTAATATGGACCAAACGTGCGGGTAATGGGGATGTCATTACGGCTCAAGAATGGTTAACTGGTAGATCCCTTACTAAGGAAGAAATGGGGTCCATCGAAGTCATCGAGCTGTTACAACAAATCCATCAGTCCCCAAATCTTTTACAAATGTTACAGCAAATTCAAGGTGAAGAATATAGCACACAGAAATTTATTGATGAATATTTGAATAATTTACAATCGGGATTACAAACACATCGTTTTTTAAACGAAGTATTGAATTATTTGATTGAAACTATTCCACTGGTAAGTGAAGTTGGGAAGACAGTTTGTCATGGAGATCTTGATCGTCGTAATTTTATGTTATCTGAAGACGAGAAGCTCTATCTTGTAGACTGGGAAATGGTTCGGCTTGCTGATCCAGTTTCTGATTTGACAATGATACTAACGCAATATATCCCTGTGCATCAATGGGGAGAATGGCTCGATATGTATGGATTACAGCTTTCTACAAATATTTATCAGCGAATTGAATGGTATGCTTTAATGAATTGCTTGAATTACATTAAGAAAACACACTTCGAGGGACGATACCTTGAAATGAATGAGAAAATTCTTTTGGTGAAGTCGATTTACAATAATCGTATCGGAAAACCAAGAGAATCTTAGACAGGAGTTAGACTGTGAGATTAAGAAATAAACCTTGGGCAAAAGATGCTTTAGCGGCTCACCCAGAAATGGTCATCCAAGATCCAGCGCAATGGAAGGGAAGATGGCACGAACGTTTTGGCAATAACAATCCAATCCATATTGAGATTGGTTCAGGAAAAGGCCAATTCGTGAGCGGTATGGCTCGTCAAAACCCAAACATTAACTATATTGGAATTGAAATTCAAGAAAGTGTCCTTGTAGTCGCCCTTGAAAAAGCTCTTTTAGCAGATGTTCCAAACTTACAATTATTACATGTGAACGGTGGACAAGTAACGGACTACTTCGAAGATGGAGAAGTAGATCAAATTTACTTGAACTTCTCAGATCCATGGCCAAAGAAACGTCATGCGAAACGTCGCTTGACTCATGAAAGTTTCTTAGTTGGATATGAAAAAGTATTACCGCCATTTGGAGAATTACACTTTAAGACAGATAACCGTGGCTTATTTGAATACAGCTTAGCGTCATTCTCACAATTCGGGCTTGTGTTAAAACAAGTGTGGTTAGATTTACATCAAGTGGAATTTCCAGGAAATGTGATGACAGAATACGAAGAGAAATTTTCAGCAAAAGGTCATCCAATTTATCGTGTGGAAGTGATTTTCCCACAAGAGAGAATAGTTTTTAAACAACCTAAATAACATATAAAGGAGCCTGATTCGTATGGGGTCAAAAAATAGTTTCAAAGGTGCAAGTTTTTTACTAGCAGCGGGGGCCGTTATCGGTGCATGGGCCACTTCCAAATGGTTTGAACGTAGAAATGTCAATGGAGATGTTATTGTTCAAAATGTACGCAAATTATTTCAAGTAGTAGGTACTATCGAAGGCTCTTGGATTGAGATGGAACCTGTATTCGTGGATAGTCCAGAATTTTATGGGGAAGTTTATTATGGCGGAGTTACTCGTAAGGAAGATGATGAACTTGTCCAATACGAATTTTATGCAGATGCAAAAACAGGAGCCGTTATTGATTTATACAAAATTGGATAATCAAAGAAAGCTGGAGGACCTCCAGCTTTTGGCGCGTTTATAAGATATTTTATAGAGGTAGGAAAGAAGAGGATACAATGGAAGCCAAAACAGAACAATTAATCAAAACGTTAACACAAATGAAAGGAACTAGTGGACACGAAGGCCGTATTCGCGAATTCATGAGAAATGAATTAACACCTTTAGTAGACCGCATTGAACAAGATGGTCTAGGCGGTATTTTTGGGGTTCGTGATAGCAAGGAAGAAGATGCACCACGCATTATGATTGCAGCACACATGGACGAAGTTGGTTTCATGGTAACAAATATCACTCCAAACGGAATGTTCAAAGTAAGTCCTTTAGGGGGATGGAACCCATATGTAGTTTCAGCGCAACGTTTTACTTTATTAACTCGTAATGGAGACTATCCAATTATTTCATCTTCAATCCCACCACACTTATTACGTGCAGCTGGTGGCCAACAAGCAGCTGTGAAAGTAACTGATATTTTATTTGACGCTGGATTCACTTCACACGAAGAAGCCCTTGAATATGGCTGCCGTCCTGGAGATACAATTGTTCCAGATGTAGAAACCATTTGGACTGCGAATAAGAAACGCATGATTTCTAAATCGTGGGATAATCGATATGGATGTACAGTAGTTCTTGAAGCGTTGAAAGCTGTTAAAGATGAAACTTTACCAAACACATTAATCGCTGGAGCAAACGTGCAAGAAGAAGTCGGATTACGTGGAACTGGTCCAAGTGTGACAAAGTTCAATCCTGATTTATTCTTTGCGGTAGATTGCTCAGCAGCAGATGATATTAATGGTTCAAAAGAAACATTTGGGCACTTAGACCAAGGATTCTTATTACGTATTTTAGACCCAGGGATGGTGACTCTTCCCCGTATGAAAGAATTCTTAGAAGATACTGCATTAACACATAATATTCCGTTCCAATACTTTGTTTCACAAGGTGGAACAGATGCTGGTAAAGCACACTTAATGAATCAAGGGGTTCCAAGTGCGGTTATCGGTGTATGTGCTCGTTATATTCATACTCACCAAACAATGTTCTCAATTAAGGACTACGAAGCAGCACGCGAAATGGTCATCCAAACAATTCGTGCGTTAGACCGTAGCACAGTGAACACTATTTTAGACGGAAGAACAAATTAAGATTAAAGAGGTACAATATATGTGGTTAAGTTTTTATAATAAAAAGGGAATCGGCGATACGTTATTATTAACAAGCGGAATAGCAAGCCGTTACGACGTCGAATACGAGAAAAAAGGAAATGTGACTCAAGTCTTTGTTCGTGAGTCAAAAGAAGTTCTAGGCTATAATATTGAAAAGATTTCTGAAGTGATTTCATTTGAAGAAGATGGACAACAAATCTTAGCTCCTGAGCAACAAGAAGTTGTAAAAGGATTGATTGAAAAAGCTGGGTTTGATGTTTCAACTTTAGATTTAACACCGGAAGATGCACTTGTAGTTGGATACGTTGAAAGTTGCGTAGATCATGAAGATTCAGACCACCTACATGTAACAATGACACGAGTAAGTGACTCTGAAGTGTTACAAATCGTCTGCGGAGCACCTAACGTAAAAGCAGGTCAAAAAGTAGTCGTTGCAAAACCTGGTACAGTAATGCCAAGCGGTGCCATCATTTGGGCTGGAGAATTACGCGGAGTGGCTAGTCACGGAATGCTTTGCTCAGCACGTGAATTAGGATTAGAAAATGCACCAGCGAAAAAAGGAATCTTAGTATTAGATGATGCGACTCCAGTAGGGACGCCATTTAAATCATTAAACTTACAATAAAGGAGGATACGGAGTCATGAATGAACCATTTAAGGAGAAAAACGATTCATTCGCTTCTTTGCAATCAAGACGTGAAAAGTCTAATTTTCCAAACTACTTGAAGCAAGGTCAAACTTTTGAAGATCAAGTCGTCGACGAAATGACGCGAGTTGATGCAACTAGAAAAGATGAGACTCCACATGAATCCTTACCATTTGATGAGAGACCTGATGCAGCACTTTTTCAATCGAATGAAAAAGAGGAGCATCAATTACCAGCTCAATTTCGTTCATTTAAGGAAAAAGCGACGGAAGGTCATCAAAAATATAAACCGCGTGTGGATTGGACTTCTTATTTGAATACGAATCAACGCAAACCTTTTAAACCAAGTACGGTACCTTCAAGTACAAGAGGTTTAGAACAAGAGGAGACACCAAAAGTTTCTTATCGTGAATTAGAAAGAGAGTTATTACCAAATAGCACGGACTTGATTTTATTCGAAAAGGAAGAATCCTTATTGGTATCTGTTGAGGAACAAGAAGATACCATTGAGAAACGCTTGAAGGAGTACAATGGTACCTCTCATGAGAAGCCGGTACAAAGCCAAGTTTTCGCAACAAAGGGCTATGTTCCAGCCTTTAAACGCAAACAAGAATCTGATGTTGAAGTTGTGCAAGAGTCCTTATTAGAAGGGTTACCGGAGACAAAAGTTGAAAGACGAAAAGCGCCGGAAAAACCACTAACGGGAAAACAAAGACGAGCGATGAAAAAATCATTATCGATGATTATGGAACAAGAACAGCAGGGACGCCATTTACCTTATGGTTATCCCAAAAAATAGTAGTAGAAAAGTGAGGAGATAGAATGGATAAAAGCAAGATTTATCATTTTACAGGAATTAAAGGCTCCGGAATGAGCGCACTAGCGTTAGTTCTGCATGGTGAAGGATATAAAGTGCAAGGCTCTGATTTAGAAGAGTATTTCTTCACGCAAAGAGGACTTGAAGAAGCGGGGATTCCTTTACTACCTTTTAGTGCCTCTAATATTAAAGAAGGACAAATTGTGATTGCAGGTAATGCATTTCCAGATAGCCACGAAGAATTAGTTGCCGCTCGCGAAAAAGGAATAGAAGTCATTCGATACCATAAATTTTTAGGTGAATTGTTGAAAAATTATAAGAGTGTTGCGATTACAGGTTCTCACGGAAAAACGAGCACAACAGGTTTGTTAGCCCACGTATTAAGTGGAATGGAACCAACAAGTTATCTTATTGGAGATGGAACTGGTAAAGGAGTTGAAAGTTCAGAACACTTCGTATTAGAAGCTTGTGAATATAAACGTCATTTTATGGCTTATCGACCAGATTACGCTATTATGACGAATATCGATTTTGACCACCCAGATTATTATACGGATATCGATGATGTACAAAGTGCCTTTGAAGCCTTTGGTAAACAAGTGAAAAAAGGAATTATTGCTTGTGGTGATGATGAAAGACTTCGTACACTAGAGGCTATTGTTCCTGTAACCTATTATGGTGTTGGTGAACATAATGATGTAATTGCTAAAAACATCCGCAAAGAGAAAGCAGGAAGTTATTTTGATGCTTATATTCACGGTGAATTATATGGTCATTTTTATATTCCTACATACGGAGACCATAACATCTTAAATGCACTTGCAATTATCGCTTTCTACTATTTAAATCAATTAGATCCAAATGAACTAGCTCAGCAGTTTCGAACATTTAGTGGCGTAAAACGTCGCTTTTCTGAAAAAGTTATTAATGGCGTAACTGTTATTGATGACTATGCACACCACCCATCTGAGATTCGTGCTACATTAGATGCGGCTCGACAAAAGTATCCTGATAAAGAAGTAGTAGCTGTCTTCCAACCTCATACTTTTACGAGAACAATCGCGCTTTTAGAGGAGTTTGCTTCAGTATTATCTCTAGCAGACCACGTTTACCTATGTGAAATATTTGCATCTGTTCGTGAAGAAGCCGGTGATGTTTCTATTGAAGATTTAGCAAAATTAGTAAAAGGTGGAGCGAAAGTATTACCACTTGAAAATGTATCTCCACTTCTATCCTATAAAGATGCTGTGATTGTCTTTATGGGAGCAGGAGATGTACAAAAATATGAATTTGCATATGAGAAACTATTATCGAATACTTCTCCAACACAAAACTAAATGAACCAAAAAGCTTGGCGAAAGTCAGGCTTTTTTTATAAACAATCAGTAGAAAAGTATGAATGTCTATTTTTATTAAAGAGATTTGATATTTATAAGAAAGATAAAATTTAAATAGAAGAGGATTCCAGGAGGTATTAAGATGGATTTAAGTAAATTATCTACAGTTTACAACATTAGAAGGATGGGGAGGAATGATGTACCTCTTATTTTGGATTTAGAAAATGGCAATCAATTGTATTTTAATTATTGTCCGCCAAAACCTAGTAAACAATCTGTATTAAATGATTTAAAAGCTCTTCCAGAAGGTAAAAACATAGATGATAAATTTTACATAGGCTTTTTTAAGGAAAATAGATTAGTTGCTATTATGGATTTCATTGTATCTTTTCCGATAAAAGAAACTATCTATATTGGACTTTTTATGATGGATTGTAAAGAGTCGGGACAAGGAAAAGGAAGCCTTATTATTAATGAGGTTTTAACAGCCTTTAGAGAAGAAGGATTTACTAAAGTAAGGCTTGCTTATATGAAAGGAAATCCTCAAAGTAAAAGATTTTGGGAAAAATGTGGTTTTACAGAAACTGGAATTGAAAGAGAGAACGAACATGGAAAAGCTGTCGTTTTAGAAAAAACATTATAAACAGTTTCAGATGAAATATATTCTTACCAAAAACAGTAGATTATATGATTTACTGTTTTTTTGTTTATCACGGTAAATATTTAAAACTAAAGGGTTCATAACGGGATTCACCTTTCAACTCTATTTACGGTTATCATCAAAAAGCTCTTTTTAGTGTTCACAAGTTTGTTTATTTGTTACACTGGTAATGACTTATTAGGAGGCATATTATGGCAAAACAAAAATTATTACTTGTAGACGGAAGTAGCTTAGCATTCCGCGCATTTTTCTCAATTTTAGATTTAAATCGTTTTAAAAATTCCAACGGCTTACATACAAACGCACTCTATTCATTTCACCGTATGTTTAAGTCCATTTTAGACTCTGAAAAACCTACACATGTACTTGTAGCATGGGATGCTGGAAAGACAACTTTCCGTACAGAAATGTATGCAGATTATAAAGGAGGACGTTCGAAAACTCCAGGGGAATTTATTGAACAGATGCCTTATTTTAATGTGCTTTTAGATGCATGGGGAATTCCTCATTATCGATTAAATCAATATGAAGCGGATGATATAATCGGCACTCTTGCAAGAAAAGGGGAAGAAGCAGGATATGAAGTCGTGGTTCTTTCAGGAGATAAAGACTTAATTCAGCTTGCAGACAATAATATCACTGTGAAAATAACGACAAAGGGAGTAACTGAACTGGTCGAATATACTCCTGAAGTGATTTTCGAAAAATATGGATTAACACCTGAACAAATTATCGACATGAAGGGATTAATGGGAGACTCTTCCGACAACTATCCTGGAGTTACAAAAGTCGGTGAAAAGACAGCCGTGAAGCTTCTTCAAGAATTTGGAAGTGTAGAAGGCATTTATGAACATGTCGATGAAATGAAAAAGAGTAAGTTGAAAGAAAACTTAATCAATGATAAAGAGTTGGCTTTTTTAAGTAAGAAACTAGCGCGCATTAATGTAGAGTCGCCAATCGAAATTACATTGGAAGATACACTTCGCAAGGAACAAGATGTGGATGCATTGATGTCGTTCTATAAGGAAATGAACTTCAATTCTTTCCAATCAGACCTATTAAATTCAGGCGGTGCGACTGTAGAAGAAGCACCTAAAGCCGAGCGTCCAACCGTCAAACGTGTGGCGCAGATTTCTGATAACATGCTTAAAAGTGCGACAAGTGTGCATTTTGAGACCCTTGAAGCGAATTATCATGTGGCAGAAGTGATTGCTGTTGCCTTCGGAAATGAAAAGAATGTCTTTGTGACCGATTTAGATACGGCAGTTGCTTCAGAAGTCTTTAAGAAATGGCTTTCGGATGCGTCTGTTGAGAAACATTTATTTGATACAAAAGCTGCAAAAGTATTGGCTCACCGCTTCGGCTTCGACTTAAAAGGTGCCAAATATGATGTGTCCCTTCTAGCATATCTAGTGGATACAAATGATATCGTGAAAGAAATTAGTGATGTGGCCCGTCGTGTCGATGTGACGATTCTTTCCAGTGACGAAGCAGTCTACGGAAAAGGCGTTAAAATACAAATTCCTGAAGATAAAGAGGTTTGGAATCAGCATTTAGCAGCAAAAGTTTTTACAATTGCTAAGGCTCCTGAAAAACTATTGAAACGACTCGAAGAAAATGAACAAACACATCTCTATTGGGAAATGGAATTACCATTGAGTGATATTTTAGCACGCATGGAAATTCAAGGAATTCGTGTCGATAGAGAGCGTTTGGTTGAGATGGGCGTTGAATTTGAAGAACGTCTTAAAGAGATTGAGCAAGAAATTTACGAGCTAGCTGGTGAAGAGTTTAATATCAATTCGACCAAACAACTAGGCGTTATCTTATTTGAAAAGATGGGCTTACCAGTCATCAAGAAGACGAAGACTGGCTATTCAACAGCGGTAGATGTTTTGGAAAAATTGGCACACCAAGCTCCAATCGTAGAATTAATTTTAGAATATCGTCAATTAGCCAAATTAAATTCAACATATGTAGAAGGTCTACAAGCGTATATTCAAGAAGATGGTAAAATTCATACACGATTCATCCAAAACTTAACACAAACAGGTCGTCTTAGCTCAGTGGATCCAAACTTACAAAATATTCCGATTCGTACAAAAGAAGGTCGTCGTATCCGCTACGCGTTCTTGCCAGAACATGACGATTGGAAGATTCTCTCAAGTGACTATTCGCAAATTGAATTACGTGTTTTGGCGCATATTGCTGGCGATAAACATATGATAGAAGCCTTCAAGAATAATGTAGACATCCATACTAATACAGCAATGCGTGTATTTGGCATTTCAAATCCAGACGATGTGACCAGTGAAATGCGTCGCCAAGCCAAAGCCGTAAACTTTGGAATCGTGTATGGAATTAGTGATTATGGCTTGTCTCAAAACTTGAATATTTCCCGTAAGAGAGCCAAAGAATTTATCGACCGTTACTTGGAAGAGTTCCAAGGGGTAAAAGACTTCATGGAATCTATTGTGAAAGAAGCGCGTGAGAAAGATTATGTAGAAACCTTATTCCACCGTCGTCGCTACCTGCCAGATATTCATTCAAGTAACTTTAATTTACGTTCATTCGCAGAACGTACAGCGATGAACTCACCAATTCAGGGAAGCGCCGCAGATATCTTGAAAATGGCGATGATTGAATTAGACCGTGAAATGAGAGAACGTAAATTTAAAGCAAACCTATTATTACAAGTGCACGATGAGTTGATTTTCGAAGTGCCACAAGACGAATTAGAAAGCCTTCAAAGCCTAGTAGAAGGAGTCATGGAAAATGCCGTGAGCTTGAAGGTTCCACTACGAGCAGATAGCAATGTAGGGGACAACTGGTTTGAAGCCAAATAACTAAAAATATTATGGGCATCTCATCTTAACAAATGTAAGTTAGGGATGTCCATTGTGTTTTATCTTTTGAGTTTATAGCGTTTTTGTAGTATACTTTTTGAGTTAAGAGAAGAAGTTAAGGTGATGGAAGGGCTCTTTTAGCGTTCAGATTCCATCACTTTCATTTTGTCAATCAATGGAGGAAATACATGAAATTAAGAAATGATATTCGCAATATTGCTATTATCGCCCACGTTGACCACGGGAAAACTACACTTGTGGATGAATTATTAAAACAATCAGATACATTAGATGCACGAACAGAATTATCAGAACGTGCGATGGACTCAAACGATATCGAACGCGAACGTGGTATTACTATTTTAGCGAAAAATACAGCCGTTCAATATAAAGGAACTCGTATCAATATCATGGATACACCAGGGCACGCGGACTTCGGTGGCGAAGTAGAACGTATCATGAAAATGGTAGACGGTGTAGTTCTTGTAGTGGATGCGTATGAAGGTACAATGCCTCAAACACGTTTCGTATTGAAAAAAGCATTAGAACAACATTTAACACCAATCGTTGTAGTAAACAAAATCGACCGTGACGCTGCTCGTCCAGAAGAAGTAGTTGATGAAGTATTAGAATTATTCATCGAATTAGGAGCAGATGATGATCAATTAGAATTCCCAGTTGTTTATGCTTCAGCATTAAACGGAACTTCAAGTTTATCAGACAACCCAGCTGACCAAGAAAAAACAATGGATTACTTATTCGATACAATTATCGAGCATATCCCAGCTCCAGTGGACAACTCAGATGAACCATTACAATTCCAAGTATCCTTATTAGACTATAATGACTACGTTGGACGTATCGGTATCGGTCGTGTATTCCGTGGAACAATTAAAGTTGGGGACCAAGTAACGTTATTAAAATTAGACGGAACAAAGAAAAACTTCCGTGTTACTAAATTATTTGGTTTCTTCGGATTAAATCGTTTAGAAATCAATGAAGCAAAAGCAGGGGACTTAATCGCTGTATCTGGTATGGAAGATATCTTCGTCGGAGAAACAGTAACTCCAGTAGATTCACATGAAAGCTTACCAGTATTACACATTGACGAACCAACATTACAAATGACATTCTTGACAAACAACTCACCATTTGCGGGTCGAGAAGGGAAATTTGTAACCGCACGTAAGATTGAAGAACGTTTAATGCGTGAATTACACACAGACGTATCACTAAAAGTAGAACCAACTGATTCACCAGATGCATGGATTGTATCAGGTCGTGGAGAATTACACTTATCAATCTTAATCGAAAACATGCGTCGTGAAGGATACGAATTACAAGTATCTCGTCCGGAAGTAATTATTAAAGAAATCGATGGCGTGAAATGTGAACCATTTGAACGTGTACAAATCGATACTCCTGAAGAATACATGGGTTCAATCATCGAATCATTAAGTAACCGTAAAGGTGAAATGCAGGATATGCAACATAATGATAACGGACAAGTTCGTATCGTCTTCTTAGTTCCAGCACGTGGATTATTAGGATATACAACTGAATTCTTATCAATGACACGTGGTTACGGAATTATGAATCACACATTCGATCAATACTTACCATACATTCCAACAAGCATTGGCGGACGTCGTAATGGGGCACTTGTTTCAACAGATACAGGTAAAGCAACGACTTACGGTATTATGGGTGTTGAAGAACGTGGTGTGATTTTCACTGAACCAGGTACTGAAATTTACGAAGGAATGATTGTTGGGGAACACTCTCGTGAAAACGACTTAGCGGTTAACATTACGAAAGCAAAACAACAAACAAATATTCGTTCAGCTACGAAAGACCAAACTTCAGTCATCAAGACGCCTAAGAAATTATCTCTTGAAGAGTCATTAGAATTCTTGTCAGACGATGAGTACTGCGAAATTACTCCAGAAACCATTCGTTTAAGAAAACAAATTCTAAATAAAGGTGAACGTGAAAAAGCCAATAAACGTAAAAAACAAGCTGAATCAGAAAACTAATCTGAATTGTAAAAGGTGGATGCATTGCATCCACCTTTTTGTATATCTTTAGTTATTTAATGTAACGCGAACTGTAATACCGTGGTTGTCGGTAATATCGACTTCTTTTTCGCCACGCTTTTCAACAGTAGTAGCAAGAACCGTTGCTTTTTGAAGAATCTCTTTAAACACTGAAGCGTCGTTTGTTTCAACCGTATAATATGCAAGCCCTGGAATATTTTTGACGCGAACATCAAGATGAGGTCCTCCCCATTGGTTGACCGCAAGATGATGGTGATAATCACCAGAAGCAATCCAACTTCCTGAAGGAACTGAGAATTTATCTTCTACTGGAAGGAGAGTAGTTAAGTATTCCATTGATTCTTTTGAATTTTTGGCAGATAGATGGACGTGTCCCATGCGTGTTCCTTCGGGCATTTGATAAGGAATAGTGTCATGACCGAGTTCATAGATTTCTTGGCCAGCCATTTCCTCAGTGACACCAATAATTCTTCCATCTTCACGAATATCCCAGACGCTTACTGGTTTATCGTGGTATACTTCAATTCCATTCCCCTCGAAATCTTCAAGATAAATCGCTTCGCTATAACCATGGTCTGATGCCCCAATAAGTGGAAGAGACGTATGAACGGCGTGTCTTAAGAAGTCACCAAGCGCTTCACGAGTTGGAAGATGAATAGCTAAGTGGTATAGACCATAACTTTCCTTAACACCTTTATCGATATTGGTTTGAATCAGACGAACGAGAGTAGTTGTTCCAACGCCTAATAATACTTCGTTGTCAGACTGACTTAAGATTTGGAGGCCAAGCCCTTTTGTATAAAATTCAGTTTCTTGTAATAGATGATTCACATTTAGAGCTACTTCGTTAAGTTGAATTTGGCTATTATATAGTGGATACATATTGATTCCTTCTTTCTTATTTATATGAGTCTAGTATACACTTTAATATTAAAATGACAATTAACTTGCTCATGAAAATTTCAATAAAAAAAGTTAAGTTATACCGTATACGGTATAACTTGTATTAGGCGTATTGTGTTTTTATATATTGTTGTAGTATCCTTATAGTAGTAGGTTTATAGAGAGAAGAGATGACAGATGACAAAACAAAGAAAAATCATGTACGGAGTTTTTGGAGTCCTGTTTGCATTTATTTTATTAGCACTTGGGCTGATTCAAATGTTTACGTATCGAGCAACACCTGAGGCACAAGAGACATGGAATATCGCCGCATTTGAACAAAAAAATAACTGGACTCATTTCGAAGTAACAGGAGAGAAAAAAGGGACGCTTTTATTTTATACAGGTGCCTTAGTTGAACCGCAGGCTTATGCGAAATTAGCAGACGGGCTTGCTAAAGAAGAAATAGAAGTATACATTATCTCCTCTAAATTGAATTTACCAGTATTAGATAATGGAACAATGGCAACCATTGTAAAAGAAGAGCATTTGGATAAAGTGTTTATTGGGGGACATTCTCTTGGTGGAGTTGTGTCGACAGTTGAAGCGAAACAGCTAAAAGAGATGAATAAAGTCGCCGGATTAATTTTACTAGCAAGTTATCCAGATCAAAGTACGGATATTAGCGACACTCAAATTCCTGTATTATCGATTACGGCTTCGAATGATAAAATATTGAAACAAGAAAAATATGAAGATGCGAAGTCACGTTTGCCAGAGTCTACACTCTATACAAAGATTGAGGGTGGGAATCATAGTGGTTTTGGACTATATGGTCAGCAAAACGGCGATGGTACAGCTACGATGAGTGCCGAAGAACAACAAAAACAATTAGTTCAACTGATTAAGCAATTTATTGTATCTCATTAAGCTAGGCTTCGGTCTAGCTTTTTTTACAATAGAGTTGAGTTTTCACACCTTGGCAGTTATCATTAATGTAATGAATTTTGGAGGTAGAGTGTATGCAACAAAAAGTAACAAAGAATTGGGTCACTATCGGAACTGGTGTGATTGCCAATGAACTAGCGGTAGCACTAGAATCATTGAACGGAAAACTATACGGGGTTGCTAACCGCACGTATGCCAATGCTGTGAAATTTGCAGAAAAATATGGCATTGAAAAAGTATATAACGAGATTGATGAGGTATTTACAGATCCGGCAGTGGATATTATTTATATTTCTACTCCGCATAACACGCATATTCACTATCTAAAAAAGGCATTGGCTGCTGGAAAGCATGTGATATGCGAAAAGGCCATTACGTTAAACAGTGAAGAGTTAGAAGAAGCATTGCAACTCGCTAAAAAAAATAATGTTGTTTTGGCTGAAGCGATGACGCTTTACCATATGCCAGTCTATAAACAATTAAGTAAAGCAGCTGAGAATCTTGGGGAACTTCGTATGATTCAAATGAACTTCGGAAGCTATAAAGATTATGATATGACGAATCGATTTTTTAATCGCAATCTTGCAGGAGGCGCATTACTGGATATTGGAGTATACGCCTTGTCTTGCATTCGCTACTTCATGAGCGAGGCGCCAAGTTCAATGGTTTCTCAAGTTAAATTAGCGCCAACAGGTGTGGATGAACAAGCAGGTATCGTGTTGACAAATGATGCAGGAGAAATGGCGACTGTTACGATGACGCTCCACGCTAAACAGCCAAAACGTGGAGTCATTGCCTATGACAAAGGGTATATTGAGATTGTTGATTACCCACGCGCGCATAAAGCAACGATTACGTATACAGAAGATGGACACGTTGAAACCTTTGAAGATGAATTGGGATTGGATGCCTTAGCTTATGAAGTGCTAGATATGGAGTCAACCATTAATACAGGAGTAGACCACATGCATCTTGAATATACGGTCGATGTGATGAAAATCATGACCGATTTGCGCCGTGAATGGGGGATCAAGTATCCAGAGGAAGAGGAAGCATGAAGCAACAAGAACAATTAAAACGAATGGAACAGTATGCAAAAAGAGTGCTTAGTGCAGATACAACAGGGCACGATTGGTCGCATATTAAACGCGTCGTCAATACGGCAAAGACGATTGCGAAAGCTGAAGGAGCAGACTTATTTATTTGTGAAGCTGCAGCGCTACTCCATGATGTTATCGATGATAAGATTGTCAAAGATCCTATAGTTGCGTTGAAGGGATTGAAAGAATTTCTAATTTCTATTGAAGTGACTCCTGAACAAGTTGAAGTCATTGAGTCCATCATTACGAGAATGTCGTTTAAGAATCATAAGGAACAACAAGAACTTTCTCTTGAAGGAAAAGTGGTGCAAGACGCTGACCGATTAGATGCCATTGGTGCCATCGGAATTGCCAGAGTGATGTGTTACTCTGGAAGTACAGGAAGACCAATCCACAATCCGGAAATGAAGCCGCGAGAGGAGTTGACGCCTGAAGAGTACAGAAACGGTGAATCTACAGCTATCATGCACTTCTATGAAAAACTATTGAAGTTAAAAGATTTGATGAATACCAAATATGGTAATGAATTGGCAAAAGGGCGGCATGAATTTTTAGAAACGTACTTAGAGCAATTTTATGCTGAATGGGATGGAAAACGATAAAAGATGTAAGCGACAAATTTTTGTCGCTTATTTGTTTTGAAGGAAAAATAGGTGTAAAATAGTAACTACATTTTAAAGTGAGAGGATTGGTTGCGTGGAAGTAGAGCAACAACTAACCAATAAAGAACTTAGAAAAAATATATTTGTCATTGTATGGCCAGTATTTGTGGAAGTACTTCTTGGAGCGCTTTTTGGAATGGTCGACATGATGATGGTTGGGAAGGTGCCTGGAGACACTGCTGCAGCCGTTTCTGCAGTTGGGATGACAAACCAGCCGATGTTTCTTGGTTTAAGTTTGATTCAAGCGTTGAACGTCGGAGGAACTGCAATTATTGCTAGGTATTTTGGGGCGAAGAAATATAACCGAATGGGAAGTATCTTGAAGCATGTAATGATACTTGCAATGGTGTTTTGTGTGACGCCCGCAGCGATCTTAATGTTGATTTTCGCGCCAGAGATTTTAGGACTGATGGGTGCAGACGAGAACGTTATTAATGTCGGATTGAACTACTTTAGGATTGTTACGATTGGGTTTATTTTTCAATCACTATCGTTCACTGTAACCGCGGCGCTACGAGGAATTGGTGAAACTAAAATTCCAATGAAGAATAACATTATCGCCAACAGTTGTAATGTTCTAGGAAATGCCATTTTGATTTATGGACTGTTTGGATTCCCGGCCTTAGGTGTTACTGGGGCGGCAATCTCTACAGCATTATCTAATCTGATTGCGATGGGATTAAACATCCGTTATATCTTGTCAGGAAAGAGTGTCTTGAAACTGGATTTTAAAGAAAAATTTAAGTTTAACATCAATGTGATGCGCGATTTAGTGCGTATCGGAATCCCGACAGCATTAGAACAAATGGCGCTTCGTTTTGGGGTTATCATGTTTTTGAAGATTGTTTCTGGGTTAGGAAACAATGTATATGCGGCGCACCAAATTGCCCTTAATGTACTTTCTCTATCCTACTCTCCGGCGCAAGCTTTCGGAATTACAGCGTCGTCATTAATGGGACAATCGCTTGGGGCTAAGAATGAAAAATTGGCAGAGCGTTACACAAAAATGTGTCAGCGAATTGGTCTGGCTTTAGCGATTATGATGTCTGCTTCGATTTATTTTGGTGCAACCTTGTTAGCGGGAATGTATACGGATAATATAGAAATTATTCAAAATACAGTGATTGCTTTATCTATTGTTGCATTTGTTCAACCATTCCAAAGTCATCAACTAATTACTTCTGGAGCCTTGCGCGGGGCAGGAGATACAGTGTGGCCACTTATTGCTATTTTTATTGGTTCATGTGTGATTCGATTAAGTTTAGGATATGTATTTGTAAATTTCTTTGAATGGGGACTTGCTGGTGCATGGTATGCAGTATTTATAGATCAATTTATTCGAGATATGATTATTCTACTTCGATTTAGAAGTGGGAGATGGAAAAACATTCGAATTGCATAATTAAAAGACAAAAGACTATGTAATTTACATAGTCTTTTTCTTTGACAAAAATTCGACCGATTCACAATCGCTATTCATAAATAAACGGTAAAATACAAGAATAAAGTCTATTTTGCAACATGTTGTTGTAAAAGTACGAAAACTTGTTGCAACAACATGTAATATTCAAGAATAATGTCGAGATTTATAATTAAAGTGCAAATAAATGATAGCGCTTTAATAGAAAGGAGTTTTTATGCTAAGCAAAAGACAATCCCGAATATTATCATTATTAGAAGAAAGCAAGCGTTACTTAACAGCAGAGGAAATAGCCCAAAGCACTGGCGTTTCAAAGAGAACTGTACATTCAGAATTGAAGTCGATGGAAGAAGACTTAAATTCGATAGAAAAGATATTAATACGTAAACGAGGAATTGGCATTGCCATAGAGAATAAGAAGAATCTTGAGTCAAAAACATTCGAACTTAATTCGGATAAATCAAGATTGCAAGTAATAATGGAAAATTTATTATTTGGTGAAAAAATCATCAGTTACAACCGATTGTCTGAACTCTTATTTGTAAGTAAAAGTTCAATTTCTAAAGAACTTGAGAAGGTTCAGAAAATTTTAGGAGGAATAGATTTAAAAAGTTCTGCAAAAGGGAGTTATTTAAATGGAGATGAAAGCCAATTGAGAGAAGCATATATACGTTTTAATCATTGGTTGTTTACTCAGTGTACGTCTAACAATACTTATTCTGATTGGTTAGGAAAACTAGAAGAATATTATTCAGAAAACGTTGTAGCTGCGTGTAAAGATGTATTGATTAGTTATTTAAAAAATAATTGGGATTTTGTTTCTGAAGTATATGTACAAAGTCTCTTAAGTAGTTTAATTGTACAAACTTATCGAATGTATTGTGGGGAATTTGTAAAGTGTAAACCTTCAGGTATTGAGAGTGAAGAGGCGGTAAATCGCATATTAAATGAAGTGTCAGATCGTTTGAACATAGATTTTAACGAAATTGAAAAAGAATATTTTGCAGGAAAGCTTATCAGTTTCCGCTTTGAACCTGCTGCGAGTAAAGTGATTGAACAGCAGTTAGTACACCAAATAGTACTAGACATGTGTTCAGTATTGAAGCTAACAATAAATAACGATTGTGGAATTAAGGCAATGCTAGAAAATCATATGTTTTCCATGCTTTATCGATTAAGAAATCATCAAAAAATTGAAAATCCTTTTGTGGATCAAATAAAAGAAGAGTATGGTGTGGTTTTCCAAACAATCTGGATAGTACTACAAAAATATGAATCTCTATTAAGTGTTCAGTTTAATGATGAAGAAATTGCTTATTTAACAATTTATTTTCAAACCTTTATAGAGGAAAACAGAACAATCAAAAAGTTGTTGGTAGTTTGTCAATTAGGAGTTGCAACTTCAGAATTGATTATTAGAAAATTGATAAATTATTTACCAGCAACCACCAAAGTTGAGAGAGTTTCAAAACAACAATTTGAAAGAATGAAAGATTTAGAGGAGTATTCGCTTATTCTGACAACCATTACTTTAGATAGAGCCAAACATAATACGATTAAAGTATCACCATATTTAACGAAGAATGAATTGCAAATGATTAGAGAGGTATTGGATGAAAATGAATCGTCACATCAAAATGTTCAAAAAGGCATTTCAAATCGTTATGGAGGGATCTTTAATCAGGAGATAGATTGTGTGAAAAAAGAGTGGACAAGTAAAGTTGAAATTATAGAAGCAGCTTCGAATGTTCTTTTTAAGGAAGGTTTCGTAAGTGAAAAATTTAAAGATGGAATTTTAATTCGTGAAAATTTAGGTGGGACAGATTTGCCTATTGGAATAGCTATACCACATGGAAAACCGCAGGATGTTTATAAAACAACTATTCTTCCTGTCACTTTAAAAAGAAAGATTAAATGGGATGAGTTTTATGTTGATATTGTGTTCTTTATCTGTATCTGTGAGGAAGACAGAATGAAAACGAAAAAGATTATCCAAAATATTTATAGCATTATGGAAGATAAAGAGCTATTAAGAAGGATAAGAAACTGCAAATCAATGGAAGAATTTTTTATTACTTTTGAAAAAGAAGGAGATTTGTTATGAGTGAAGTAGTTCAACAGGGATTAATTATTATCAATCAAGAGTTTAAAGGAAAGGAGGATGCAATCCGAAGTTTAATTTCTCGTGCTTTAGTATGTGGGAAACTAAATGACGATAATAAATTTTATCAAGCGGTACTCCAGCGAGAAGAAGAAGTATCAACTGCTATTGGATATTCAATTGCAATTCCTCATGGAAAGTCTGAATCAGTTTTAGAACCATTTGTTGCTTTTGCTCGAAATGTTTGTGAGTTTCAGTGGGGAGAAGAGGATGATTCCAAAGTTCGATTAATATTTATGATTGGTGTACCAAATGAAAGCAGTCAGCTCCATCTTAAGTTTATTTCTCAATTAAGTAAAAAATTGCTGGATGAGGAATTTCGAGAAAAACTATTAATGCTAGATTCAATAGAGGAAATTTTATATCAATTAAAAACAATAAAACTATAGGAGGTAATCAAAATGAAAGTAGTTGGTGTGACAGCTTGCCCGACAGGCATTGCTCATACTTATATGGCGCAAGAGGCAATTGAAAAAGAGTGCCGGAAAAGAGGGTTTGAGGTTAAGGTTGAGACGCAAGGAGGTATGGGAATAGAACAAGAGTTAGAGCAAGAAGAAATTGATGCGGCGGATGTTGTTATTTTAGCGGTAGCAATTAGTATCGAAGGCGAAGAAAGATTTGAAGAAAAAGAAGAACTAGGAAGAGTGTTAACCGTAGAACCTGGAGAAATGATTAAGCATCCAGAGAAATATATTGATGAAGCCATTAAATTAGTAGAATGATTTTTTGAAAAGGGAGATGAAAAAAATGAGTAAAGAAAACAGTGTTTTTAAAGAACTTCAAAAAGCATTTAATTCAGGCGTTTCGTATATGTTACCTGCAGTAGTAGTTGGTGGTATTTTTCTTGCATTCTCTTTAGCAACTGGTGAAGCAACTGAAACTGGTATGTCAGTAACGAATCCTTTCATGAAGAATCTGTTGGATTTAGGATTAGCAGGATTTGGTATGATGATTCCTATTTTATCAGGTTATATTGCCTACTCAATCGCTGGAAAACCTGCTTTAGCACCTGGGATGATTCTCGGATATGTTGCTAACAATCCTATAGGAGAAGGACAAGTAAAAACAGGATTTTTAGGTGCTATGATTTTAGGGGTAGCAGTTGGTTATTTTGTTCAATGGTTCAAAAAATTTAAAGTGCCTAATACAATCAGAACAATTATGCCAATCTTGATCATTCCAATTGTTACAGTATTTGTTTTAGGTATGATTTATATCTACGTGATTGCAGTGCCTATTGGAATTGCTATGACTTGGTTAGTTTCTACATTAAAGGATTTACAAGGAGGAAGTGCGATTCTTCTTGGCGTGATTATTGGAGCTATGACAGCTATTGATATGGGAGGACCAATTAATAAAACAGCAACAGCTTTTACTCTAGCGTTAATGGCTGAAGGCGTGTATGCACCAAATGGTGCTCACCGTATTGCTGTGGCGATTCCACCGCTAGCTATGGCACTATCTACTTTTATTGATCGTAAAAAATATACCGCAGAAGATAAGGACTTAGGAATGTCAGCATTCTTCATGGGGTTAATTGGGATTACTGAAGGTGCAATTCCTTTCGCGGTAAAAGATGTAAAACGTGTGTTACCAGCAATTATTGTTGGTAGTGCGGTAGGTGGAGCTTTAGGAATGATTAATAATGTAGAGGCTTTAGTTCCTCATGGTGGATTAATCATTTTACCAGTTGTTAATGGAAAATTATGGTATGTACTCGCGATGTTAATTGGTACGCTAGTATCTGTTGCGATGTTACACTTCACTAAACCAGATTTAGACGAATCGTTATTAAAATAGGGGGATTCTATTATGAATAAATTACCGATTAAAACAATTGTTGAAGGATTGCTTAAACTTCAGGAGACGGGTGACAGTGCCACAATTTTAGGAATTGGGCCAATGTCAAAAAACTGTGTTCAAGCCACATTAGAGTTGTCGAAAGATGAAGATTTTCCAGTAATGTTTATTGCAAGTCGAAATCAAGTTGATTCTGATGAATTTGGTGGTGGATACGTTAATGGTTGGGACCAAAAACGATTTGCAGCCGCAGTTGAGGAAGTAGCTGATGAGATCGGATATGACAATTTTTACTATCTCTGTCGGGATCATGGTGGACCATGGCAAAGAGATAAGGAAAGAAATGATCATCTTCCTGTTGATGTTGCAATGGAAATTGGAAAGAAATCATATTTGGCAGATATCGAAGCTGGATTTGATTTACTAATGATTGACCCTACAAAAGATCCATTTGAAATCGGAAAAGTAATTCCTTTGGAGACAGTATTAGAAAGAACTGTTGAGCTAATTGAATATTGTGAAAAAGAAAGAATTAAACGAAATATTCCAACTATTGGATACGAAGTGGGAACAGAGGAAACAAATGGTGGCTTAACTTCTACTGAAACATATGAGACATTTATTTTGAAATTGAAAGATGAACTAGAAAAGAGAGATTTACCGATGCCGACATTTATTGTTGGCCAAACTGGGACTTTAGTCCGTAAAACAGATCAAGTAGGTAATTTTAATTTCAAAAATGCATATGATTTAGCAGAAATGGCTAAAAAGTATCATGTAGGACTAAAAGAACACAATGGAGATTATCTAGATGATGTTACTTTGTTAGAACATATTCCATCTTCAATTACTGCAACTAATGTGGCTCCTCAATATGGAACTGAAGAAACTAGAGCATATCTAAATTTAGTTGCTGTGGAAGCTAAATTAGTAAAACATGGTCTAGTTACATCTCCTTCTAAGTTAAGAGAAACATTACTTCTTCATGCGATTAAATCAGAACGCTGGAGAAAGTGGATGATTGGAGATCAAACAAAATTAACTGTTGAAGATATTCTAAGAGATGGGCAAGAAGAATTACAAAATGAAATCCTAGATATTGCAGGTCATTATACATTTAATGATCCTGAAGTGAAGCTTGAAATAGAAAAATTATACGAAAACCTAGCTAAGCATAATATTGATGGACGTAGATATGTAATAGATCATATTAAGAGACCTATTAGAGATTATGTTGAATGTTATAAATTAAAAGGTGTAACAACAAGAATTAAAAACATTCAATAAAGATAAAAGGCTGGAATTTTCCAGCCTTTTTGTTTTGAGCATGAATCATGCGGATTAGTTTACTGAAATGTTAGAAAATCAAAAGAAAACTTATGGAGATTGATTTTTTATTGATTTTCTATCATTTTTGATTGGTGCAGCAACGGTGTTTGTGATACTATAGTAGAAAGATGTAAAGAGATTGGAGTTTTCAAACGATTATGGCAAGAAAAGGTTTATTAATCGTTTTATCTGGGCCTTCAGGAGTCGGAAAAGGAACAGTACGCGCAGCTATTTTTGCAAAAGGCAATCAAAAATTTGTGTACTCAGTATCTGCAACGACTCGTAAGCCAAGACCAGGTGAAGTGGATGGAAAAGATTATTTCTTCAAATCTAGAGAAGAATTTGAAGCGATGATTGAAAATAAAAAATTATTAGAATACGCGGAGTATGTAGGAAACTACTATGGAACACCTTTAGAATATGTGCAAGAAACATTAGATAAAGGAAAAGATGTATTCTTAGAAATCGAAGTTCAAGGAGCGCTTCAAGTTCGCGAAGCGATGCCAGACGGGGTGTTTATTTTCTTAACACCACCTGATTTACATGAACTAGAATCTCGCATCGTAAACCGTGGAACAGATTCAGACGAAGTGATTAAAAATCGTATGAAGGTTGCTAGAGAAGAACTTTGTTTGATGAAGTATTATGATTACTCTGTTGTTAATGATAAAGTAGAAAATGCGGTTCAACAAATTGAAGCTATTATTCAAACTGAACATTTACGAATTCAAAGAAATATAGAGAGTATTGAAGAGTTTGAAGATGAGTTAGAAGAAATTTTAGAGGAAGAGTAGAAAGAGGGAAAGTTGTTATGATGTTATACCCATCAATCGATAAGTTACTAAAAAAAATCGATTCAAAATATTCATTAGTAATTCTTTCAAGTAAACGTGCGCATGAATTACACCACCATGAACCACCATTGTTAGAAAGCTATGAATCACATAAAAATGTTGGTCGTGCGTTAGAAGAAATCGCAGCTGGAAAATTAACTATCCGTGAAGACAGCAAACCAGAACATGTATAAATTAAATATATAGTCAAGGGGGTTCCCCTTGGCTTTTTATTTTTGCAGTAGAGAAGTATAGCGTAGGCAACAACAAAATGAAGTTCAATATGGTATAATAAATAGTAAAACAATTTTGGAGGTGAAAAGATGTATGCAAAAGTAATCGTTGATGTACCAGTCATTCAAGTAAATCGTCCTTTTGATTATCATGTCCCTGAAATATTACAAGAGAGCATTGAAGTTGGAATGCGTGTTGCTGTTCCATTTGGGGGACGTAGTATTTCTGGATTTGTTTTGGCTCTTAGTGATGAAGTTGATTTCGACGGAGAAATAAAAGATATTTTGCATTTAATGGATTTAGATCCCGTCTTGTCACCAGAGATGATTGAGTTAGGCGCCTATTTATCGAAGAAAGTTCATGCATTCCTCATTCAATGCTATCAAACTATGCTTCCAGCGATGTTGAAGTCTAATTATGAAAAACGATTTGTATTAGTGAATCCAAAAGAGAATGAAGATGTATTTCGAGAAATTTTCCATTATGAGAACACATTACTTTATACAGATGACCTACCACAAGAACAACTAAAACGGTTGATGAAGTTAAAAAAAGAAGGCGTTGTAGTTATCGAGACGGTTGTGAAAGACCGTGCCAAGGTGAAAACGGAAGACTGGATTCGATTGAACTACGTGATGCAAGAGTATGAGGAGTTTATTCCTACGCTTTCTGCACGTGCTAAGAAGAAAATATCGCTCTTAAAGACTCTCGCTTCGATGGAAAGAATGGAAATCCAGAAGAAAAGTTTCTTAGAAGATACAGATTTTACAACGGCTGATTTAAAATTTGCAGTAGAGCATAATTGGATTACGATAGTTCAAAAAGAAGTAAGTCGCGATCCGTATAAGGGAAGATTCTTTAAGAAGAGTGTTCCTTTTCAATTGAATGAGGGACAGCAACTGGCATTTGATAGAGTAAAAGAAGAATCTATCGATCCACATAACTCAAAAGTATATTTATTAGAAGGCGTTACTGGTTCTGGGAAAACGGAGGTTTATTTGCAATGGATTAGTGAAGTTATTGCAAAAGGGCAAAGTGCGATGATGCTTGTTCCTGAAATTGCTTTAACACCTCAGATGGTCGAACGATTTAAGTCTCGCTTTGGAGATAGGGTTGCTGTTCTACATAGTGGACTGAGCACAGGCGAAAAATTTGATGAATGGAGAAAAATCAAGAATAAAGAAGCAGATATTGTTGTTGGAGCACGTTCTTCTATTTTTGCTCCATTAGAAAATATTGGCATTATTATTTTAGATGAGGAACATGAAACCTCTTATAAACAGGATGAATCTCCTAGATATCACGCAAGAGATATCGCAATTTGGAGGGGTGAATTCCATCACTGTCCTGTAGTGTTAGGGAGTGCAACTCCTAGTTTAGAATCAAGAGCTCGAGCGCAAAAAGGAGTCTATACTCTTCTGAAACTAACCAAAAGAGCTAAAGAACAAATTCTTCCAGAAGTGCATTTAATTGATATGAGAAATGAATTTATTCATCAGAAAGGATCGTTTTCTCAAACCTTATTAAAAGCAATCGAAAATCGATTGGAAAAGAAAGAGCAAACGGTTTTGCTATTAAATCGAAGAGGCTATTCCTCTTTTGTATTATGCAGGGATTGCGGTTATGTTTTAGAATGTCCAAACTGCGATATTTCGTTAACACTTCATATGGATACGAAAACAATGAAGTGTCATTATTGTGGACATGAAGAGAGAATCCCAACTTTTTGTCCTAAGTGTCAAAGTCGACAAATTCGTTACTTTGGAACTGGAACTCAGAAAGTTCAAGAGGAATTGCAAGAGGTATTCCCAGACGCTCGTATTGTAAGAATGGATGTGGATACGACAAGACGTAAAGGACAGCATGAAGCGATTCTGAAACAGTTTGAGAATCAAGAAGCAGATATTTTAATTGGAACCCAAATGATTGCGAAAGGCCTAGACTATCCAAACGTAACGCTCGTTGGAGTGATTAATGCAGATACGGCACTAAATATACCTGATTTTAGAAGTTCGGAAAAAACATTCCAACTGCTCACACAAGTTTCAGGTCGTGCAGGACGTGGGGAGAAACCGGGTGAAGTATTTATTCAAACCTATAATCCAACACATTACGCGATTCAATTAGCACAAGGACATCATTATGAACGATTCTTCGAAACAGAAATGCGAATGCGTCATATGGCTAACTATCCACCATATTTCTTTACGACGATGATTACGTTTTCTAGTGAAGAAGAAGGAGTGGCGTTGAAGAAAGCTATCGAAGTTCATAAGTCATTGATGGCAAATGTGTCACCAAAAGCAGTTGTGTTAGGTCCAACTGCTAAATCGATTGCGAGAATGAACAACCGTTATTATTTCCAAATCATTGTGAAATACAAAAATGAGCCGCAGCTGCAAGAGTTTTTGGAGCAATTGATGATTGAAACGCAAGAGATTGGTTCGAAGAAAATACTTATGACAATTGATATGGAACCACAACATTTCTTATAGAGGTGAACAATGAAGAAAGTTATTTTTATGGGAACGCCGGAATTTTCTACAGGCGTTTTGAAACGATTAATTGAAGAGAAAACAGTTGAAGTGATTGCTGTTGTGACACAACCAGACCGTGCAGTTGGACGTAAGAAAATCATTACTCCGACTCCTGTGAAGGTAGTTGCATTAGAGCATGATATTCCTGTCTACCAACCAGAAAAATTAAGTGGATCACAGGAATTGGAAGAGTTAATGCAACTAGATGCAGATTTAATTGTAACGGCTGCATATGGTCAATTCTTGCCAACGAAGTTTTTAAACTTCCCACGTTTTGGTGCGGTGAACGTTCATGCGTCACTCTTACCAAAATATCGTGGTGGAGCTCCGATTCATTATGCGATTATGAATGGTGACAAAGAAACTGGCGTAACGATTATGCGCATGGTTGCGAAGATGGATGCCGGTGCGATTATTTCGCAACGTGCGATTCCAATTACTGGTGAAGATGACGTTGCAAGTATGTTTGAAAAATTAAGTGTCGTTGGAGCAGACTTACTAATCGAAACATTACCAGAGATATTTGCCGGAACGATTACTGAAGTGGAGCAAGATGAAGCATTAGTATCATTCTCTCCAAATATTTCAAGAGAGCAAGAGCAAATCGATTGGAATAAAACAGCGACTGAAGTAGATTGCTTTGTACGAGGCTTACGTCCATGGCCAACTTCATTTACGGTTTTAAATGGAAATCGTGTGAAGATGTGGGGAGTTTCTTTAACGGATAAACAAACCGCTAAAACTCCTGGAAGCTTATTTATAGATGGTGGACGTCTATATGTGGCTTGTGGTGGCGGAACAGTGCTTGAAATTACACGTCTTCAACCAGCAGGAAAAGCTCAAATGGACGCGAAGGCGTTTATCAATGGATTTTCTGAATGGTTGAAGAATGATGCGATTTTTGAGGGATTAAACCATGAGTAATGTACGTGATATTTGCGTAGAATTATTAACAAATGTAGAAAAAAATCAAGCGTACTCGACTGTCGCGTTTCAAAATGTGTTGCAAAAACATAAATTGGATGTAAGAGATAGAGGACTATTAACGGAATTGTTTTACGGTACGATTCAACGTAAATTGACATTAGACTTCTATTTAAAACCATTTATCGAGAAACAAAAGAAAATGGAACTATGGGTGCTAAGTTTACTGCGAATGACTGTATATCAAATGGCGTATCTTGACCGAGTCCCTGATCATGCTGCTATTTTTGAAGCTGTACAAATTGCTAAAAAACGTGGTCATCAAGGGATTGCGAAATTCGTCAATGGTGTTCTTAGAAATGTTCAACGTTCTGGATTCGATGGAGTTTCTTCTATTAAAGATGAACGTGAACGTTTGAGTGTTGAATTTAGCATGCCACGCTGGATTGTAGAATTATTATTTGAACAATACGGAGAAGTGGCAAGAGAGATTTTCCCAAGTTTAAATATTGCGCCGCATTTAAGTGCGCGTATTCAAAATCCAGAGATGTCAGTTGAAGAAGTGCAAACTCTTCTAAGAGAAGAAGGGGTAATGGTTCAAGAAAGTAAGTTATCTCCTCGAGCAGTGATTGTCAAAGAAGGAGATTTACTAGGGTCGAAAGCATTCAAAGATGGTATCGTTACGGTTCAAGACGAGTCATCCTCATTAGTGGCTCAAGTAGGAAAACTTCAACATGGAGATAAAGTGCTCGATACTTGTGCAGCTCCTGGAGGAAAAACTACTCATTTTGCAAGTTATCTTGTGGCTGAAGAGGGTGGACTTGTTGAGGCGTTGGATTTGCATGAGAATAAATTACGCAAAATTCATCAAAATGCAAAACGCCTTGGGGTAGAAGACAGAATTCATACTCATGCACTCGATGCTAGAAAAGTAGGAGAACTTTTTGAAAAAGAAAGTTTTGATGCAGTATTTGTAGATGCCCCATGTTCTGGTTTAGGCCTCATGCGCCGGAAACCAGATATAAAATACACAAAAAATAGTGAAGATTTAACAAAATTACAAATAATACAGTTGGAAATTTTAGCGTCAGTTGCTACAATGGTAAAGAACAGTGGAAAATTGATTTATTCAACTTGCACGATTAATAAAAGTGAGAATGAGGAAGTCGTTCTTAAATTTTTAGCCAATCATCCGGATTTTGAATTACAACCAATAGAAGAGTTTGGGTGTACTAATGAAAATCCGATGCTTACCATATTGCCACATGAATATCACACAGATGGTTTTTTCATTGCAAGAATGGTAAGAAAATAGATTCGCAACAGGAGGGAAAATATGGAGATAGCCATCAAGAGTGACGTTGGGCAAAGACGTACCTTAAACGAAGATGCTGCCGGATATTTTTTGAATACTCAAAATATGCCACTTATCGTTGTTTGCGATGGGATTGGCGGGCATAATGCTGGGGATGTAGCTAGTGCTATGGCATTATCTCATTTGGGAAAACGTTGGGAAGAAGAAAGTATTACGGATACAGAAGCGGCCTACCAATGGCTGGTTAAAAATATTCAGGCTGAAAATGATCGTGTCTTTCAGAAAGCAAACCAATATCGTGAATTGGATGGGATGGGGACGACAATTGTTGCAGCAGTAATCATTGATTCTGAATTATTAGTAGCAAATGTTGGAGACAGTCGAGCTTATTTATATCGCAATTTTCAAATTAAGCAATTAACGGAAGATCATACACTCGTACAAGAATTAGTGAAATCTGGAGAGATTACTGAAGAGGAAGCAAAAAGACATCCTCAAAGAAATATTGTTACTCAGTCTTTGGGAATTACTTTGAATGTCCAAATAGATTTTGTACGTGTGACTTTAAAAAATGAGGATACGATTTTACTTTGTTCAGACGGATTGTCTAACATGTTAGAAGATCAATATATAAAAGAAATATTAGGTAATTATTCTGATGTAAATACACAAGCTCAAAAAGCGGTCTTAGCTGCTAACGAAGCAGGCGGACGGGATAATATTACCGTAGCGATTGCTAAATATTTGGTGAGAGAGGAGGTAGCATAATGTTTGAATCGGGGAAGACAATCGGAGGTCGATATAAGATTCAGTCTCATGTGGGAACTGGTGGTATGGCCACAGTTTACTTGGCAAGAGATTTAATTTTAGAGCGACCTGTTGCTGTGAAAGTACTTAGATTTGATTTTCACTCAAATGAAGCAGCAATGAGACGTTTTCAAAGAGAGGCACAATCAGCAACTCAATTAGTTCATCCTAATATTGTAGGAGTCTATGATGTAGGAGAAGAAAATGGAACCCATTATATTGTGATGGAATACGTCGAAGGAACCGATTTGAAAGAATATATTCGAGAAAGAGGGCCTCTACCACCACGAGAAGCAGTACGTATTATGACACAAATTGTTTCTGCTATAGAGGTGGCTCATCAAAATAGAATTATTCATCGCGACATTAAACCTCAAAATATTTTGATTGATAAACATGGTGATGTTAAAATTACGGATTTTGGGATTGCGATTGCATTATCGGAGACTTCACTTACTCAAACAAATACGTTATTAGGATCTGTTCATTATTTATCTCCGGAACAAGCTAGAGGCGGAATGGCTACGATTCGAAGTGATATATATGCTCTTGGAATAGTTCTGTATGAATTGTTAGTTGGTGAGGTTCCTTTTGAAGGGGAGTCTGCTGTATCAATTGCCCTAAAGCATTTTCAAGAACCACTTCCACGAATTTCATTAATGTTACCAACAGTTCCTCAAAGCTTAGAAAATGTCGTTCTTAAAGCAACTGCAAAAGAACCTTTGGACCGTTATAATAGTTGTGAAGAGATGCTGGAGGATTTACAAACGTGTTTAAATCCTGAAAGGCTTAATGAACCGATGTTTAAACCCACTACATTGAATCAGGAAACAAAAGTTTTACAACCGATTGCTACAGAAGCCATACCTCGAAAAATCCCAACTTCGAGTAAAGAAGTTCCTGAAATTCAATTTGATGAAGAAAAGAAGCCTATTACTCAAGAGCCGAAGAAAAAAAGAAAAAAATGGCCTTGGATTTTACTACTTCTTATAACCCTTATTGGGGCAGCTGCCATTTTTGCATATATTCAATCTGCGCCAAAAGAGGTTACTATTCCAGATTTGAGTAAGTACACGGAAGCTGAAGCAAAAGTAAAATTAGCAGATTTGAATCTGGAAATCTCTGATGTTCAAAAAGTTAAATCAGATACCGTGGAAGAAGGAAAAGTGGTCGAAACTAATCCTAAAGCCGGAAGTAAAGTTAGAGAAAAATCAAAAGTAGTTTTAAAAGTTAGTGCCGGGAAAGATACGGTGACGATAGGAAACTACGTTGGTAATACATTCGATAAAGCAAAAGATGAACTTCAAAAATTAGGGATTGCTGTAGAGAAGAAAGAAATCTATTCTGATACAGTCGAAGCTGGTAAAGTTACAGAACAAAGTATCGCAAAGGATCAAAAGGTTGTTGCGAAGGAAACAAAGATGATTTTGACAGTTTCGAAAGGCAAAGAACCAGTGACCTTAGTCAACTTAAAAGGCTACACTCGTTCAGGAGTTCAAGAATACGCTAAACAGAATGGACTAAAACTTCAAATTACTGAAGAAAATAGTAATGAGACAGAAGATACAGTTATTAAACAGTCTCCAGCAGAAGGAGCCACTTTAAAACAAGGAGATACATTAACGGTTGTTATTTCAAAAGGAAAAGGGGAAAGAGTCGTTAGTCGTAAGTTTACGATTCCTTATGAAGAAAAGAAACAAGCGAATAATGGAAATGGAAACCATACTTCAACTCAAGAGAAACAACCGAATACGGTCGAAGTATTTATTCAGGATGCTAATAATAATATAAATACGGCTTATCGATCGTTCAAAATAACGGAAACAACAACAATTAGTATTGATTTCACCTTTAATAATCAAGTGAATAGTGGTAAATACATCATTAAAAAAGATGGAGTAACGATTGATACCGGTGTTGTTCAGTAAGAGGTTATCATAGAGACAGAGTCTACGTTTTTAATAGTTAGACTCTGTTTTCTTTTCTAATAAAAATATATTAAAAAATTCATGTCCATTTTAGTTGCAAACCAAATCTGAATATGATAAATTAATATCACTGTGAAGCGAACGTTCGCTTTTAAAACAGTTCCAAAAAACTTTGAAAAAGTTGAATAAAAACTGTTGACAGTAAAAATGTCCTATGATAGGATATAGAAGTTGTTGCAAAACAACGATTGACCTTTGAAAACTGAACAAAGAAGACGAACCAAATGTGTAGGGACTTCATTCAATTGAATGAAGAAACAACAATTTCTTATCTCTTAAAGAGATACAATAAGTCAGTAATTAAAATGAGCTTTTCAAAGCTCATGAAAATTCAAATTTTTCATGAGAGTTTGATCCTGGCTCAGGACGAACGCTGGCGGCGTGCCTAATACATGCAAGTCGAACGAGAGCGACCGGTGCTTGCACTGGTCAATCTAGTGGCGAACGGGTGAGTAACACGTGGGTAACCTGCCCATCAGAGGGGGATAACATCCGGAAACGGATGCTAAAACCGCATAGGTCTTCGAATCGCATGGTTTGAAGAGGAAAAGAGGCGCAAGCTTCTGCTGATGGATGGACCCGCGGTGCATTAGCTAGTTGGTGAGGTAACGGCTCACCAAGGCCGTGATGCATAGCCGACCTGAGAGGGTGATCGGCCACATTGGGACTGAGACACGGCCCAAACTCCTACGGGAGGCAGCAGTAGGGAATCTTCCGCAATGGACGCAAGTCTGACGGAGCAACGCCGCGTGAGTGAAGAAGGTTTTCGGATCGTAAAACTCTGTTGTTAGAGAAGAACAAGTGCTAGAGTAACTGTTAGCGCCTTGACGGTATCTAACCAGAAAGCCACGGCTAACTACGTGCCAGCAGCCGCGGTAATACGTAGGTGGCAAGCGTTGTCCGGATTTATTGGGCGTAAAGCGAGCGCAGGCGGTTCCTTAAGTCTGATGTGAAAGCCCCCGGCTCAACCGGGGAGGGTCATTGGAAACTGGGGAACTTGAGTGCAGAAGAGGAGAGTGGAATTCCATGTGTAGCGGTGAAATGCGTAGATATATGGAGGAACACCAGTGGCGAAGGCGACTCTCTGGTCTGTAACTGACGCTGAGGCTCGAAAGCGTGGGTAGCAAACAGGATTAGATACCCTGGTAGTCCACGCCGTAAACGATGAGTGCTAAGTGTTGGAGGGTTTCCGCCCTTCAGTGCTGCAGTTAACGCATTAAGCACTCCGCCTGGGGAGTACGACCGCAAGGTTGAAACTCAAAGGAATTGACGGGGACCCGCACAAGCGGTGGAGCATGTGGTTTAATTCGAAGCAACGCGAAGAACCTTACCAAGTCTTGACATCCTTTGACCACTCTAGAGATAGAGCTTTCCCTTCGGGGACAAAGTGACAGGTGGTGCATGGTTGTCGTCAGCTCGTGTCGTGAGATGTTGGGTTAAGTCCCGCAACGAGCGCAACCCTTATTACTAGTTGCCAGCATTCGGTTGGGCACTCTAGTGAGACTGCCGGTGACAAACCGGAGGAAGGTGGGGATGACGTCAAATCATCATGCCCCTTATGACTTGGGCTACACACGTGCTACAATGGATGGTACAACGAGCAGCGAACTCGCGAGGGTAAGCGAATCTCTTAAAGCCATTCTCAGTTCGGATTGTAGGCTGCAACTCGCCTACATGAAGCCGGAATCGCTAGTAATCGCGGATCAGCACGCCGCGGTGAATACGTTCCCGGGTCTTGTACACACCGCCCGTCACACCACGAGAGTTTGTAACACCCAAAGTCGGTGAGGTAACCATTTGGAGCCAGCCGCCTAAGGTGGGATAGATGATTGGGGTGAAGTCGTAACAAGGTAGCCGTATCGGAAGGTGCGGCTGGATCACCTCCTTTCTAAGGATAAACCTCAGTGCCGTAAGGTATTGAAGGTAATACGGAACCCTACAGGGTTTAGACTTCTTTGTTTAGTTTTGAGAGGTTCATCTCTCAATTTTGTTCTTTGAAAACTGAATACTATATCACAACAAATAACCAATTAATTTACCGAGAGTTAGAGTAAGATCTAACGAAAAGAGTTTTTTAACAAAACGCAACGCTATGCGACATTTAACCAACGGTTAAGTGAATAAGGGCGCACGGTGGATGCCTTGGTACTAGGAGCCGAAGAAGGACGGAACTAACACCGATATGCTTTGGGGAGCTGTAAGTAAGCTAAGATCCAAAGATTTCCGAATGGGGGAACCCAGCACCTTTCATAGGGTGTTACCAATGAGTGAATACATAGCTCATTAGGAGGTACACGCAGGGAACTGAAACATCTCATTACCTGCAGGAAGAGAAAGAAAAATCGATTCCCTGAGTAGCGGCGAGCGAAACGGGAGGAGCCCAAACCAACGAGCTTGCTTGTTGGGGTTGTAGGACTAGAACGTGAGAAGACATCAAGATAGCAGAAGTGGTCTGGAAAGGCCCATCACAGAAGGTGACAATCCTGTACGCGACATCTTGACGAACTCTACTAGCATCCTGAGTACGGCGGGACACGAGGAATCCCGTCGGAATCCGCCAGGACCATCTGGCAAGGCTAAATACTACCTAGTGACCGATAGTGAACCAGTACCGTGAGGGAAAGGTGAAAAGAACCCCGGGAGGGGAGTGAAAGAGTACCTGAAACCGTGTGCTTACAAGTAGTCAGAGCCCGTTAATGGGTGATGGCGTGCCTTTTGTAGAATGAACCGGCGAGTTACGTTTACATGCGAGGTTAAGATGAAGAGTCGGAGCCGTAGCGAAAGCGAGTCTGAATAGGGCGCATGAAGTATGTGGACGTAGACCCGAAACCAAGTGATCTACCCATGTCCAGGTTGAAGGTGCGGTAAAACGCACTGGAGGACCGAACCAGGGCACGTTGAAAAGTGCTTGGATGAGGTGTGGGTAGCGGAGAAATTCCAATCGAACTTGGAGATAGCTGGTTCTCTCCGAAATAGCTTTAGGGCTAGCCTCGGAAGTGAGAATCGTGGAGGTAGAGCACTGTTTGGACTAGGGGCCCATCTCGGGTTACCGAATTCAGATAAACTCCGAATGCCATGTATTTATATCCGGGAGTCAGACTGCGAGTGATAAGATCCGTAGTCGAAAGGGAAACAGCCCAGACCACCAGCTAAGGTCCCAAAATATCTGTTAAGTGGAAAAGGATGTGGGGTTGCACAGACAACTAGGATGTTGGCTTAGAAGCAGCCATCATTCAAAGAGTGCGTAATAGCTCACTAGTCGAGTGACCCTGCGCCGAAAATGTAACGGGGCTAAACAGATTACCGAAGCTGTGGATTGGACCTTATGGTCCAGTGGTAGGAGAGCGTTCTAAGGGCGGAGAAGCATGATCGTAAGGACATGTGGAGCGCTTAGAAGTGAGAATGCCGGTATGAGTAGCGAAAGACGGGTGAGAATCCCGTCCACCGAATAACTAAGGTTTCCTGGGGAAGGCTCGTCCTCCCAGGGTTAGTCGGGACCTAAGGCGAGGCCGATAGGCGTAGTCGATGGACAACAGGTTGATATTCCTGTACTTCTATAAATCGTTTGAGCAATGGAGGGACGCAGGAGGCTAAGAAAAGCGTACGACTGGAAGTGTACGCCCAAGCAGTGAGTCGGCTGATGAGTCAAATGCTTATCACAGATGCGACAAGCTGTAACGGGGAGGGAAGTTTAGTACCGAAGTTTCTGATGTCACACTGCCGAGAAAAGCTTCTAGCAAGATTTATAGGACCCGTACCGCAAACCGACACAGGTAGTTGAGGAGAGAATCCTAAGGTGAGCGAGCGAACTCTCGTTAAGGAACTCGGCAAAATGACCCCGTAACTTCGGGAGAAGGGGTGCTGGTAGCAATACCAGCCGCAGTGAATAGGCCCAGGCGACTGTTTATCAAAAACACAGGTCTCTGCAAAATCGAAAGATGACGTATAGGGGCTGACGCCTGCCCGGTGCTGGAAGGTTAAGAGGAGAGGTTAGCGCAAGCGAAGCTTTGAATTGAAGCCCCAGTAAACGGCGGCCGTAACTATAACGGTCCTAAGGTAGCGAAATTCCTTGTCGGGTAAGTTCCGACCCGCACGAAAGGCGTAACGATCTGGGCACTGTCTCAACGAGAGACTCGGTGAAATTATAGTACCTGTGAAGATGCAGGTTACCCGCGACAGGACGGAAAGACCCCATGGAGCTTTACTGTAGTTTGATATTGAGTGTTTGTGTCACATGTACAGGATAGGTAGGAGCTGAAGAATCCGGGACGCCAGTTTCGGAGGAGGCAACGGTGGGATACTACCCTTGTGACATGACCACTCTAACCCGCACCCCTTACCGGGGTGGGAGACAGTGTCAGACGGGCAGTTTGACTGGGGCGGTCGCCTCCTAAAGTGTAACGGAGGCGCCCAAAGGTTCCCTCAGAATGGTTGGAAATCATTCGAAGAGTGTAAAGGCAGAAGGGAGCTTGACTGCGAGACCTACAAGTCGAGCAGGGACGAAAGTCGGGCTTAGTGATCCGGTGGTTCCGTATGGAAGGGCCATCGCTCAACGGATAAAAGCTACCCTGGGGATAACAGGCTTATCTCCCCCAAGAGTTCACATCGACGGGGAGGTTTGGCACCTCGATGTCGGCTCATCGCATCCTGGGGCTGAAGTCGGTCCCAAGGGTTGGGCTGTTCGCCCATTAAAGCGGTACGCGAGCTGGGTTCAGAACGTCGTGAGACAGTTCGGTCCCTATCCGTCGCGGGCGTTGGAAATTTGAGAGGAGCTGTCCTTAGTACGAGAGGACCGGGATGGACACACCGCTGGTGTACCAGTTGTTCTGCCAAGAGCATCGCTGGGTAGCTATGTGTGGACGGGATAAACGCTGAAAGCATCTAAGCGTGAAGCCCCCCTCGAGATGAGATTTCCCATCACATCAAGTGAGTAAGACCCCTGAGAGACGATCAGGTAGATAGGCTAGAAGTGGAAGTGCCGCGAGGCATGGAGTGGACTAGTACTAATCGGTCGAGGACTTAACCACGAGTTGTATAGCTGGTAGATTGATGGAGTTGGATATAGATTCAGTTTTGAAAGAACGAAAGTTTTTTCAGAAATAAAGTGTGGTGACGATGGCAAGAAGGATACACCTGTTCCCATCTCGAACACAGAAGTTAAGCTTCTTAGCGCCGATAGTAGTTGGGGGTTTCTCCCTGCGAGGGTAGGACGTTGCCACGCTTTATTAATTTTCCGCCATAGCTCAGTTGGTAGTAGCGCATGACTGTTAATCATGATGTCGTAGGTTCGAGTCCTACTGGCGGAGTTCATTCATATAAATGTTTGGAAACTCGGAGAGTTGTCCGAGCTGGCCGAAGGAGCACGATTGGAAATCGTGTAGACGGTTAACCCTGTCTCAAGGGTTCGAATCCCTTACTCTCCATTTGTATGATTGTTTTTGTTACTATGGCCCGTTGGTCAAGCGGTTAAGACACCGCCCTTTCACGGCGGTAACACGGGTTCGAGTCCCGTACGGGTCATTATTTTTTTATGGAGGATTACCCAAGTCCGGCTGAAGGGAACGGTCTTGAAAACCGTCAGGCGTGTAAAAGCGTGCAAGGGTTCGAATCCCTTATCCTCCTTAATATTATCGCGGGGTGGAGCAGTTGGCAGCTCGTCGGGCTCATAACCCGAAGGTCGTAGGTTCGAGTCCTACTCCCGCAATTAGGTTCCGTGGTGTAGGGGTTAACATGCCTGCCTGTCACGCAGGAGATCGCGGGTTCGATTCCCGTCGGGACCGTTAGATGAATATAATATTCGCTAGGCTCGGTAGCTCAGTTGGTAGAGCACTTGATTGAAGCTCAAGGTGTCGGCAGTTCGATTCTGTCCCGAGCCATATGGAGGGGTAGCGAAGTGGCTAAACGCGGCGGACTGTAAATCCGCTCCTTCGGGTTCGGCAGTTCGAATCTGCCCCCCTCCATTTTTTGGAGTTGAATTTCAAACTATTTAGGGGTATAGTTTAAAGGTAGAACAGCGGTCTCCAAAACCGTTAGTGTGGGTTCGATTCCTGCTACCCCTGTTACTTTAATATTATGGCGACCGTGGCGAAGTGGTTAACGCATCGGTTTGTGGCACCGACATTCGGGGGTTCGATTCCCCTCGGTCGCCTATCTTGGGGTATAGCCAAGCGGTAAGGCAACGGACTTTGACTCCGTCATTCGTTGGTTCGAATCCAGCTACCCCAGTTTTTTTATAGTTTGATGGCGGTATAGCCAAGTGGTAAGGCAGAGGTCTGCAAAACCTTCATCACCGGTTCAAATCCGGTTACCGCCTTCCTGATATGCCGGCGTGGCGGAATTGGCAGACGCGCTGGACTCAAAATCCAGTGCCCGCGAGGGCGTGCCGGTTCGACCCCGGCCGCCGGTATATGTGTAAAGACAAGGTTTCTAAGACCTTGTCTTTTTTTGTTTTAATGATGAGTATAACCATTTAAACTCATTTTGTATAGTGGCATAAGTTGATGTGAAGTCTGCTTTGTTTTACTATTGAATCAGATATTCTAATTTTGAGAAGGGTAGTTTACCAGTTCTATGTTCGAAATAACATACTATACATTTATTTCGTTACTTCTTTATTTTATAATCCTTTTTTTCTCGCAAGTGCTATATTCTGTTTTGAAAAGAAAGAAGACTTCATTAGAACTTTTAAAGATTATAAGAGATCTTTTTAAAACAATTGTTTTCATAGTGCTACTAATATATGCAAATATTTTGAATTTATTGTCTTTATCAGTAAACTTTGTATCTCTTTTCTTTTTCGGATTGTTTACTCTCTTATTTATTTTTTTATTTACAAAAAAGGATAATAGTCATTATCCTTTGCATACAAAAGTTTCAGCGATTCTTCTTTCACCTATTATTGAAGAAGTGATTTGTAGAGAAATTGCTTATAATTCTGATTATGTTTTGGTTTCTTATATACTGGGAACGATCATCTTTATCTTTTTCCATTTTGCTTTTGACTTTAAGAGCATCATTTATTTTCTATGTATGTCGAGTTTGCTTTTCCTTTTAAGGGAACAATCTGGTTCAGTTCTAAATTCTATTCTTCTTCATATGATGATGAATATAACCGTTATTTATAGAAAATAATCATCTTAGATATGTTTTTAATTTATGAAACACGAAAGCCCAACGAAAAAGTATCGTTGGGCTTTTTAGACTGTACTATTTTTTATTAAAGGCATTTAGTAATTTAAAACAGAGGGCTAGATTGAGAAGAATAATAAGTAGTGTGAGGATGGAAGAAAAGTAGAGTTGGAAAGGGTTTTGTAATAGTTGATGAATCCATATTGAACAACATAATCCTGTTACGATTCCACTCAAAAGACCAGGTACATATCTTTTTAGATAAAGACTTTGGAGTACATGGATTACAATGTGATAGTTATATGCGATGATGATTGTTTGATAAATTGTAAAATCACCCACATAAAAACTATAGGCTAGAAAAGCTAAAAGAATTAGAAATTCCTCTAAGACGATTAGGTTAAACTTAAAAGGAGAATAGAGTTCCTTGAAATTTTTAAATTTTGGATGTTCAACCATAGAGGACATAAATGAGGGCATAAGAAGAATCTCTTCCATTTCGTGAATCATAAATAAGCTAGGAAAAAGTAAATAGAACGCGATTGAATCCATAATGTGAACCTTCTTTATTAAAAGTTTGTTTTATGTTGAATATTATACCAAGAAATGGAACCTGTTATGAAATATTGACATTTTCTACTACTTAAAATGGTTAATTTATCAGCTATTAGTGACACTATTGTTTGTATCGTTTATAATAGAAGAGATAGTAGAAATATTTATATTTCAAATTTAAGGAGGTAAGTATGCGAGTCGGTATATTTACAGATACGTACTTTCCACAAGTGAGTGGGGTTGCTACTTCAATTCGAGTACTAAAAGAAGATTTAGAAAGACAAGGGCATAAGGTCATTATTTTTACAACTACTGATCCAAAAGTGACTGAGCCAGAAGAAAATATTGTACGATTAGGTAGTGTTCCTTTTTTTGCGTTCAAGGATCGTCGAGTTGCGATTCAAGGGCTGGGGAAGGCTTATCGAATTGCGAAAGAAAATGAATTGGATATCATTCATACGCAAACTGAGTTTAGCCTTGGGTTAGCAGGCAAACTAATTGCTGCTATGTTGAAGATTCCAACGATTCATACGTACCATACAATGTATGAAAAATATTTACACTACATTGCAAAAGGTAAAGTGCTACGTCCAAGTCATGTGGCGTATATCTCTAAAGCGTTTTGTAATCAAACAAGTGGAGTAGTTGCTCCTAGTCAAATGACAAAAGATAAGCTACTTGAATATGGAGTGCTTCAGGAAGTTCGAGTGATTCCAACTGGAGTCGTTGTTCCTCCGCAAGAACCAGATATAGCGAAAACTTTAAGAAGTGAGCTGGGGTATTCAGATGATGAAGTGGTATTACTATCACTCAGTCGTTTGTCTCAAGAGAAGAATATCGCTGCAGTGATTGCTGCGTTACCAGCTATCATAGCAAGTAAGCCAAATGTACGCTTATGTATTGCTGGTGGCGGACCTGAAAGAGAGAAGCTCGAAGCGCAAGTGGCGGAACTTGGCATGAACGATTTTGTTCAATTTGTGGGCGAAATAAAAAACGAAATGGTCTATAAGTATTATCAAATGGCAGATCTTTACGTGAATGCTTCTGAATCAGAAAGTCAAGGATTAACGTACCTAGAGGCACTTGTTAACCGTGTTCCAGTAATCGCTAAGAAGAATGATTATTTAAGCAGCCTTATTACAGCAGATGCTTTAGGAATGTTATTTGAAACAGACGCAGATATTGCGAATTGTGTCTTAGAGTATATAGAAACTCAACTAGGTAATGAAGCGGAAGTATCAGTATTACAAGACCAATTATTATCGGAAATTTCTTCTGAAACATTTGGAGAAAGAATTGTAGATTTCTACGAAGCTGCGATTAACGGCTATCAATGGAATCAAGAACATTCGCATAACATTATGAATCTGATGAAATTTTTACGTTTATCAACAAGTGAGTTAAAGGATGAAGAAAATGAAAATTAATACAGTAGGCTTTGTTGGCACTGGCGTGATGGGGAAATCCATGATTCGCCATTTGCTAAAAAAATATAATGTTGTAGTGTACAATCGTACGAAAGAAAGAGCATTAGACCTTCTTGAAGAAGGAGCGATTTGGGCTGATACACCTACTGAAGTTGCTAATCAATCGGATGTGGTTTTAACAATTGTAGGCTATCCAAAAGATGTAGAAGAAGTGTACTTCGGTGAACAAGGAATCTTCAAGTCTACGAAGGAGCATCTTGTTGTAGTAGATCTTACAACAAGTACCCCAACTCTTGCTAAACGCATCGCAGAAGAAGCTACTAGTCGTTCGTGGGAGGCTCTAG